>PBOD01000236.1 GCA_002724215.1 Gemmatimonadota bacterium | reverse complement strand
GGGGGCTACCGACATTGTCGGCGGCGGCAGTCTCTCTACCGATGGGGGTCACTACACCGTCGCGGAGCTCAGACACCTGCGCCAGCGCGTCGAGGCGACAGGGCTGAGGCTGGCGGTGGTCAGCGGCCCGCCCGAGCAACACACCTACAAGGTCAAGCTGGGCCTGCCGGGCCGCGACGAGCAGATCGACAACTGGTGTACGCATATCCGCAACATCGGCGCCGCGGGTATACCCGCCGTGTGCTACTTCCACTCATTGCGCAGCCACTACGGCAACTACGGCCTGCGCACCGACCGCGCGATGCCGGGGCGGGGCGGGGCAGCGTTTACCGCCTTCGACTACGACGCCGTGCGCGATGCCGGTGCGGAATACTGGTACGCCCCCGTGTCGGCGTCTGCGCCGGCCGACGACGAGCAGATCTGGGACAGCCTGGCCTACTTTCTCAAGACGGTCGTCCCCGTTGCCGAAGAGGCGGGGGGGAAGCTTGCACTGCACGCCGACGACCCGCCGATCTCGCCCATCGGCGGAGTCGCCCGGGTCTTGCGCAGCCACGAGGCGATGCACCGCGCCACCGCTATTGTCCCCAGCGATTCAAACGGCGTAACCTTGTGCACCGGAACCTTCGGGGCGATGCCCGAAGACGTCTGCGACGCGATCCGCGATTTCGGCCGCCGCGGCAAAATCCACCACATCCACTTCCGCAATGTGACCGGTGCGGTGCCCAGGTTCGCAGAGACCTTTGTCGGCGAGGGTCACGTCGCATGCTGGCGGCGATGCGGGCCTTCTTTGAGGCCGGTGTAAACGCACCGCTGGTAGAAGACCACGTGCCGGTGCTCGAAGAGGGGTCCGGCAAACAGTACCGCGCCGTGGCCAACGCCATGGGCTATATCAAGGCGTTGATGGACGTGGCGCGGGCTTGAGCGAAGGTCTGGCGATGCCAATCGACCGCGAACTCTTTCTCGCGCGGCGGCAGGGCGGTGCAAATCCGTCAGACAAAATTCGGCCCCGGCACCCGGTCCCTGGGCAAGGCCGGCGCGTCTCCCGAATAATCGGCGATCATCGAAGCCACCGTCCGGCGATTGCGCTCGGGCCAGTGCTCGACTTCGGCTCGCGCCAGTTCGCTAATCTGGCGCTGGGTGCCTTCGCGCAACCGCGAAAAATCCGGGTGGTACCAGAGGGTGATCAGCGGACGCTCACAAGCGGTGGTATTCGCATGAGCCGCGTGCAGAGCGCGACCGTCGCCCAGCACTAGGTCGCCAGCACGGGCGGGGAGATCGCGTTCGTCGGGCACCGATGAATAGAGCGCTGCATCCGGGTCGTCCATGCGGCGGCTGGCGTCGCTGTGGGCACTGCCGAGCTGGTCGTGCAGCGGGTGGCGTTTGCGGTGCGAGCCGGGAATGATGCGCAGACAGCCATTGGCGCGGTCAGTATCGACCAGGTAGAACATGGCGAAGAGCTGCGGCGAGACCTCGTCGCCAGCGCGGGGCTCGCCCGACCAGGCGGTGAAGTCCTGGTGCCAAAATAGCTGCGGGCTGTGCGGCGGTTTGCTGATCAGATAGGCCCGCGAGAATTTGCAATCGGCATAGCCCAGGCGTGTGAGCGCGTCCCAGGTGCCGGGCCAGGCAATCAATTCAGCCAGCTGCGGCAAGTGGCGGTTGGCCACCATCGAGCCGGTGGAGCGCTGCTCGCGCCGGTCGTCGGCGCTCAGCGCGGCGATCTGTGCAGCGGCGATGGCGCGGACGCGCTGTAGCATCGCGTCGTCGAGCACGTCTTCGATAATGCAGACGCCGTCGCGCTGCAATTGCGCGCGCCTAGCTGCCCAATCCACACCCACTGCTCATGCTCCCTTTGTCGCGATGAAATCATCCAGTTCCGCCCGCGTCGGCAAGCCGTCGATAACGCCCAGGCGCTGAACCGCGAAAGCTCCGGCGCAGCAAGCGCGGGCTGCGGCCCGCTCGAGATCGAGGCCTTCGGCCAGCCCCACCGCCAACGCCGCATTGAAGCTATCGCCGGCGCCAGTAACGTCCACCACGGCGAGGCCGGCGACAGACGGCACGTGGGCAATCCCTTCTGCGGTAACGAGCAGCGCCCCGCTCGCGCCGCGCGTCACCGCCAGTTGCCGCACGCCGATATCCAGCAGGCGACGAGCGAGATCCTCGTCGGGCGTCGGATCATCGGGCGGTAGATCCAGCAAGATCCGCAGCTCGGTCTGGTTGGGGGTCAGGATGTCGGCCAGGCCCAGCAGATCTGGTGGCACGGCCCGGGCCGGCGCCGGGTTCCACAGCGTGCACACGCCGTGCGCGCGGCCCCATTCCAGGGCGCGCCGGATCACTGCTGCGGGCGTCTCGAACTGCATCAGCACCACATCGCTCTCGGCGATGGCCCCGGCGGCCGCATCGACGTCTTCCGGTCGCATATGCGCGTTGGCACCCAGATGACCGACGATCCAGTTGTCGTCCCCAGGCAATAACTGCACCACCCCGACGGCGGTGTTGACGCCGGGAATTTCGCGGATATGCGCCGGGTCGATCCCCTCCCGGCGGAAGGTATCCCAGGCGACCTGGGCCAAAAGGTCGTCGCCAACACAGGCCAGCAGGCTCGCATCCGCGCCCAGGCGCGCTGCGGCGATGGCCTGGTTGCTGCCCTTGCCGCCGGGCCCAAGGTCGTATTCGTCGCCGAACAGACTCTCGCCCAGCACGGGCAGCCGCGGCAGGCGGATGGTCAGGCCGACGACAAAGCTGCCGACGACGGTGATACGGGGTTTACGCACGGGCTTTTCCTTCCCCAATTATGGCGCGGTAACCGATTTGGTCACCGCGGCAAGATTCTGGCGCGCGGGCGCATAGTCGGGATCTATAGCCACTACCCGCTGAAAGAGCTCGACCGCCGCGGCAGAACCGATCTGGGTCACCGGCGCGAACAAAAGACCGGAGACCACGCATAGCAGCAACGCGAATGCAGCCCACGTTTTACAGCGGGATAGTGAAGCGGACAATAGGGCGGAGATAGTCATATTTCCAACGGGACGCGGTTGATAATTTGCGCGCGCAATGCGGGCTGTTTAAAAGCGCTGTGCTCACTCATGTCGCTCCACCCATCTTTGCGTAAAGTACGCACAGAAGCATAAAATGCAGACTGCACATCGGCTTGACCAGACGATTCGCTAATTGCTTTATACGGTGCCGCCTGCGCAGCGATTGAATCCGACGGCGCAGCGGGCCTGTGCGGCAGATCTGCACCGCAGGGCAGGGGCAGCGTCTACTTTCCCGGGTCCCGCGGACTCCCCGCAGGGCGCTAGCAGCACCCGGCTACACTTGACGCCACGCACCAAAATTCCTTTATCATTGCCGCCATCGCCCTGAGCACGGCGTGGCAAAAACGTCCATCAAATCGGCGCTGAGCTCGTAGCCCATCGAGAACGTTCATTCGTCAAGGGCTTAGCCTACCGCACACACAGAGGAGAAAGCCCGTGACTCCGGAAGTCGCCATCGCAACGCGGAACCAGATGCTCCGCGACGGCTATTGCCTCATCGACGATATCGTTACCGAAGAATTCCTGCAGGAGCTGCGAGACGAGACCGAGCGGCTGATCGCCGACCACGAGGAGCCGGCAGATCTGGTGTATCAGGGCCAGCACATCGGCGTCAGAGGGGAAGACAATCCCGTCATCGACAAACTGCTCTCGTGGGCACCGTCATACCGAGCTCTAGCCGAACTCGGCTTCGACGACTTCCAGCCCGCCGGCAGCATTATCATCCTCACCAAGGAAGCCAAGGGACCGCCGCTCTACTGGCACCAGGACTGGATGCGCTGGAACGATCCGCTGAGCACCACGCCCTGGCCGCAGACCATCTTCCTCAATTACTACCTCAGCGACACGGCCCCGGAAAACGGCTGTCTACGGGTTATTCCAGGCACCCACCACCGCCGCGTGCCGCTGCACGACCAGCTGGTACCCGCACACGAGCAGGGCGCGCGCTTTATCGAAGAAGATCATCCCATTATGTTCGGCGACGATCCCGCACAGGTCGACGTGCCAGTCAAGGCGGGACAGCTGGTTCTGGGCGACGCGCGGATCCTGCACGCTGCAGGCCGCAATATCACCGACGAGCGGCGGACGCTGGTCTTGGCCTGGCACACCCGCACCACCGAGGAGCCGCCGGCCTACTGGACCGACGAAATCCCCGCACTAATCGCCGACCGCGACCCGAGCGCCGAATACGAGATGTCGCGGATACCCGGAAAATACCTGCAATAACAACGGAGACACCGATGATCCAGCACATCGTCCTGCTCAAACTCAAACCCGATGCGACCGCGGAGCAGAAGGCCGCGCTCTTAGACGGTCTCATCGCCCTCAAAGACACAATCTCCGGCATCGAATCCGTCAGCGGTGGCGACGACAACAGCCCCGAGGGCAAACAGCACGGCTTCAACTGGGGCTTCGTCATGACCTTCGCCGACGCCGACGCCCGCGATGCCTACCTGCCCCACCCCGACCACAAGGCGCTCGGCCAGCAGTTGCTGCGGCCGATCGTCGATGATGTGCTGGTCTTCGACTACGAAATCTGACCGGCCGCGGCACGGATACTATCCCGCCTCGCGCTCCGCTGCCAAGGGGCCGTAAACCTCGCCCAAATAAAGCACTGCAGAAATTTTCCCAAGCGGCGATATTTAAAATAACGCTTGCAAAAATTTCAGCAGGGTGAGGATTATGACGGCCAGCGCCGCACAGGATAACATGCTCAAATATCTGATTCCCAAGCGCACCGACCACGAGTTGGTCCGCCTGGGGCCGCGCGAAGACGGCGGCTATGTGGTGCCGCGATTCGCGCTCGACCGCTGCAGCTGCCTGTTCTCCTACGGCATCGGCGCCGAATACCGCGCCGAGCTCGAATTCATCGAGCACTATCAGAAGCCCATCTACAGCTTCGACCACACCATCGCCCACTGGGCCCTGCCGCGCGAGATCAACCACACCTCCGAGGGCCTGGGCTTTGGCGAGGGCTGCCGCGACTTTATCGAGCACTGCCGCCAGCGCCAGGTCGGCATGGGTGCGTTTGCCAAGATTGATGTCGAAGGGCACGAGTACGAGTACTTTCTCAATGTCGATATCGACACCTTCGCCGACCTCGCCATCGGCCTGTGCCTAGAGGTCCACTGGCTGCACCACCCGGAGATTCAGAAGCACTTCATCGACATGATGAAGGTCCTGGAGCGCAACTACACCCTGGTTCATACCCACGCCAACAACTGGGGCGAAAAGTTTAGCTACGACCGCTACGAGATCTACAATGTCTACGAGCTGACCTTCCTGCACAAGCGCTACGTCAAGCAGGTCGCGGCGGTCACGGATTCGTATCCGCTCCAGAATCTCGACTATCCCAACAATCCGCACCTGCCCGACTACGACTTTCCCTTTTTCAAAGACGAGCGGCTGGTCGCTTGAAGGTATTGGCACCCCATCGCAAAGCCCCGCACCAATATCTGGTCCGGGGCTTTTTAATTTGCGGCAACAGCGACACTATACCCTAGGTCCGCGCCACCCCGGCTGTGGCAAAGGCGCACCATCCAGCGCCGGTTACGACCGGCGCGCGGTGCCGAGCAGGTCGTAACCGGGCTTGCCCCATACCGCCAGGCTGGCCTCCAGGGTAATGAGGTCGTCCCAGCCCGTACCACTGCAACAGCCCTTTTATCTTTTGCCGGCGCGCCGGATTCAGCTCGTCGGGCACCGAACCGACTTGCTGCCGGCTGATGCAGATTTCCACACCGTCGTAGCCGAGGTCAGCGAGCATCGGGATGGCTGCTGCCAGCGGCGTCTCGGGCAGGGCGTACGTGCCGTAGGCGATTTTCACTCTATCTCATTCTCCGTTGTAGTGACAACGGGCGAATATCGCTATAATTTGTAGTGGCTTAACACGCAATCAATGGAATACGCCGCATGACGCTAAGCCCCACCCAAGTAGCGCAATTCGAGCAAGACGGCTATCTGCTGCTGCGCGGCGCGCTCGCCGACGCCGACCTCGATCCGGTCATCGCCGAGTACGAGGCGCATATCAGCCGCCGAGCCAGGGAAATGATGGCCGCAGGCACGCTTTCCGAACTCTACGCCGACCAGCCCTTTAACCGCCGCTTGATCGCGATCTGCCGCGAAAACGACGCCATCTACGACGGGCTGGATATCAT
Organism: Gemmatimonadota bacterium; assembly: GCA_002724215.1. Taxonomy (GTDB): domain Bacteria; phylum Latescibacterota; class UBA2968; order UBA8231; family UBA8231. Next base: position 27,087 of record PBOD01000236.1, on the reverse strand, counting down.
GCACTTCCGCGGCCGGGCCTCGTTTGAATTTTTGGCCAATGGCACACTGCTCGACATCGTCGAAAATCTCGTCGGGCCGGAGATCACCTGCAGTCCGGTCCAGCACACGCGCGCCAAACTCCCCGCGGGGCTGACCCCCAAGGGCGGCGACCCGCACGTGGCACCCTGGCACCAAGATGGCGGCGCCTACCAGCCGGCGACTGATCCGCACTTCGTCCTCACCGTGTGGCTGCCGCTGTCTGCAGCCACGCCGGAAAACGGCTGCATGCAACTGGTTCCGCGCGTGCACGCCCGCGGGATGATGCAGCACCATATAAAGCACAACCTGCTGACCGTCAACGACGACGAGCAGATGGCCGGAGCCGAGCCGGTGACCCTGCCAATGGACAAGGGCGACCTGCTGTTGATGGCCAAAGGCACACCCCACCGCTCAACGGCCAACCGCTCCGACACCGTGCGCTGGAGCATGGACCTGCGCTACCAGAAGACCGGCACGCCCTCTGGCCGGCCCTACTACCCGGACTTCGCGGTACGCAGCCGATCCCATCCAGATTCGGTCTTGCGCGATTACGACGAATGGTGCCGGCTTTGGGTGGCGGCGCTAGATGGGCAGCAGCAGGGACAGAGCGCCTACCGCTGGAAGGTCGCGCCTTAGTGCCGGCCGGCCGCGGCGTCACCCTCCGCGCCATCGCCATGGGCGTCGTCGGCTGCCTGACGCTCTCGGCTGGCGAGCCCATCAGCGTGCTGGTAATGCACAGCTCGCCGATGGCCGCCGACTACTCCACCGGCGCCGCGCTCTTTTTGTTCTTCCTGCTCACGCTGGTCATCAACCCCCTGGCCAAAATCCTCACCGGCAGTCGCCTCTCCCCGCGCGAACTGGCCACCGTCTACATCATGATGGTCGTCGGCGCCGCTATCCCCTCGTGGGGTCTGGTCATGAACCTGATCCCGCTGATGGGGGGCTTCGTCTACTACGCCACGGTAGAAAACGACTGGGTCGCACTGATCCACCCCTATCTCCCGGCCTCGCTGGTCGTCGACGACTACGAGGCCATCCAGAAACTCTTCGAGGGCATCTCCAAGGGCGAGACCATCCCCTGGGCCGTCTGGCTGCGCCCGCTCCTGGGCTGGAGCCTGTTTATCGCCACGCTCTATTTCACCACCCTCTGCCTGCTGGTTGTTCTGCGCAAGCAGTGGGTCGAGCGCGAGCGGCTCAATTTCCCGCTGGCCACGCTGCCGCTGGAGATGAGCGCCAACGACCGCGACGAAACCGTGCCGCCCTTCTTCCGCAACTACCTGACCTGGGTCGGCTTCGCCATCCCCGCCTTTATCGGCTCGGTCAACGCCCTGCACCGCTACTTCAACTTCGTGCCCTGGATCGACCTCAATGTGCACGTGCCGATCATGCGCAACTCGGTGTGGATCAACTTCCGCCCGCTCTTCGAGGTGATGGGGCTCTCGTACCTGCTCAACCTCGACGTGTCGATGGGCATCTGGTTTTTCGCCATGCTCAACATGCTGGCGATGGGGGCGCTGCGCATGCTGGGCTGGAGCCTGGGGCCGGAGCAGCCCTACTCCTCGCCCGCCCCACCCAGCATCGCGCACCTGGCGCTGGGCGCGATGTTCTTCCTGGTTTTTTCCAGCATGTGGAGCGGCCGCCATCACCTCAAGGCGGTCTGGCGCAAGGCCTGGCACGGCGACGATTCGGTCGATGACTCGGGCGAACTGCTCTCCTACCGGGTGGCGGTCTTCGGCCTGCTCGGCGGCCTGGTACTGGGCACCACCTGGCTCTACATCGGCAATATGGGTCTTTTGACCGCCGTGGTCTTCCAGCTCTCGGCCCTGATCATCTTCGTCGGTCTGGCGCGCATCATCTCCCAGGCCGGCCTGGCCTACTGCCGCGCACCGGTAGCGCCCGCCGTCTTCACCGTCAACACCCTCGGCTCCTCGGTAGTCGGTCCATCCGGGCTGACCGCACTGGCGCTCAACTTCCCCTGGTCGGCCGATATCCGCACCTTCGTCATGGCCTCCGCCGCCACCGGGCTCAAGCTCGCCGAGGTCACCCGGCTAGAGCATCGGCGGTTGTTCTGGGCTATCGCCATCGCCATCGGCGCCACCTTCACCGGCTCGGCCATTACCGTCCTCTATCTGGCCTACGCGCACGGCGGGATCAACCTCGGCGGCTGGCAGTTCGGCGGGATGACCAACTACACCGGCAACTGGATCGTGCGCAATATCAACAGCCCCGAGCCCGTCCACATCTGGCATTTGTCCTTCGCCGGCCTCGGCGCGGCGCTGATGGGCTTGTTGACCTTCGTCAAGAACCGCTTCGTCGGCTTCCCGATTCACCCCATCGGGCTCGCGGTCGGGCTGCCGCACCCGGTGCAGATCATCTGGCCGTCGGTCTTCTTCGCCTGGTTGTGCAAGGCACTGATCTTGAAATACGGCGGCGCCCGGCTCTACGTGCGGCTGCGTCCGCTTTTCCTGGGCATGGTGCTGGGTTCGTTCGGCACCGCCGGGATCTGGCTGATCATCGACCTGTGCACCGGGATGACCGGCAACCGGCTTATCTACATCGGCTGACGCGCGACCAAGTGGCGAGGTCAACCGCCCGCCCCGGGCTAGCGCAGGCGTTACTCCGATGCGGCAATACCTCGGATCTACCGGTACGCGGCGCCGAAACAAGAGCTTGGATGAAGGCCGGTAGTTTGGTAGCTTTGCCCGGTGTAGCGCCCATCCCAAGCCCGAGGGCTAACGAATGAAAATCGCCCACCTCGACACTCACATCGTCAGCGTGCCCTACCGGCATCGCGAAAACAGCGCCCGCGTGCGCCGCGACGGCGTCACCGCCGTGCTGGTGCAGCTCACAAGCGACGACGGCCTGGTCGGCTGGGGCGAGTGCTGCCCCGGCCCCAATATCGAAAGTATCGACGCCATTGTCCGCGCCGCCGCGCCCATCCTGCTCGGCCGCGACCCCTGGAACAACGAAAAGCTCGCCCAGCACTTCTTCCACACCGCGCATTGGGACCTGCGCGAGATGAGCGGCAACTTCGCCTACGCGGGGATCGACATGGCCCTGCGCGACCTCCAGGGCAAGGCCTGTGGCCAGCCGCTCTACCGGCTGATGGGAGGGCGGGTGCGCAAGGAGATCGACTACTTCTGCTATCTCGCCGCCGGCGATCCCGACTCGGTCGCCACCCAGGCTGCTACCGCCCGCGCACAGGGCTATCGCGTGTACTACCTCAAGGTCGGCGTCAATTTTCCCTCCGAGCTCGACCAGGTCGCGGCGCTGCGCGAGGCCATCGGTCCCGAGGGCAAGATCCGCATCGACGCCAACGGCGCCTGGAGCGTGGCCGAGGCCGTGCGCCATCTCGATGCGTTCGATCGCTATACCATCGACTTCGCCGAACAACCCGTGTCGCAGGACCCGGTGCGCAATATGGCCGAGCTCAGGCAGAAGACGCGGGTACCGCTGGCCGCCAACGAAGGGCTGTGGCGGCGCGGCGACGTGTGGGAGGTAATCCGCCACCGCGCCGCCGACATTTTGTGCTTCAGCCCCTACTGGGTCGGGACCTTGTCGGAATTCCAGCGCTTCGCCTACGCCGCGGCCAACGAGGGTCTGCAAGTCTGCCGCCACACCCACGGCGAACTGGGGCTAATGGCGGCGGCCTCGCACCAGGTCTGCCTGACGCTGCCGAACCTGGTGCAGGGCAACCAGCAGACGGCGGCGATCATGGAAGGCGATATTCTGACGGAGAAATTACCCATTGCGGATGGGCCGCGCTGGGGCGTGCCAGAAGGCGTAGGCCTGGGCGTAGACGTGGACATGGCACAGGTCGAGAAATACGCAGCCCTCTACCGCGAGCACGGGCAGTTTCTGCCCTATCGGCCGGAGATGTTCGAGGAGTAGATCCGCGCGGCGTACCAGGGGGCCTCGCGCGAATAGCGGCCGTCGTATATTTCGGACGACATGTAGTGAATCGCGGCTCGATTCCTTATACTTGTCGCCGACTCAGATGCAAACAGCGAGGCGAAATATCCACTACGTAACACGGCCCGAGTTAGTCCAGTGAAAACAACGCGTACCAGCACTCGGTCGATGCAATCGGGCGCGCTGATTTTGATCCTGTTGGCGTCCTGTGGAAGCGATCACGTGGTCAGGCCTGACGAGACGACAGAAATAACGGAAAATAACACGGAGCCCGTGTCGGGTAACTCACTGGCAGATGTGCTGTCGCCCGAAATGTTCGCCGCGATGTTTCTACATCAGGCAGAGGACGCGTGCAACGCGTCGGCCTACACCTACGACGCTCTGATTGAAGCGGCACAGATGTTCCCGAAGTTCGGGACGGAGGGCAGTAGCGAAGCGCGAGGGCGCGAAGTATCGGCCTTCCTCGCCAATGTCTCGCACGAAACTACCGGCGGCTGGCCCGTGGCGCCGGACGGCCAATTCGCTTGGGGATTGTGCTTCAGGGAGGAACTGGCATGTGATGGTACGCCGAGCCCTTGCGTGGAGAACTACTGTCAATCCTGGTCGACCGATTACCCCTGTGCTGACGGGCAGAGCTACCACGGCCGCGGTCCCCTGCAGCTGAGCTGGAACTACAACTACGGACCAGCAGGCACCGCCATCGGGCAACCTCTACTGCAAGAGCCCTTCCGGGTAGCGGAGAACGGGGTCGTCGGGTGGCAGGCGGCACTGTGGTTCTGGATGACAACGCAGTTGCCGAAGCCATCCTGTCACGAGGTGATGACCGGGATGTGGGAGCCCTCCACCGAGGACGCCAGCGCCGGCCGCTACCCGGGCTTTGGGCTGACCGTCAACATTATCAACGGCCGGCTCGAATGCGGTGCCGCGCATGCGGGTGACACTCGGGTCGAGGACCGCATCGGCTTCTACCTGCGCTACACCGACATGCTGGGGATAAGCCCGGGCGACCACCTGACCTGCGATAACATGGTGGAATATTGACAGGGCGCGTTGCGCATCGGGTCGGTGGCGATCGCCAACCTCAGGCCCGCGCGTTCCTGCCGCCTTCCCGCTAGCGCCATCCGCAGTAACGCCCTGCCGGCATATTGCTGTCGGATGCGGCGCTGGTGCTTCTTCTGTCCCTTGCTCATCTTCCTGTAGGAGCCGCGCCCCGATCGTGTAACAGGAACGCTCTCTTGAGCGATCGCGGCAGTGTCTTGCGGGTGTGCACAGCCCCGCAACAATGACCCGTAAGCACTAAACCACAACGGCAGGACCAGCGCCGCCCCGGACCATTCGCGGATCAGCGCGACGACCTCTCCACCGGCGTAGTGATGTATTGCCAGCTGGAGTTGCAGGACAATAAGAGCAGATTGCAGCAGCCAGATCGCGGTAGCGGCGAGAATGGTTCCGCCCAGCCGCCAGCGCAGAGAGCGGCCCGAGCTCGCAGCGAAGAGGGCTGCCGCCGCAACGACATCCGGGCACACCACACCCCGTGCAATCGGCTCGCCGGTCCGCAGAAAAATAGAGGCTTCGGTAAACTGTAGCCCCAGATTGACCCCGCTGAACAGTAAATCCAGATACATGTCCGACGCGTAGGTCCAACCTACGAGCAGCAAGGCGCCGGCGAGCAGAAACTCGCATATGAATTAAGGAGCGGATGTCACCTATTATTCCGTCAGTTCGAACCATTCGCAATACACCAACCAGACCACCCTGCCCCTGGTTATAACCAACGGTACCAACAATCAGCTCAGCATTCAGTTTCTCCCCAACCAGTCGGGAACGGTCGATGCCACCTTGACGATATCGTACAATCCAGATGTCACCGTGGAAGTGACCGGTTGCGGAGGAGCGTGTGGCAGCAGCGGCGACGGCGACGGCGGCGGCGGCGATCCCGCCGATGACCGCGAGCCCTTTACGGTGCCCTTCGGCGGCGAATTCTATCTGTTGATGCTGGTAGCCGGATACGGTATCTACACCCTCTCGCGCAGAGGGCGATGATGCCACCTTTTTGGCGCGCCACCATGCGGCTGCCGCGTGCCTGGGTATGGCCACATAAGTTGCCGGCTCCCGCTACGCAAAACCAAAGCTGTAGAGATCGACAACGCCCTTCATTTCGAACTCCAACCGCAGCGGTCGGCCCGCCGGCACCGGCGTATCACCACCTTCCCAGCACACCTCCTGCCGCACCCCGTCGCCGGTAATCGGTCGGCTGGCAAAACCCGCCAGCGGCGTCCGTGCGTAGTCGGTCAACCGCACCTGTAGCTCGCCCTCAGCCGCATCGGCGTTGACCCAGAGTCTTCCGCCGGGGCTCAGCAGCGTCTTGGTCACCACGAAGCCCCCGCCCGCCGGGCTGCGCAGCGAGGCAAAGCCCTCCTTGCGCAACCGCGCCAGCCCGATGCCCGGCCCCGGGTCGAGCTCCTTGTGACGACCGCTGGTGGCAGCATAGTACATCCACCACTCGTCGCCCACCTCCAGCCAGTTTGAGGCCATGGCCATCCCCCCATCCCATGCGCCCGGCGCGCCCACATCGATCAAGCGCGGCCGGTCTACGGGTCGTTGAAAATTGATCCCGTCACGGCTCCAGGCCAGGGCGGTATATATGTCCTCCTGGTGCTGATAGGGCCACAAAAAGCCCCAATAGACGCCGGCGTAGTAGCGCGTCGGCATGCCGTAGAAGTAGTGGTGCAGATCGGCGCCGTCGAGCGCATCGGGCAACAGAATGTTCTCGCTCAGAATCGGCCACTCGTCCCACAACTCCCCGTGCTCGAGGCGGGCCACCTTGCGCCGGGCACCGCGCACCTGGTAGAGATTGGTCGCCCGCGTAAACCACGCAAAGCATTCTCGCCGCGGGTCCCACACGATGCTGCCGTGGGTGTCGGGGCTAAAGCCTGCGGCGATACAGGTGTCGCTGTCCCGATCCCATTCGATGCCATCGTGCGAGCCGATCAGCCGTGCGCTCTCGGGCTCGTCGGTCAGATACAGCAGCAGGTATTTGTAGCCCCGCTTGTACTCATCGGGCACGTCGAGTACATACGGCACTTCCGCCCGGCCTCCCTGCGGCCCCAGCAGCACGATATTGTTGTCGGTGGTCCCCTTGAATTCATGTCGGCCGATCGTCGGCAAGTGCCAGTCGATGCCGTCGTCCGACTCCGCATAGGCCACCCCGTAGGTGTATTTGCGTGGCTCCATGCTCTGGTCCCAGTACTCCTGATACCACATGCGGAAACGCCCGCCCTCGCACACTACATTGACATAGCCACCGCAACCGGCTATTACGGGATTGGCCGGCTCCTTTACCGGCGCGTGAAAGACGCGGATAACCGCCTCGGTCAAATACTCCACGCCCCAGCGATTATCGACGAGATAGTCGTCGACGAAAAACTGGGGCTGATCATCGATGGCAATGCTTTGCATGGACGTGGTCCTTTGTCAGGTGATAAGCAGCAACAGGCGCAATATACGGCAGTGCTCCAGGCCTTGCCCGCGGCTGCCGGTGCCCCTATTTTGAGCCGGCGCTCGCCCGCTGCCGAAAGTATAACCATCACAAGGATAGAATGCCCATGCGCACTTATCGGAGTGGAATCAAACTCGGATCGCTCCTGGCGCTGCTCGTATGGAGCACGGTTTCCGAGAGCGATGCCATAGAGAACCGCCAGAGCCGGCCGGCGCAACGGCATCTCGACCCGTCGGGCTTTCCCTGGCCCAACGGCGCCGAGATGGCCCTCAGCCTGACCTTCGACGACGGCCGGCCGACCCAGGTCACCCATGCGATCCCGCTGCTGGACGCCTTCGACGTCAAGGCAACCTTCTATTCGCAGCCGGAAAACCTGCGCAATGAGCTGGCGGGTTGGCGCCGGGCTGTGGCTGTCGGCCACGAGATCGGCAACCATACGGTCGGCCATCCGTGCACGGGAAATTTCGCCTGGGTCCGCTACGACGGCGTCGTGCTCGAATCCTACGACCTGGAGCGGATGCGCGCTGAGATAGTGCAGGCCAACGACGAGATCGAAGAAATGCTCGGCGTGCGCCCCGTCAGCTTCGCCTATCCTTGCGGCCAGACCTATGTCGGCCGCGGGCGCGACACCCGGAGCTATGTGCCCCTGGTCGCCGAGCTCTTCCAGACCGGGCGCCGCTGGCTGGACGAGACCTCGAACGCGCCCGACCACTTCGACACCGCCCAGGTCATGGCGATGCGGATGGACGGCGAGGACTTCGCCGCTGTACAGCGCATGGTCGAACGCGCCAGGCACAGCGGTAACTGGCTGGTCCTGGCCGGACACGGCGTCGGCGACAATCCGCGCTGGGGAACGCAACTCGATATGCTGAAAGACCTTCTGGCCTACGCCCAAAATCCCGACAATCGCGTCTGGATCGCACCGGTCACCGAGGTGGCTACCTTTATCGCCGACCAGCAGGCGGCGAGGAAATAAGTACATGCGCCATCGCCGCTTCGCCTGCTGCTCGATCAAAGCCAGCGACACCAGAATCGTCTATGCACCGACCACGCAGCCCGGGGCCTGAGCGCCCCTTATCCACAGAAAGCCGACCATGAGCGCCGACTCGACATTTCCTACCTACGCCGACCTCGGCATCCGCCCCTTTATCAACTGCATCGGCACCATTACCACCCTCAGCGGCTCGCTGGCCCTGCCCGAGGTACGCCAGGCGATGAACGAGGCCGCAACCGGATATGTCAAAATCGCCGAGCTGATGGACGCCGTCGGGCGCCGCATCGCCGAGCTGATGCAGTGCGAATACGGCCTGGTCACCGCCGGCTGTGCCGCTGCCCTGACCCAGGTCACCGCTGCCTGCGTCGCCGGCGACGATCCCGAAAAAATCGCCCGCCTGCCCGATACCGAAGGCCTGAAGGACGAAATCATCGTGCAGAAGTCGCACCGCGTCGGCTACGACCGCGCGGTCACTGCGGTCGGCACCCGCTTTATAGAGGTCGAAACGCGCGAAGAGCTCGAGGCGGCCTACAGCGACCGCACCGCGATGATCTTCATCTTCGGCGACGCCGCCGAGCGCGGACAGATTTCGGTCGCAGAGATGGCCGCCAGCGGGCATGCGCGCGGTGTGCCCAGCTTTGTCGACGCGGCGGCCGAGCGCCCCGACGCACCCAACTGGTATCTGGAGCAGGGCGTCGATGCAGTGGCCTATTCGGGCGGTAAATGCCTGCGCGGGCCGCAGGCCTCGGGATTGGTCCTGGGGCGCAAGGCGCTACTGCAGGCCGCCTTTCTCAACGGCTGCCCGCACGGCTCGATCGGGCGGCCGATGAAGGTCGGCAAGGAGGAGATCATGGGCCTGCTGGCCGCCGTCGAGCAGTGGGTGGTGCGCGACCACCAGGCCGAGTGGCAGGAATGGGAACGGCGCTTGGCCGTTATTTCCGAGGCCGCCACCGCCTTCACCACGGTCGAGACCTCGATCAGCCAGCCGGGCCGCTCCAATGTTGCGCCCCACCTGTCGATCAGCTGGGACGCGGGCCAGCTCGGGCTTTCCGGCAGCGAGGTCGCCGTGCGGCTTTCCAGCGGCGAGCCCCGCATCGAGCTGGGTGGCGGCGAAAACGGCATTTCGATCAATCCCTATATGATGGAAGAAGGCGACGCCGAACAGGTCGCACAGCGGTTGACCGCAGTGCTGAGCAACACCTGAAACAAACCACAGCTGCCCCATTTTCAAATAGTGAAGGAGCACCGCGTGACCCCCATCAAAACCGGCATTATCGGCTTCGGCCGCATGGCCTCCAACCACCACCTCACTGCCATGCGCGAATCCGGGCTCTACGAAGTCACCGCCGTCTGCGACATCACTGAAAGCCGCCGCCAGGCCGCCGTCGAGGAGGGGCTGACCGCCACCGACGACCTCGACGCCTTTCTCGACTCCGACCTCGAGCTGGTGCTCATCACCACCCATTCGTCGCTGCACTACGAATCGGCGCTCAAGGTCGCGGCGGCCAAAAAGCACATGCTCATCGAAAAGCCGCTCGCCGTGCGCGGCCCCGAGGCCGAGGAGATGGTCGAGGCCGCCGCGGATAACGGCGTTGCGCTCACCGTCTATCACAACCGCCACTACGACGGCGACTACCGGCTGGTCAAATCGGCGGTCCGCGACGGACTCATCGGCGATATCATCAGCGTCGAAAACCGCACCATGGGCGCGCGGCCCGCCGTCGGCTTTGGCGTACCCGACTACAATCAACAGTGGCGCGTCAGCGCGCAGGCCGGGGGCGGCACCTTGCTCGACTTCGGGCCGCACTGGGTCGAGCAATTGCTCGATCTGCTCGAGGGCCGCAAGGTGGTCTCGGTCTTCGCCGATGTCCGCAACATCAAATGGGGCGATGCCGAGGATCTCTTCGATATCACCATGGTCTTCGACAACGGCACCCGTGCCCGCGCGGCGAAAGCCGATATCTCCTACTGCAGCCTGCCCTATAAATGGGTCGCCCTCGGCAGCGAGGCCTCGCTGACCTGCTCGGGCGGCGAGTTCTGCACGATCTACGGCGAGGATTTCGAGATGAAGCGCCGCCGCGCCGTCGAGCAGCTCAGCCTGCACCAAAACCTCGCCGAGCATTTGCGGGAGGGCGCAGCGCTGATCATCCCGGCCTCCCACGCGCTGCGCGTCATGCAGGTACTGGAAGCGGCACGGCAGTCCGGTGCAACGGGCAAGAGCGTCGATGTGGAGATCTGAACGCGATCAACTCGCAGGAGAAATCAAAACCCATGAACGAAGAACAACGCTATCTCTTCGACCTATTCGGCTTCTTGCACCTGAAAGCCGTGTTGACCCCGGAGCAGTTGTCCGCAGCGGCCGCAGCGGCCGACCGTTATATCGATGGCGCGGCCGAAGACCGCCCGCCCGAGTTCAAGGCCAACGGCAAGGGCCACGCGCACGGCTTCGCCTTCGACCGGGCGCTCGAGCAGCTGGTCTTCCTGCCCGCGGTCTGGCCGATTGTTCTGGAGTTGACCAACGGCAAGCCCATGCTCGCCAGCGGCACGCTAATGGTCGATGATCCCGCGATCCCTTCCGAGGCCGGGCCGCTGCACTGCGCCCGCGACGACTACGGTTTCGAAAGCGCCCGCTACGAGGTGCGCCACGACCGCATCTACTGCGACGACTTCGTGGTCTTCCCCTATCTCGACGACGTGCATCCCGGCGACGGCGGGCTGCTGGTCTTGCCAGGCTCGCACAAAAGCGAGTTCGACCGGCCGCGGCATCTATTCTCCAACGGGCTCATCGAAGACGAGGTGCCGCAGGGCATTCTCAATATCACCCCGGCAGCCGGGGATGCGATCGTCATGCCCGAGTGCATGACCCACGGGATCTTGCCCTGGAAACCCACCGACCGCCGCCGCCGCATGCTGGTGCTGCGCTACCGGCCGCACCACCGCCAGGCCGGCCCCATCCCCGACGCGGTCATACAGCGGCTGGCACCAGAGACCCGGGAACTGGTCGAATCGGCACACTACACCCACCGCAAAGATATCGCCGGTAAAGTAAGGGTCGAATTGGGTTAGGATCATTTCGGAGGAAGGCCTGGCGATGCACATCGCCAACAACCAGTCGAGGAAATTGCCATGACCCAATCGCTGCGCTTAGCATCCGACGTGATGGTCCCCATGCGCGATGGCGTGCGCCTGGCCACCGACATCTACTCGCCCGCCACCAGCGCCGGCCCCTGGCCGGCTATTCTGGTCCGCAACTCCTACAACAAGACCTTCTCCGAGTGGGACGGCGTACCGGACTGGTATGTGCAGCGCGGCTATGTCTTCATCATCCAGGACATCCGCTCGCGCTACAAATCCGAGGGCGACGGCCGCTACTATCACACCTGCAACAATTGGGAGGGCGAAGACGGCTACGACACCGTCGAGTGGATCGCCGCGCAGCCCTGGTGCAATGGCAAGGTCGGGATGATGGGCAGCTCGCACCGCGCCATCGTCCAGACCCAGGCCGCGCTGCACCGCCCGCCGCACCTGGCCGCGATCTGCCCCGAGCAGGGCCCGACCAATATCTACCTGCACGAGGCGCGCGAGGGTGGCGCCATGGCGCTGCACATGTACACCGCCATCTACAACCACGCCCTCGACGCCCACGAGCTCCGCGACGACCCCGAAGCGGTCAAACAGATCGCCCACGGCGGCCTGCATCAGGCACGGCAATGGCTGCAGCGCATGCCCTTCAAACCCGGCCAGGTGCCGCTGTCGGTTGCCCCGCATCTCGAAGAGACGCTCTTCAACTACTACTACCGCGGCGAGTACGACGAGTGGTGGGCACTCGAATGCAACGACCAAACGCCCTACTGGGATCGCCACGCCGATATCCCCTGCCTGATCACCGGCGGCTGGTACGATCCCTTCGTCGATGCCTGCACCGGCTACTTCCAGGCAATGAAAGAGCGCATCGGCGCCACCGTGCGGCTGCTCATCGGCCCGTGGAGCCACGGCACCATGCGCCTGCGCACCACATCGCTGGGCGAGGTCGACTTCGGGCCGGAGGCCATGCTCGGCTATCCGGCGCACCATCAGTTGCGCGAGCGCTGGTTCGACCGCTGGCTCAAGGGCGCAGACAATGGGGTCGAAGGCGACGCGCCGGTCGAGATTTTCGTCATGGGCGGTGGCAGTGGCCGCAAGACCGCCGCCGGCTTGCTGGACCACGGCGGCCGCTGGCGCGATGAAAGCGAATGGCCCATCGCCCGCACCGAGCACCGCGCGCTCTATCTGACCGCTGCCGGCGCTCTCGCCGACCGGGCGCCAACCGCCGGCGCAATACTCGCCTACCAGCACGACCCCGACGACCCCGTGCCCACCGCCGGCGGCAGCATGGCGCACCTGGCCGAAATCGCCGAGCCCGACAGCGGCTGGGACGACGTCCCGCCCTTCGGCGATCGCGCCGCCTACTACGGCGGCCAGGGCAGCCAGATCGTGCCGTGGGGGCCCATCGACCAGCGCCAGCGCGACTGGTTTGGCGATGATTGCGCCGCCGGGCGCAAGTTGTCGGAGCGCGCGGACGTGCTGGTATTCCAAACCGAGCCGCTGGCCGAGGATCTCGAAGTCACCGGCCAGGTCGCGGTGAAACTGTGGGTCTCGTCGTCGGCACTCGACACGGACTTCACCGCCAAATTGATCGACGTCTACCCGCCCAGCGCAGACTATCCCGAGGGCTTCGCGCTCAACCTCACCGACACCGTGCTGCGCATGCGCTATCGCGACTCGTGGACCGATCCCGAGCTGCTGGAACCCGGGCGCGTCTACGCCATAACCATCACTTTGCCGACGACGGCCAATTGGTTCCGCGCCGGCCACCGCCTGCGCATCGACATCGCCAGCAGCAATTTTCCGCGCCTCGAGATCAATCCCAACACCGGTGAGCCCGTTGGTCGCCACACCGCGACCATCGTCGCCACCAATGCGGTCCACATCGGCGCGCAAACGCCCTCGCGCATCGAACTACCGGTCGTACAATAGCGTAAATTCGGCCGAGAATCCCCCAGATATAGCGTGGGCTAGCGGCGACCAAGCGGCCACACATCAGCGTGAGAGCGCTGTCGGGGACTTGACGATCTGTGCGCCATTGGCGGAATTGATGACCACGAGGTGGTGCAGAGCCGCAGCCTGCGGGATTTATGCGGCCCAGCTGCCGGGTCTACCAGGTCGCGAGTTGCTGGAGGTCAGACATGAGTTGTCCGCGCGAGTCCATAGCATCAGTAACCGACGAAGAGCGCTTCCTCTTCGACATCCAGGGCTTTTTGGTCCTGCGCGGCGCCATCGAGCCCGAGTTGGTAGCCGCCCTCGACGCGGCCGTGGTCGCCAACGAAGCCAAGGACCACGACGAGCGCTGGGCCGAGGGTCTGCCCGTAGTCCACGGCCAGCACTTCACCAAAGACACCAATGTCGAAAACCAGATCCGCCTCAATGGCTTGCCACGCCTGGATCCCGTCTTCGACCAGTTGATCGCCCACCCGTCGTACCTGCCCTACCTCAAGGCCTTTATGGGCGAGCCACAACTGGTCAACACCTGGTCTATCTCTAAGTACGCAGGGCGCGAGGCAACCGGCTGGCACCACGGGCTGCCGATCGAGGACTACACCGTGCGCAACGGCGAAATCTTCTCGCCGATTCTCAACGTCATCACCATGCTGACGCCCAACCACCCCGGCGACGGCTGCTTCACCGTCATCCCGGGATCGCACAAGAAAAACTTTACCCTGCACCACGAGCGCTGGGGCAGTGCCGGCCTCGACACCCCCGGCGCCATCGAAATCACCGGCGAGCCCGGCGATGTCTTCCTCTTCACCGAAGCCCTCACCCACGCCGGAGCCAAAAAAACAACCAGCCGCCGCCGCACGACGCTGCAGTACAACCACGTCCACCAGCACCGCTGCAGCCCAATGTGGGACCACCACAACGCCCGCCACTACTGGATGCCCCCGTCGATCCGCGCCCGCTTCGGCCTCTCCCAGCGCGAACTCACCCGCTGGATGAGCTACACCCTCCCCGATCGCGACGTGCCCGGCGCCGAAAAGTCAAACGACTAGGTAGCCCACGGCCGCGGATTTTTGCGGGCGTAGTGGAATAGCCGGTACAAAGGGCGTGTTAATCCTTTTTAATGCTCCCGATAAACGCTTCGAAAGTCGGCGCCCACAGGTCCAGCGTGTCGCTCGGTCCCGTCAGCTTGAAATAGTAGAATTTGGGCCCGTAATCGACGATCGCGCCCAGCATCCGATAGCCGGATTGCGGCGCGGCGGCCTGCGGCTGGCCCATCGCCCCGGGTGCGAAGGTGCCACTGACATCGATCAATGTCGCCGCCATGCCATCAATCTGGCGGGTCCAGCGCCGCGGCTCGCCGTCGGTCGGCTCGAACTGGCCGATCCAGCGGCTGATATTGGCCTCTACCGTGCCCATCTTGCCGGCGAAGATCGCCAGAATCGCGTCTCCACCCTCGCCCGACATGTGGTATTCGGCGATGCGCATGCTGCTCGACGGCGCGACTTTGCGCCAGCCCTCAGGCACCACCACATTGACACCATCCAGACTTTCGCGATCTCCTGCCACCGCAGGCGGCGGTTTTGTGGTCGGCACGCTCTGTGTGGCGCGTTGCATACCCCGGGCCTTTATGGCCTCAGCCGGCGGTTTCTCGCTGAAGTTCTGGCTGCAACCCAACGCGGCCAGCAGCAGGCAGATCCCACCGATCAGCATTTTTGCATCCATCTTTTCGCCTCTCAGTATACCCGGCGCACGATCTCTAGCACCAGTGGTTTTTAAAATAATTAAAGCACGGCTCCCCGCGGTCGCCAGCACACGGCGCACGCTCTTTTTTTCGAACGATCGACGGCCGGGATACCGCGCGGATAGACAGAGCGCGGGCGATGTGTTATTTATTTCCGGCACCACATCGCAGCAGGAGGGCCATGGAACGACGATAGGCGCCGAGATTCGTCGGTCGCACCGCTCAACGCCACCGACCTGCTGGCCCTGTTCACGCTCTACGGTCTAGCGGCGGCTCTACGGCTTTAGCAATGTTCGTACGCAGCTACCGGCCCGACAACAAAAAGAGAAAACTATGAAAATTACCGAAGTCAAAGCCTTTCCAGTGTGGATCGGCATGCGCAATCAATTGCTGGTCAAAATCGAAACCGACGCCGGCATCCACGGCTGGGGCGAGTCTGGCTTTTCGGGCCGCGAGCAGGCCGTCGCCGGCATGGTCGCCCACTTCCGCGAGTGGCTCGTCGGCCGCGACCCCATGCAGCGCGGCGCGCTGTGGCAGGAAATGTATCGCGGCGACTATTTCGAGGGCGGCCGCACCATCACCGCCGCCATATCCGCCATCGACATCGCGCTCCACGATATCGTTGGCAAGGCGCTCGACGTACCGGTCTACGATTTGTTGGGCGGCCGGCAGCGCGACTTCGTCCCGACCTTCGCCACCACCGGCACCCGCGGGCCCGAGGCCATGATCGACGAGGCCAAACGCATCCTCGACGCTGGCTGGGACTGCATGCGTCTGACCACCGACTCGATGGGCATCGGCGACGACAATACCTTCGAACCGCGCGTCTCGATCGCCCGCACCGCCGACTGGCTGGTCCAGGCGCGCGAAGCACTCGGCAACGAGCCGGTGCTCGGCGTCGACTACCACCACCGGCTGTCGGTGGCCGAGACCGCGTCGTTTTGCCAGATGATGCCGGCGCACACCCTGGATTTTCTCGAGGAACCGATCCGCGACGAAACCCCCGAGGCCTACGAGAGCCTGCGCGGCATGACCCCGATGCCCTTCGCCATCGGCGAGGAATTCGCCAGCAAGTGGCAGTTTCTGCCCTATATCGAGCGCGGCATCACCAATTACGCCCGCCTGGATCTGTGCAATGTCGGCGGCTTCACCGAGGCGATGAAGGTCATCGGCTGGGCCGAGGCGCACTATATCGACATGATGCCGCACAACCCGCTCGGGCCGATCTGCACCATTGCCACAGTGCACATGGCAGCGGCCACGCCCAACTTCGCCTGGCTCGAGACCTGGTACGGCCCCGACCGCGTCGACCGCCACTCAGACGACAAGGTCTTTCGCACAGAGCTCAAATTTTCGGAAGGCCGCTTCACCGTACCGGACGCGCCGGGACTGGGCATCGATGTCAATGAAGATCAACTGAACGAGCCGTTCCGCTTCTGGGAAGCGCCGCACCTGCACCGGCGCGACGGCTCCTATACCAACTGGTAGGGCGCTATGACCGTACGCAAAACGATCGCCGTCTCGCCCGTGTGGTCCGGCCACCCGGTCGGCTTCGACCTGCTGACGCACCGGGACCGGCAGTTTATCGCCTTCTACGACGCCGAGCGCAAAATGACCGTCGGACAGCGTCGGCTGGAACAAGACGCATTTGAATTCGTCCGGCTGGAGGGCGTCTGGCTGGAGGCGCGCGGGCGGCTGTCAACCGAGATCGCCTGGGACAGCCACAACAGCCTCACCATGGCCATCGACCGCACGGGCCACATCCACCTCTGCGGCAATATGCACGTCGATCCGCTGATCTACTTTCGCACCGCACAGCCGCTCGACATCACCACCTTCGAGCGCATCGACCACATGGTCGGCCGAAACGAAGAGCGCTGCACCTATCCGGTGTTCATACAGGGACCACAGGACGCGTTGGAGACGGGCGCGTCGCCGGGCGATGCCGCGCCGCTGGTGTTCTATTTCCGCGACGGCCAGAGCGGCAATGGCGTCGACTACTACAATCGCTACGACGAAAGCACGCGCTCGTGGTCGCGACTCGTCGACACGCCGATTCTCGACGGCATGGACGCGATGAACGCCTACGCCCGCAAACCAGAGCCGGGGCCCGATGGATACTACCACATGGTCTGGATGTGGCGCGACACACCCGACTGCGCCACTAATCACGATATCTCCTATGCGCGCAGCCGCGATCTGGTGCAGTGGGAGGCCGGCAACGGCACTGCGTTGGCATTGCCCATCACCATCGAAGACCGCGCCACCATCGTCGACCCCTCGCCCCCGGGCGGCGGGCTGATCAATATGTGCCAGTCGCTGGGCTTTGATTCGCAGCAACGACCGATCGTCAGCTACCACAAGCACGACGAAAACGGCCACACCCAGGCCTATGCCGCGCGCGTGGAGGACGGGATATGGCAGATCCGCCAGCTCAGCGACTGGAAGTACCACTGGGGCTTCCACGGCAATGGCTCGGTCGCCGCCGAGATTCAGGTCGGTGGGGCCGCAGCGCGCGACGACGGCCATCTGGCCATGAGCTGGTGGCACCTCAAACAGGGTTCAGGCATCTGGCGGCTAGACGAGAAGACGCTCCGGATCGTGGGATCCTATCCCGAGCCGGCGCCCGATCTGCCGGATGAATTGCTGCAGCCTCAGCTAGACTACCCCGATATGGAAGTGCACGCACGGAGCGCGCGCGGCGACGCAGGCGCCGAGCGCTGCGTACTGGTCTGGGAGACGCTGCCGCGCAATCGCGACCAGCCGCGCGACCAGATCCCGCCGCCGAGCAATCTGCGGCTGTACATCCTGGCAGAATAGTCTTTATATTTGCAGCCAACCGCTGGAGCAATCCATGACCGACACCACCCCCATCGAGCAATTTAAGCGCGACGGCTACCTCGCCATCGAAAGCGCCTTCAACGCCGACGAGGTCGACCGCATGCGCCGCGAAGCCGACGCCGTGCTCGAACTGATCATCAACTCCTCGGCCGCGCACCGCCGCCGCAGCCGCCGCCTCGACATCCTCGAATACGCGCCGGGCCAGCAGATGGTGGTCAAGATCCAGCCAATCAACGACCTGTCGCTGTATCTGTCCGAGGTGTCGGCCGACGAGAGGCTGCTCGCTCCGATGCGGGCGGCGATGGGCGACGAGCCCGTGCTGATGGAGGAAAAGCTCAACTACAAGCAGCCGCTGCCCGATCGCATCGAGGGCTTCAAAATGAGCGGCCGGCTATCCGACGGCTGGGGCATGCACAGCGACTGGGCCTATTACAAGGCGCAGGACTATCCCCCATCGATCATCTCGTCGGCGATCAGCCTCGACGACTGCACGGAAGAATCCGGCCCCCTGCGCGTGTGGCCGGGCTCGCACCAGGAACATCTTCCGCACCGGCAGAAGCCAGGCGGCGGGCTGTCGGTCGAACCCGGCCTGATCGACCCCGACGGCGGCGTCGATCTGCTGGTGCCGGCAGGCACGGTAATGCTCTTTTCCTCAATGCTGATCCACAACTCGCGCCCCAATCGCTCGGGCAAACCGCGACGCCTGATGATCTACAGCCACTACCCCCGCAGCGCAGACATGGGTATCGACGTCCGCAACGGCCCGACGCGCCTGGCCGAGTCGCCCTACGAATGGGAGTACATTCGCCGCCGCGAGCGCGGCCAGGTACAGGACGCCTTCAAAGCGCCAACGTATTGAAACCCACAGCGACGAAACGATGAGCCAGATACAAACGACAAGCCCGATTTGCCCGGATGCCCTCAGCGACGACCACATCGCCCAATTCCATGAATTCGGCTATCTCGCCTTCGAAGAGGTCCTCGCCCCCGACGAAGTCGCTGCCGCGTGCGCCGCCCTCAGCGAAATCACCATCGGGCTGCTCGAGCGCGCCCGGGAAGGCGCGGCCGATATCAAAGAAAACCCCAACGCCACCCGCAACTATGCCGGTCGACAGGTCGTCGATCCGGACACCGGCTTCGGCATCCACTTCGAGGCGGGTATCGACCCGCTGGCCCTGCCGGTCGAAGAAGCCGAGCTGAAATTCCGCAAGCTGCACGGCTATCACCGGGAGCACCAAACCTTCGTCGACCTGACCCGTCACCCCCGCGTCGCCGGCTTTATCTCCCAACTCATTGGCGAAGAAGCCATCCTCAAAGCCGAGATGGCGCTGTCGAAGCCCCCCTTTATCGGCTCGGAAAAGCCCTGGCACCAAGACAACGCCTACTTCAACTGGCTGCCGCTGGAAAAGGTCGCCACCTCCTGGCTGGCCCTCGACGACGCCACCGTAGAAAACGGCTGCATGCACGTCCTGCCCGGCGGCCACAAGCTCGGCGCCTTGCGGCACCACCACACGATCGATTGTGAAATCTTTCCCGATCGCATCGACCGGAGCCAGGCCCTCCCCGTACCGCTAAAAGCCGGGGGCGCGATGTTCTTCTCGGCCATGCTGCCGCACCAGACCCCGCCCAACAGCACGGCCGAGCGCCGCCGGGCGCTACAGTTCCAATATCGCGGCGTCAGCACCGAGGCCGTGTCCAGGGAAGAGTTCGGGCGGGTCTTCGCCGAAGCCGACGGCACCCCCGCCAGTTGCGCATTGGCGCACGAGAACGGCTGAGCGCCTACGGCATTTGCCGCTCGTTCGGCAACATCCCCGGCGAGACGCTCCGCGGCATGTAGCGCCGCATGCTGCACTGCCCGCCCAAAGGTAGGGGCGCCGCCTCCGCACGCGGGGCTGCTCCTGCTGTTCTTGCGCGGGCCATCTATCCGCTGGAGAGAAAACCCCGAGCATCTATCAGCGCAACATCAGCATCTTGTTGGTGCGCTCCTGCTGTCCGACCTGCAGTCGATACAGGTATACGCCACTGGCCAGAGGGCGGCCCATATCGTCCAATCCGTTCCAAGATACGGTGTATTTCCCGGTGTCGAGGCGATCATCGAGAAGTTGGCGCACCCGCTGGCCCGCCAGATTGTAGATGCTTATCCGCGCCCATTCGGGAGCGGCCAGTTGGAAGGGTATCAGGACATTGTGATTGAATGGATTCGGATAGGCGGGAAAGAGCTGCAAGTGGGTGATCGCAGCGGCATCGGGCAGGGCCACCTGCGTGACAATGCCCCCCATCGCGGCGAGGATATCCAGCTTCCCGTGCCCCCAGTGATTGTTGGGCAGGGCGCCGTGGCTGGCAGTGGCCGAGTCTTGCACCGCATGGGTCAACAGCGCATGGCGTATAATGTCGGTGGAGGCCTGCGGATTGCGTTGCAGGTACAGCGCAACGCCACCGCTTACCACCGGCGTCGCCATGCTGGTGCCCTGAGCGAGAAGGTGCTGTTCATCGGCAGTGAGCAGCGGAAAATCGAGTTCCGCGCCCATCAAGGACTGTGTGAATGCCATCAGGGCTCTCATTTCACGCGCATCGCGTGAGAGGGCCGAGAGTACGGCATTTCCCGGTGCCGTGAGCTGCGGCTTGACTCGACCGTCCACTGTAGGACCCCGGCTGGAATACGCGGAGAGCGCGCCCCGTCGGCTCTCGAGTTCAGCCGCGGTTCTATTGTCGTGTGAGCCCACGGCGATCACCCGCTTCGCTGTCGCCGGAATAAACGTGCTAAAGGCATCGTCGCCGGGGCGGTAGCGAGGGTCGGAACTCTCCATATTCAATAGTGGGTTGGCGCCGTTCATACCGGCACCGGTAGCGGTCCAGACGTGGATCCGGCCCCCGCCCCGCGCCATCAGGCGGAAGAGTTCGCCGCCACTGATGCGGGCATTTTCCATATCAACTTGCTGCCCGGTATCGCGGATCAATACGTAAAACGCCAGCCGATCATCGGCGGTGTACTGCGCAGCCAGTTCGACGATCCCCGCTTCGCGCCCGTCGGAATAACTCAGGGTATCGCGTACGGAGATCGCCCGCTCTGCGAGAGCGGGCAGCTCGTACCACGGGGTATTGTCGAGATTGTCGCGCGCCTGGAGCGCAAAAAAGGATCCGCGTGCCGCGGTGGCGCCTATGGCGATGGCGGCTTCTTCGCTGCCAGGTCCATCGACCGTGCCATAGAGTGCAATATCGACGGATGGACCCGCCTCCAGAGCCCCCATCCTCGATTCCAGTTCGTCCTCGGTGATCTCTCCCTCGAAGAACAAAGCAAAACCCGTCAGCCACTCCTGCAGGAGAAGATTGGTATCGACGTAATAGTAGGTCCACAGCGAATCGGGCTCGAGCTCGAAATCGCCCCAGTGCGTTTTGGTCCCGCCGTCGTTGCCCACGGCCGCACAGATCGCCCGACCGGGCGGTTCCAGCAGTGCATCCAGCCCCTGTTCCACCAGCCCAGTACCGTCGTGCGAGCCGGCAAAGGTACCCAGGCTCAGGTTGACCACCGCCGGTTGCCGCTGTCGCGCCGCCTGGTCGAAAACATAAGCGGCTGCGTCGATCAGCGAGCCACGGAATTCATCGACCACCGATTTGAAGTCTTCATCGGCGGGTACCTCTTCGCCATAGCCGAGATCTTCCAGCAACTTGACGACGACTAACTCGGCTTCTGGTGCCATGCCCGTGTAGACCGGGCTATTGCCCGCTGCCGTGGCGGCTACGTGGGTGCCGTGGCCGAGCTCGTCGGTAGCGGCGATGGCGGCTTCGCCGCGGAGCGCGGCCTCGATGTCCTCCCGGGTATAGAGCGTGCCGTACGAATATCCGGGCGGCGGGGGGCCACTATCGTCGAACTGGTCCCATAGCGCCAGGATCCGCGAGCGGGTCGAATCGGCCGGATCGCGGAAATCGGGATGGAAGATGTCGATACCGCTATCGACGATGCCCACCACCACACCGCGCCCGCGATAGGCCGCTCCGAGCGAGGCCTCGTCGCGGTGGATGTGATCGGCGTTGATTTCCTGTCGCGCCGCATCGTTGACCGCTCGCAAACGGGGTTCTGCCTCGGCTCTTTCGAGCGCCGGATCCGCCATGAGTGCCCCCAGGGCGCGGCGGGGGACCTGCGCGGTGAGGATATCGCCTGCGATGGTCCCGACAGAGCCGCCGAGCGCGTCGACTTTTTGCGCCAGGGCGGCCGTATCGCCCTTGAGGATCACCGCCAGGCGCCTGCCGTCGGTGGTCTTCTTACCCGCGCCCGCGGCGCTTTGCTCTGCGCCGAGAGCCATTTTCAGCATCGGACCGACTTTGCGACCCAGCTCATCCGCCCGGATGGGCACAGAACTCAACAAATACAGGGCGACCAGAACCAACATGCTCCGCGCTACATGTCGTTCGCAGTGATTGGCGTGCCGCCGCAAGCGGCCAGAATCGATGGTTTGCCAAATATGATGTACCGCTGTGTCGACCATCGCATGCCTCCATGCTACTGCCTAGCCCCGACCAAGCACTACCGATGGCAAATCCATCGGTTTGGGAATCCGGCGCAGGTTCTATATCTTTGGCGGGTACAAGACATTTCGCGGTATATATTGGTGCCTCGACGTGCACTCTGCAACTTACAACTCCAAAGTGATGATTGTCTAATGGAATTTGCTCCGAGGAGTAAGTCATGTACGGTCTGGTGAATGTCTCCATCAGAGATATGGTAATCGAAGGATATGGGGTAAAAACGTGGGCCAGATATACAGCCTGTTGGAGGATCCCGCGGCGGGGTATGGATCGGCTCGTACCTCGGGCTCGCCCACTACGATGGCTCCGATATCCAAAGTCGAGATCTTCCAGCAACTTGACGAAGACTAACTCGGCTTCAGGTGCCATGCCCGTGTAGACCGGGCTATTGCCCGCTGCCGTGGCGGCGACGTGGGTACCATGGCCGATTTCGTCGGTAACGGCGAATGCAGCTTCGCCGCGGAGCGCGCGCTCAATATTCTCCCGCGTGTAGAGCGTGCCGTACGGATACCAATCGGCGCGGGACCACTATCGTCGAGTTGGTCACATATCGCCAAAATCCGCGAACTGGTCGAATCGGCTGGATCGCGGAAATCGGGGGGGAAGATGTCGATGCCGCTATCAACGATGCCCACGACCACACCGCGCCCGCGATAGGCCGCTCCGAGCGCATCCGCGTCGCGGTGGATATGATCGGCGTCAATTTCCTGGCGCGGCGGGACCTGCGCGGTGAGGATATCGCCCGTTATAGTGCCGACAGAACCGCCGAGCACAACGATTTTCGCGCCAGGGCGGCCCTATCGCCGTTGAGGATCACCGCCAAGCGCCTACCATAGGTGCCCGCTTACCAGCACCCGCGGCGCTTTGCATTGCGCCCAGAGCCATTTTCAGTATCAGACCGACTTTGCGGCCCAATTCATCGGCCCGGATGGGCGCAGGACCAAATAAATACAGGGCGACCAGAGCCAGCATCCTAGGGATACATGTCGTTCACAGTGATTGGCGTGCAGCCGCTAGCGGCTAAAATCGGCGATTTGTGAAATGGGATGACCGTTGTATCGAACATCGGATGCTACCAAGCTACCGGTTGGCCCCGGCCAAGCCCTGCCAATGCCGAATCCATCGGTTTGGGAATCCGGCGCCAGATCTCTATCTTTGACGGGTACGAGATTTCTCGCCCTGTTTATTGTTGCCTCGACGAGCCCTATACAACTTCAAACTCCAAAGTAATGATGATCTAATCAGATTGGGTCCCAGGAGTGCTCATGTACGGTTTGGTTAACGTCCCCATCAGGAATCGAATCGAGGCGTAACCTGCCGGTGTCGAAAACACCAGCACGCGTGGTTCTTAACTATTGAGCGAATTTTTTAAACGTGCGCAGGATCGGCGGTCTAGCCTGCTCATCATTCCAAGACCCCCATTGATTTGGTCATTGATCTCTTTACATTCTCAACAGCACTTTCGTCGTGGGCCAATGAACCTTCCGGGAAGACCACGAGACGGAGAGGAGTCACACTCCCCCTAATGCCAAGGAAGCGAGCAAATGGTTAGCGCGGGCATCGGCCGGAGCTAATAACGCATCCGCACCAGCGTAATTTCTCCTTGCCAGCGTGATTTCTGGATTTATCGAATACAAAGCCCTACCAAAATAAGGCGCGTGCAAGTCACATTTACCAAATTGATTGGCAGAATAGCACACTCCCAAATGTTCGTATCACGTGCATTACTTGCGATGTCTATCGTCGCTGGATCTCTCACTTCGGTTGAAGCTCATAACGGAGCGGTCGCCGTAGCGGCACCGGCCAGTGGTATCGTCGTCGATGGAGATCTCAGCGATTGGCCGCCAAACACCGCGCCTATACCCGCCGAAGCATTGAGATCCGGTAATTCACGTCTTTCCACTACCCGGTATGGATCAATTTTTAACACTTCCCAAAGAGTAGAAAACATCGAATACGGTGAGTCGCCGGTTGACGCCGCGGACTTCTCGGCAACGATGTTAACCGCTTATGATGCAGAGAGTTATGCCCTTTATGTCGCAATACAAACCTCAGACCAATCCGTCTGGATCGATACTACCGCACAATCCACGTGGAATAACCAGGATGGTTGCGAGTTGTATCTTGCATTGCACGACACTACCGCAAGGGTCGTCCGTCAGTACTCAATTTACGGCGACGAACTGGCTCTCGGTAGCGGTACAGACGTGGAGTACGCGGTTTCCTTGAGCGATAGCGGTACAAGCTACGAATGGCGCATCGACTTGTCTAAAGTATTCGGCACGGAATTTGAAACTCAGTCCAATGTTACGCTCGGATTCGATATAAGCGTCTCCGACTACGACGCAGATGGCTCGTATAGTTGGTTGTCTTGGGGTCCGGGCATCCGCAAGTTCCAGCGTTCAGACCGGCTAGGGGATCTTTTGCTCAGCCGTAGTCACGCGATCGGCCTGGCCAGAGGCCGTCTTACGTGGTCCATCGATGGTCAACCCGCCGCGGGCCGCCGAATCCGCCTGCACGCCCACAGCAAGCCCTCTTTTTGGGTCGACGTTCATAGCGACGAGGCAGGGCAGTGGCAGCTCCCACTTCCCGTAGGCCGCTATTATGCAGACGAGTCGAGCGTTGTCGATTCCAACGAAACCACTATCGATGTGGTAGATGGACCAGGCACTAAACATCTCTTCGTCCTAAGAGAAGCTATTGGGCAGCCGCTCGGAATTAAAGCGGGCGAAGTCATCCGAGCGGGGGGCGGTGATTTGACGCCGGATTGGGTGTCATTCAGTCCCGAAGACGGGCTACCTTTTCCTCGGGTGGACGCGATGACAGAGGATCATAATGGTCGTCTTTGGCTCGGTAGCAGAGTTGGTGGACTTTGTTATTTCGATGGACAGAATTTTGTCCAATTCACCACTGCACACGGGCTACCAAACGATCAGGTCTATTCTCTTGCCACGGATTTCGCGGGCCGGGTATGGATCGGCACGCGTAAGGGCCTCATTTACTATGATGGCTCGGATTTTGTGGCTTTCACTACACGAGACGGTCTTGTCGATGACCACATCAGTGCTCTTGCGGTCGCACGCGACAGCACGATTTGGATCGGCACGACTCAGGGCGTCAGCTTATACGACGGGCGGCGATTCATCGACCTGAAATCCGGAAATGGGCTAACTTCTGGTGAGGTTCTCACGCTAATGGAAGACAGTCAAGACCGGATCTGGATCGGTTCATTCCTTGGACTGGCCTACTACGATGGCTCAGATGTCCAGTCCGCGAGCGACGGTCTGAATCAAACCACTGTTGTTGGTCTCGTCGAGACCGAAGATGGTCAAGTGCTAGCAAGCACCTCAAAAGGGCTCTTTGCCGAAAAAAATGGACGCTTCGAAAAAATAAATTTTGCAGGGATGACTCCCACCGCTGCTACGGGTCCCATCATGATTGATCACGCAGGGCTCATATGGATTGTCCGTGCCGATGAGATCTACCGGAGCAACAGTACAGGAGATTTTGATGTAGTCCGGGGTGGATCCAACCGCTACGTCAGAGTGCTATTGAAGGGTAGGCACGGGTACCTTTGGGCAGGAACTGAGCAAGGATTGTGGCGCTGGCATTCGGAAATGATCGCACCATACCGGCAGGGCTGGCTAAAGACCAAGAGTGGCTCTAAGTCGTGGTATTCTGCCGGCTCGAGAGAAACCGTCTCAGATTTAGAGCCCCTGGCAGATATCCTGATCCCGCGTAGCGATGACGGGGTGTGGATCGCAGCGGACAATAAAGTGGCGAGCGTAGATAGTAAACTGCGTTTTACCGAAGAGGTCACTCTAGACACCACTCGGATTATCACGAATCTCCTCGAAGATAGTAACGGGACCCTTTGGATAGGTGTAAGTGCAAACACGGGAGGCGAGCGTTTGTTTTCCTACCGTGGCGGTCAACTCGATTCTTTGCAGCTCGGAGAAAGCGTGTCCAGAGTAACAGCTTTGCACGAAGATATACAAGGTAGCTTATGGATTGGAACAGAAAGCGCTTTATGGCGCGTGCGTGGCGAGAATCTCGATCGATTCACCGTAAGCGAAGGGCTCAATTCAAACTTTATTCGATCTATCGGTAGTGATCCGAGAGGTTGGGTCTGGATTTCTACCAAGGGAGGAATATGCCTTTATAGACGAGGCGCTATCCACCAATGGAAGTTGGATGTTCTCGGGGAGTTTCAGCGGCTCGTTTCTATAGGCTACTGCACGATTATTCACGTGGACCAGAACGGGCGGACGTGGTTCGGCTTCGACGATGGGATGTTCGTTATAGAACCCAATGCATTCGACGGCGCAAATTTTTTGGAAACTGTGGTTGAAGCAAAACTGGACCCTTCGGTCATTAGAATGGATGTCAACGCGCCAAACGCGTTTACGCAGGACGAACGAGGTAGACTATTGGTTGGCGGCAGGCTCGGCATCACCGTGTTCGATACCACCCTGTCCCAGACCATCGGCTACCGCGATGGGATGATTCCGCCCGTTTTT
>PBOD01000235.1 GCA_002724215.1 Gemmatimonadota bacterium | reverse complement strand
GTCTGGCCGCTACTTTCCGTTGGGTGGGTCTGTCGTGTAGCGCGACGCACATATCGCGCGCTCTGGATGCATCAACGGATAGCCGTGAGTCGCCCATAGCGCCGGTAAGCACTTTGCTCAGCGTCGGCTTTGCCGCAAGCATGGCGACGGCGTTGCCGAGCCCCGATGAAGTTTTTACATTGCCGCAAAGACGAAAAAACCTGGAGAACGCAATGGATTTGACCAAGAGACCGCGGCGTCTGCGCCGCACGCAAGCCGTGCGCAGCCTGGTGCGAGAGACCAGTTTGCGCGTCGATGATTTGATCTATCCGATGTTTGTAACCGAGGGCGAAAGAATCCGCGAGCCGATCGATTCGATGCCGGGGCAGTTTCGCTTTTCGGTCGATGCATTGGTCGCCGAGTGCAGAGAGATTTGCGACCTGGGCATTCCAGCGGTCAACCTCTTCGGCTACTCGGTCGAAAAGGACGATATGGCTACCAAGTCCTACGATGCCGACGGACTGATCCAGCGCGCGATCCGCGCGATCAAGGCCGCGGTGCCCCAACTCTGCCTACAGACCGATGTAGCGCTGGATCCCTACACCAACCACGGTCACGACGGACTGGTAGTCGATGGCGAGATCGTCAACGATGAGTCGGTGGAGGTATTGTGCAAGATGGCGCTGTCGCACGCCGAGGCCGGTGTCGATTGGGTCGCGCCCTCGGATATGATGGACGGCCGGGTTGGCGGGATTCGCCGCGCGCTGGACGGCGCGGGTTTTGCCAATGTGGGCATTTTGGCGTATTCGGCGAAGTACGCTTCGTGTTTTTACGGCCCTTTTCGCGGCGCGCTCGAATCGGCGCCGAAAAAGGGCGATAAGAAGACCTACCAAATGGATCCGGCCAACGGGCGCGAGGCAGTAAAGGAGATATTGCTGGACATCGAAGAAGGTGCCGACGTGGTGATGGTCAAGCCAGCGCTGGCCTATCTCGATGTGATTGCGGCGGTCAAGGCCGCCTGCGACGTGCCGGTGGCGGCCTACAATGTCTCGGGGGAGTTTGGGATGGTGATAGCGGCGGCGGAGCGGGGATGGGTCGATCGCGAGCAGGCGATCATGGAAGTTCTGACCGGGATCAAGCGGGCGGGGGCGGATATGATATTGACCTATTTTGCCAAAGAGGTGGCGGGGCTGCTGGATTGAGTGGACATGCGGCGCGCGTCCTCGCGCAAGTATCGCACAAGCGAAAGGCCGCGGTGCATCAGCGCTCAACTGCCCAGGTACAGATCCCGCCCTGCAGCCAGCGCCGCGATCTTGCGGTCGGCGATGGAGCGCTTGAGCATCCAGAAGCCGCAGTCGGGGTGGATGTACTTGATGCGCTCGGGGCCGCAGGCTTTGGCAGCGGCCTCAATGCTGCGGGCGATCTCCTCGGGCGTTTCGATGTGGTTGACCTTGATATCGACCACGCCGATGCCAATGCCGATGCGGGAATCGATCTCCTGCAGGGCATCCAGGTCGCTCTGCGGGCGGTGGGCTAGTTCCAACACTAGGTGGTCGGTGTGCAATTCGTTGAGGAAGGAGAGCAGAGCTTTCCACTCGCCCTGCTGGATGGTCTGGCCGCCGTAGTTGCCGAAGCAGAAGTGCACGGCTTTTTCGGTGCTCGCGTCTACTGCGTCGAGTACGGCGTTGATGGCGCGGGCGGCGATGGGGCCGTCGGCGGGGTTGCCGGGGATATTAGCTTCGTCGATCTGGATACACTGGCAGGGTAGGCCGCGGACCTGGTCGGCGAGTACCGCTGCTACCCCCATCAACAGCGCCTCGAAGTCGCCGTAGTGGCGGTCGAGCAGGGTGCGGGCCAGCATGTAGGGGCTGGTCAGCGTGAATTTGAACGGCCCGCCAGCGACTGCGCTTGCGCGGGCGCAATCGCTGAGCAGGTCGAGGCCGCCCTCCGCCAGTGCGCTATCGACGACCGCCGCCGGTTTGGCGCGAAAGCCCATGCTCTGTTTGGCGGCGAATTCCTCGGTCTCACTGCGGCCGAAGTCCGCACGGGTGCCGCCCAACGGCCGCACGAAGTATTCGATCATGCCATTGGTATCGGGGTGATCGGTGTCGAAGCGGTAGAGTTCGCCGTCGGTGGGCAGGTCGATGCCCGCTTGGCGCTGGGTGTCAAAGACCACGCGGGTGGCGTCGATGACGCCCTGCTCAGAAGGCAGGGCCTGCAGCCATTCGGGGACGGGATAGGAGCCGACGGTGGTAGTCTGGATGGTACTGGACATGGATTACCTCTGAATAGAGTCTTCGCAAAGAGATACTAGATAAGGCCTTTGCGCCGTCGGCGCAATA
This sequence comes from Gemmatimonadota bacterium, assembly GCA_002724215.1. Lineage (GTDB taxonomy): Bacteria > Latescibacterota > UBA2968 > UBA8231 > UBA8231. The sequence goes on along the minus strand of PBOD01000235.1, from coordinate 18,864 downwards.
TTCAGCGGGTCGGCTCGAGCACCACGTGCAGGCCGCGGTGATCGCTGTTGGAGACCTCGACGACTTCGGCGGAGAGGGTGCGGAAACCCCGGTGCAAGACGTGGTCAATGCGGGCAAAGGGCACGGTGGCGTGGTAGGTATAGCCGAAGCCCCAGCCGGCTTCGGTCCAGGCGTCGTTGAGCAGATCGCGCAGCGGACGGCTGGAGCGGTAGAGCGGAGTCGAGTTGAGGTCGCCGCCGAGAATGACGGGATGGTTGCTACGCTCGATCTCCCGCGCCAGGATCTCGGCCTGCTGCAGCCGCAGCCTAGACGAGCCGAAGAGCACGCGGCTGCCCGCGACCAGTGGCAGCGATTCGAGATGGACGGTGTAGACGTCGATCGGCAGTTGTTCCCATTCGATGCGGATGCGGGGAAATTAACGGATGTGACGGCCCCAGCAGCGGGCGCGCAGCGAGGGCAGGGGCTGCAGGGGGTATTTGCGGATAACGAGTCCGTCCACGCCGGCGTCGCGGCGCAAAGCCTGGAATTAGAGGTGGTAGTTCAATTGCTTGGGGAGCACTTCCCACCCCTTACTGGTGCCGATATAGGCCTCCTGCAGTAGGGGGAAGCCATTGTCGTCGTAGTCGTCGGGCTCTGATGCGCGGCGCGCCGGGCGGGTGGATCGTCTAGCCATGCGATAAATATAAGTTTTAGCGGAGGCCAGGATGGTGGCCGGGTGGCGCGCCACCCGGATGCGGTCGCCTGACCGACGCGGTGGAAAAGGCAATCTATCGGGTCGATCTGGAGCGGATTATAGTCGGACACCCAACGAATAGCCGGTCGCGACCGGTCTATTCATTGGGCAGGATGAGCCGCGCTCAGGTCTCCAATAGCCGCGGCATCAAATCGACGAGGTTGCAGGGCTGGTTGGTTGAGTCGAGCTGCGGGCCGATGAGCTTGTCCCAGCCGGTGGCGCAAGCGCCCGACGAGCCGGGCAGACAGAAGATATAGGTGCCGTTGGCAACCCCGGCGACACAGCGCGATTGCAGGGTCGAGGCGCCGATCTCCTCGTAGGAGAGCATGCGAAAAACCTCGCCAAAGCCCTCTATTTCCTTGTCGAAAAGCACGCTGACGGCCTCGGGCGTGCCGTCGCGCCCGGTGAGCCCGGTACCGCCGGTGGTAACGACGGCCTGCGCCTGCTCGTCGGCGATCCACTGCGAGATTTGGGCGCGGAGTTGGTAAATATCGTCGGGGAGGATCTGCTTGTCGTGCAGGATGTGGCCGCACGCCTCGAGGCGCTCGACGAGCAGTTTGCCAGACTTGTCGCTCGCTTCGTCGCGGGTGTCGGAGACGGTGAGCACGGCGATGCGCACCGGGACGCGGGTGTTGGTCATAGTGTCCTCACGGGTTAACGAGTTCGATATGGTAGAGCTTGGGCCACCACTTACCTGTTAGGAACAGGCGCTTGCCTTTGGCGTCGTAGGCGATGCCGTTCAGGACGTTGACGCGGCGACTCTGGCGGTCGGCGGTGCTGAGCAGGCCCGAGGCGTCGATCCAGCCCTTGACTTGGCCGCTTGCCGGATCGATGCGGGCGATGGTATCGGTCTCCCAGATATTGGCGAATATTTCGCCCTCGACCCACTCTAGTTCGTTGAGGTTGCGAATAGGTCGGCCTTGCGCGGTGACCTCTACACGGCTTATTTCCTCAAAGGTGAAGGGGTTGCGGAAGTAGAGCGTGGCCGTGCCGTCGCTCATGATCAGTTGCTCGCCGTCACACGTCAGGCCCCAACCTGCGGTCGCATAGGTGAATCGGGTCAGCGGCTCGAACGAGTCGATATCGTAGGCGAAAGCCTGTTGCGACTTCCAGGTGAGCTGGATCAGGCGATTGGCAAAATGGGCGAGACCCTCAGCGAAGAAGCGCGCTTCCAGCGCGTGAATTTGCAGCACTTCGCCGGTCGCGAGCGCGACTTTGCGCAGGGAGGATTGGCCGTTGAGACCGGTGCTCTCGTACAGGAAGCCGTCGCGGTAGAGCAGGCCCTGGGTGAAGGCGCCCGGGTCATGCGGATAGGCTGCGATCACTTTGTAGCCGTAGATCGGAATCTCGCCCGGCGGTTCGGCTGGGGCTGGAGCCGGGTCGGTGCCATTGTCCGATTCGGCAGAACAGGCGAGGCTAGCGGTCAGGAGCAGGGCGAGCGTGCGATGCATAAATACAAAAATACGGGTGTTGGCGCTAGGGGCAAGCGGAGGCAGGGGTTAGGTTTGGGAATGCGTATTACAGCATGCACTGTATAATGGGCACACCGCGCAAGACTCGCTTGACATAAGTGCTGATAAAAAAGAATGTTGCCAATTTAAAGCGGCGAATCCAGATCCCCCAATATGGCCGCCGACTTGGAAAAGCGCCTGTGTGGATTTGCGCTTGATTATAGATTTGCCCGTGTATTAGTTTATGGAATGCAGGGTGGCAGCGGATGCACCGGCTGCGAATCCAATGGCAGAGTACGGGATACTGGTCGGCGAGAAAAATCTCCGGATCGGCGCACTGGCCGCGATGGTTCACGTCAGCGATATCGCGGTGTGCACCATGGAGGTCGGCTTTGCCGGTGACAATCCGATCCCTGCAATCGAGCTCTACGCCAAGCGCAGTTCTCTCAAAGGGCCGGAAGAGATGGTCTACCAGAAACAATTGCTCATCGAGTGGGTGGGAGCCGCCCCCGGCGGCAACAATTAGCGATGGGGTGCGGGTGTGCGATGCGACCCGGGCCACTCGGCGCGGGTTTTTTGCTGTTCGTGCTGCTCGGCGCAAACGCGGTCGATGCGGTGCGGATCCGCGACGCCGAACCCGTGCCGGTGCCGGTGCGGACAGAGGACGGCTACTACGCTACGGTCGGCGTCGGCTTCATCAATATCGACCGGCGCGGCGTCGGCGCGCGCATGCCCCTGGGCGTCAAATATGCCTCTGCGCGCTGGCGTCTGATTGCTTCGGTACACGCTCCCGACCTGGCCTTTCTCGAAGGCGACAATCGCGACCCGCGCTACTTCCGGCCCTTTGCCAACAGCACGCTCTGTGTCGATGGGCGGACCGGTTTTCGGGTGGCGAGCTATCGCTGTTCGGGCGGCACCGACCTGATCGGCGCCGCCAGCGCCGACCTGGCCTACGTCGTCGCCGACGAGGTGTGGATCGGCCCTCAACCCGGGCGGTTCTTTGCCGGGTTGGGCTATCGCCACCGCAATCCCTCGACCCTCTACGGGACGCTGGGATTGTTCTTCGACCAGCCGGGTCGCACCGCCGGCGGCTTTAAGCTGATGGTCGGCGAGGGCTTCGTGGCGATGGGCCTGTCGTGGGCCTTTGACCTGCGCCGTTTATTTTAACGACCCCTTCCCCGGGGACGGGCGTCTTCTATACGCGACTTCCCCCGCGCGTTGGTCTCCACAGTGCACCACCATGCCCCCAAGAGGTTTTTTTATGTACGCGATAGCTTTCTGCCTCGCCCTGGCGTTGACACCCGTCGGCATTTGCGCCCAAACCCTTGCGGCCGAAGTGCACCCCGGCTTGCTGTTTGGCGCCGAGGAGGTCCCGCTGCTCAAGGAGCGAATACAGCGCGAGCCCTACGCCACCTGGTGGCAGATTGTGCGCGACCGGGCCGACAGCACGCCGCCGACTTTCAGCGAGGAGCGCACCAAGGTCCGTTTCGCCAAGGCGCTGGCCTTCGCCTGGCTGATGACCGACGATGCCGCTTACGCCGACCGCGCACTAGAGGTTATGCAACGGGTCGCCTTCCCGCCGCGCGGCGGCGATCTGGGCCAGCCGCACAACGAGGGCGAAGTGGTGGCTCAGTACGCGGTTGCGTACGACATGCTGCACCAGTATGCCGCCCAAAACGACGCAGCGGCGCTGGCGGAGATGCGGGCGATCCTCGCCGAGGAAGCCGACCGGCTATGGGAGGGCATCGTGATTTCGGAGGTCGATCTCGGACTGGTCACGCTCAAGATCCGCCTGCACGAGACGCCGCATATCGACAACTGGCATATCCGCGCCTATGGCGGCCTGGGACTGGCGGCTATGACTTTGAGCGAGTATACCGGCAGCCAAGCCGCGCCGCAGGATTGGGCCGACCGCGCTTTCGAGATGGTCAAGGGCAGCCTGGATTTCCAAATCGACGAGCAGGACGGCGGTTACGCCGAGGGTCCCTTCTACAGCCGCTACGCTGCCGATGTCTATTTGCCCTATATGTTCGCGTTGCGGCGCCACAGCGGCGTCGATCTGTTCTCCGATCCCAAAATCGAGAAAATGCACGACTGGTCGTTGAATCTGCGCCTGCCCAACGGCCGTCGGCCCAATATAGACGACGGTCATCTCGACGATTTCTACGGTCACTATCTGGCGGCGGTCTACGACGACGGCGGGGTCCATCGCTGGGATTGGGAAAACAACGAGAACGGCCTCTACGTGCGCGAGTTTTCCGAGATGGACGCCATCGCCCTCTACGATGATAGCGTACCGGCAGTCGCGCCGTCGCACGGGCCGTCGGTGTTTATGCCCGGTGCCGGCGACGCGGTCTTCCGCAGCGACTGGTCGCCACAGGCCACTTATATGCTGCTGCGCGGCGAAAACGGCGTTGCCAGAGACAGGGGCTTGAGTCACGAGCACCCCGACGAGACCAGCTTCGTGCTCTACGCCGGGGGTGAGATGCTGGCACTGGACGCCGGCTATATCGATTTCACCAACCACGACAAGGTCAACGAGGGCCGCAACCACAACGTGGTACTGGTCGATGGCGTCGGCCCGCCGCGTTTGACCTTATTGGGGCAGACCGCCGGCGGTGGTAACGACGCCTTTATCCGCGACGCCTTTACCAGCGCCAGCGGCGACTATGCCGAAGTGGACGCCAGCTACCAGGGCGTCGATATCAAGCGGCGGGTGTTCTTCGCCGACCGGAGTTATTTTGTCATCGCCGACGAGATCGTCAGCACCGATGAGCACGACTACGAGTGGCGGCTGCACGGCAATGGCGGCGGCGACAGCGGCGGCGAGTACGCACGCGAGGGCAATCTGGCGCGCTGGACGCGGCCGGGGGCGGAGCTGATCGCCTATATGCCCGAGCGGGACGGCCTGGTGGCCGCCGATGGCGATACCATCCATTCCTTCGACTATCTAGAGGAGCAGACCCACGCGGTGTTGCGGATGCAGCAGCGCGCCGCCGACGCGCACTACCTGGCGGTGCTCTACCCGCGGGCGACGGGCGCTACCGACCCGACGTTGGGCACGGCGAAAATTTCCGGCGGTCACGGAGTCATCGCCGACCTGACGGACGCACGCGACGTGGCCTGGCAGCGCGATGCCGGTGTCACGGAGGCGACGGTGACGGGTTTGGCGCACCCATTGTACAGCGATGCCGCGCTGGGCTATGCCCGTGCCGCCGACGCCGCGAGCCCGCTACAGCGCTTTTCGCTACAAGACGCGACCCAATTGCGCAACGACGACCAGACGATCTTCAGCACTACCGAGCCGGTCGATGTCAGTATCGAGCTCGACGACGGGCAATTCGCCGGCTTCGTGCGCGGTCCCGGCACCGGCTACAGCCTGACAGTACCCCTGGTAGGCCGCACCTTCGACGGAGCGACTTTCACCGCTGAATTGCTCGGGACATCGGTCGCGGACGATCTGCTGACGCTAGATCTGGCGGGTGAGGGCGATTTAACACTGCGCTTTTCGCCACCGCCGCCGGTGCAGTTGCACGTCGTCGCCCGCGCCGGTTCGCGCAGCGCCACCTCGCCGATGCGCACCCGAGTGGCGCGCTCTTTCACCTTCGAGGTTTTCGCCTTTAGCGCTGCGGACTCGAGCGATATCGAACAGCTAAGCGACTTCGAGTGGGAGGTGCCGGCCGAGTTGGGCGAGGTGACGGGTTTGGGCCAATTGGACTTGACCACCACCATGGGCGTGCGCGCCGATATCGCGTTTCGCGCCCGCGGGGCGGAGACGACCTTCAATGTGCTGACCACTCCACACTCGATCCGCGAAGTGGTCATCGAGCCGACCAGCGTCGATCTAGAGCCGGGCGAGAGGCAGACGTTCCGCGCCACTTCGCTCGACCGCTACGGCAACAGGGTGCTGGGCCGCAACTTCGGCTGGCACGTCGTCGGCGATATCGGCACCATCAACTCGCGCACCGGCGACTTCATCGCCGGTGACAACCCCGGCGAGGGCTGGGTTATCGCGGTGGTCAATACCTCGCTGATCTTTTCCGATGCCGGCGCTACCGTGCAGGGCGCGGGCAAGGTGACCGTGGGCGCCGGCCGCCCCGAGCGCTACGCGCTGCACCCGAACATGCCCAATCCCTTCAACCCTGCGACCCAGATTCGCTTCGACCTGCCGATTGCCGGTCCGGTGCGACTGACTATCTACAACGCTCTGGGTCAGGAAGTGGAGCGGTTGGTCGAGCAGGAGATGGCGCCCGGGGTACACGCGGTGGAGTGGGACGCGGCCGGGCACCGCAGCGGAATTTATATTTGCGAACTAATAGCTAACCCCTACCGGGCGCGGCGCAAGATGCTATTGTTGCGTTAATCTGCCCGCTGTTTATATTGAGGAAAAGCTACCATATGGAGGATGTATGATGAGCAAGAAAATCGCCTATCTCGTGGCCGGCGGCGCGCTGGTCGCGTTGTTGCAGTGGGCCGTGCCCGCCGCCTATAGCGCAGTGGTCGCCGACGACGAGGCTGCCCAGGTTTGCCCGGCCGACGCCAGTTCATGCCCGCTGTCGAAGCAGAGCGCTGACGCTGAAGCCTAGCGCCACTTGTTTTTGGTGCTATAGCCCGGCCCCCGCGGGGGCCGGGCTTTTTATTTAGCGATCGCGTAGCGCAGGATCTCGACTATCTGCGCCGGGTCGCTGGCCACCGCCAGGGCGGCGGCATCGACTTCCTTGAGTGCGTGCTGGAGTTCGGGCGGGTGCAGGACGACCAGCGGCTTGCCTGCAGCGGCGGCGAAGCCGGCCTCAAAGGCGGCGTTCCACTGGCGGTACTGGTCGCCGAAACGCACCACCACCACGTCGGCGTCGCGGATCAAGGTGCGGGTGCGGATGGCGTTGATTTGCGCGCCCTTGTGGTCCTTCCAGAAGGAGTTTTCCTCCGCGCCGAGGATCTCGACGCCGCAGTTGTCGCTGGCGCCGTGGTCGGTGACGGGGGCGGTAAAGGTGATGGGCAGGTCGGCGGCGCCAGCTTCGATGCGCTGGCGCCAGTCGGAGTGGATCTCGCCGGAGAGGTAGACATTCCATTGTTTAGACATGGTGCGTTCCTTTTTGAAATGGGTCTGTCTAAGTATAGGCAACGCCGTTGCCCGCCGCATTCTCGCCCCGTATCTTTGCAGCAGCAACCCTACAGGAGGACAAGAAAATGAAATCGGCATTGGAACTGGCGATGGAAAAGGCCAACGAGGTGGTCGGGGGCGAGGCAGGGATCAAGCTTTCGGACGAGCAGAAGGCAGCCATCGACGAGGTGCGCAAGACCTACGAGGCCAAGTGGGCAGAGCAGGAGATCGCGCTTAAGGCGGAGTTGGAGAAGGCGGCGGGGGCGGATCCGCAGGCGCTGGCCGAGGCGCAGGCACAGGTGCAGGCGCAGATGAACAAGGTGCGCGACCAGCTCTTTGCCGAGCGCGATGCCAAGCTAGAGGCGATCCGCAGTCAGTAGCGGCGCCAAAGGAGATCGGAAAAGGGGGTGGCCTGTGGGCGCCCCCTTTTCGTGTTTATCGGAGACCAGGCGCGGGATCGCGCCGGTAGCGAAGAAGCTCCAGATGAGCAGGGTCTATTTGCCCGAGCCGGAATGGGCATGCGCAAACCGTGGCAATGTTTTTTGCGCCGCTAGCGGGCAATGGATAGCGGGCCCCTGAAAACGGCGGCGCGCCCGGCGCCGCGCGCGATGATGCGGTAGAGATAGGTCCCATTGGCCAGCCCCTTGCCCGCGCCGTCGCGGCCATCCCAGTCGATCTGCCGAAAGCCCGGCTCCTGCGCCCGAGGACCGAGCCGACGGATCAGGCGGCCCGTCAGGCTGTAGATCTCGATTTCGACCTCGGCGCTTTGCGAGAGCACGTATGTGAAGGCGGCTGCGTCCCGCACCGGATGCGGGTAGGGCAGGGCATTGGCAATGTGGAGATCGCCGTTGTAGCGGAAAGAGATTTTGCGGCGGCCGATCTCCTCGTCACCGCGGAAGACGGTGGCTGTTAGCTGGTGGCGCCCGGCGGCTAGTGCGGAATCGGGACGCCACAGCAAGCGCGGTGGCGCGGGGAAGGCTTCCAGCGTGGAGTCGGGTGCGATCGGCGCGCCGTCCAGGGCGAGTTCGACCCGAGCGTCGGGTAGGTCGGGGACGGCGACCACCAGGCCCTGGCCGGGGCGCAGGGGATCGCCGCTCATAAAGGAAGCGTCGCCGGGCCATAGCGCGAAGTCGAGCGGGACGTGGCCCGGCAAGAACAGCGGGATCTCCAGGCGATTGTCGCCGGGCGTAGCGTCGGGACTGCCCGCGTCGAGAACCGCGAAGATTCGGGTCCGCGCGGGAGGCAGGTCGAGGCTGTCGAAGAAGGCGATGCGCGTCTCGCCACGTGCCAGGGGGTCGAGTATCAGGGTGCGCAATGGAGCGCTGGCGCCGGGTTTTTCGAGCCGCAGCTGCGCGCCGGCGTGGGCTGGCCCGAAATTGCGAATGGTCACGGCGATGCGCAGGCCGGTGGGGCCGAGGTCGCTCTCTGCGGCGGCGACTGCCAGCGAAGGGCTGGGAGTGAAGGCAACCGACCACGACGAGAGGCGGGCGCTGGGGTCGAGGAGCCGGGCGCGGAGGCGGATTTGTCGGTCCTGGCCTTCTTCGAGCTGGGTCAGGCGCACAGCGCCTGCGTCGAGGCCTTCCCAGACGGGCTTCCACTCCTGGCCATCGGCTACTAGCACGTCGATGGCCAGGGGACCGCTGCCCTCTACCGACATTTCCTCCCAGTCTGTGGCAGGACCGATGGGCGGCGAGGTAATTTCGCCGCTTTCAACCCTGCCCAGGCCCGCGTAGCGGAACACCGCCGAACTCAACAGGTCACCCATCCACACCTTGTTGTTGATCCAGTCGTATTGGCCGGTGATGACTCGCGTGACTTCCTGCCCGCTCTGCCACTCGTCGAGGAAGGTCCCATCGTAGGCGTCGATCATGCGGATGCGGCGCTGTCCCTCCCACTCGACGAGGTAGAGCCTTTCGCCATCGGCGAGCACGCCGTCGGTCCACTCGTAGGTGAAGCCATTGTCGGTCGGAGGCGATGTGAATTCGCGGACCAGCGACCACTCGTCGGCCGGGTCGAAGACGCGGATTCGCCACTCGGTGCGCGTGCCCCGCTCCGAACTCATCGCCACGTTGTAGATATGCGTGCCGTCGGAAGTAATCAGCGAGTGGCCGTTTTCGACGCGACCGTATTTCCACTCGAGCAGACCCATCGGCACTGCGACCGTGTCGAGCACGCCGTCAATGGCACGGATGCGCTCGATTTCGAACGCTTTACCGCTCTCGTTGTATATATAGCCGTCGCTGTGATAAGTCGCCGATATGCCGGCGGTGGTCGAGTCGGCGAGCACGCCTAGATTGCCGCTTCTAAACGTGTCGTTGAGGCCCGTGCCGATGCGGGTGAAGAAATCGATGCCCGGATATATGGTCGAATCGTCGTTGTACCAGCGCTTGGCGTAGAGGTAGGTGCCGTCGGTGACCAGGACCCCCGAGCCCTGCAGATTGCGCACGGTGAAGCCGTCCTCGCGGGTGGCTTCGGAGGGGCGGAAGGGCAGCGACCGCAGCGCCGGCGCGAGCAGTCCGTCCGCGTCGAGCGCGAGTGCGTCGATGGTGCTGGTAAACAGTTGCGCGCCCTGCTGGTGCCAGGTCGGCCCTGGGGCGCCGATACGGAAGGAGCGGAGCGGTGTCCAGGCGCCCGGCGCCCGGTCACTGACGAGCCGTGCCCGCCAGAAGTAGACCTGCCCCGCGGCGAGGTCCTGGAACGCGTAAGCGGCTACCCCGTCTACCGCTGGCGCGATGGCCGTTTGCACCGCGTCGGCGAAGTCGGGATCGGCGGCCAGGGCGAATTCGCAGCGGTAGGGATTTTTGGTGAGAGGTACCGCGACTTCCAGGCGCACATCGGCTGCAGGCAGCACGGCATCGGGGGATGGGAAGAGCACTATGGGCGATAGTGGTTCGAGGATGTCGAGGTTGCGGATCAAGCGGTTGTTGGCCTCGTCGAGCTCGACCAGGCGCCCGGCGCCATCGAGGACTATCTCGAGGCGGTAGGGCCCGCGCCGGGCGCCGATGGGCCAGGCGAAGGAGAGGGTGCGGCTACCGCCGAAGGGCGGCTCGACGGCAGTGAAGAGGGTATCGGGCGTTGCTGCGGCTCCATAGCCGAGTACCAGCACCGCCAGGCTATCGGCGGTGGGGCGTCCGTTGTTGCGCAAGGTTGCGTCGAGTTGCAGCGTGGCGTGGCCGCGCGGTTGTCCGGCGAAGTCGAGCGCCACCACCTCGTAGTCGGGGCCCGGAGCCAGGGCTAGCTGCTGCGCCGGGTCACCTATCAGCTGCATGGTCAGCGCGGCATCGATCCAGCTGGAGTGCGCGGCCAGAGTCTGGGCTTTGGCCGCGTCGAGTGCGGGGCCGGGCCGGAGGCTGTTGCGGGCGAAGAGTTGCTCGTAGAACAGGTCGGAAAGCAGGTCGTTCTGGGCGACGAAGCTCTTGGCGGTGGCCGATATATAGGCGATAGCGCCGCGGTCGGGCTCGTTGACCAGCACCTCGGCCAGGCCCTCGACGGTAGGACTGGCAAAGAGGCCGTTGAGGCAGGACAGCGCCAGCACCAGTGGCAAGCGCCCGCCGTTGCGCAACTGGCCGAGGTAGTCCCAGTCGGGGAGGCTCAAAGTGAAGAGAAAAGCCATGGTGCCGGCACTGCCATGGCCGTTGAAGTTGAGCAGTAGCGCGCCGTCGTTGAAGGCTTCGACGAACGTGCGGCCCGTCTCGTTGGGGATGGGGCTTTCGTCGGTGTTGTAGACCCTGCGCGAAGTTAGCCCGGCCGGTTCGGAGTAGCGGGCGGCGAGCGCGTCGCTGGGCTCGGTGAAGATGTCCTTGGGGTGGTGATTGGCCAGGTAGATCATGCGGTTGCGCCACTCACCCGGCGGCGGGTCGAGGTCGTAGCCGATGATCTTATCGACCGCTGCATCGGCTTCCTCCGCCGACGACGCGGCGATGCGACCGATGTGGAAGTCGGCCAAAAGGTCGTCGCCATCGACCAGCGCGTAGAGATAGTCGCTGGGGGCGATGCCGCGGCCCCGCGACTGGTAGTAGAGGCTCGGCACCACCGCGGGCACGCCGCCGCCCTGGATATTGCGGTAATCCCAGGTGTCGTCGCCCAGCAGCAGCACGTACGCGGGGCGGCCCTCCCAATTGCGGTAGGCGTGGGTGAGAAAGTTGCGTACGGCATTGCGGTCGCGGCGACCGTAGGAGAATTCGTCGTAGAGGTCATCGACGGTGGCGACGAGCGTCTGCAGGCCCTGGGTCTGCCGGTGCTCGGCGAGGCGGTGGGCGGCGTCGAGCAGGTCGCGATGGGCAATGACCAGGTATTCGGTGCGCCAGGCGCTACGGCCCCAGCGCGAGGGCAGGTCGATCTCGCCGCGCGGCGTGCGCCAGGCCAGGCTGTCGGCGACGATATAGCGCGCATCCATTGCGGGGTCATCTTCGAAGGTAGCGGTAAACCCGGCATCGGTGCTGTCTACCGCCACATCGGTAAAGCGAATGCCATTGGCCAGATCCAATAGCTCGACCTGGCGGTGCCGCAGGCCGCCGATGGCGATGCGGTGGCCGCTCGAGGCGGGCTGGTTCCACTCGAGCTGGCCGAACCAGGCGGCATAGAGCCGGCGGTAGTCGATCGCGAACCAGTTGAAGAGGATGCCGTCGAATTTGTCCTGGTCGGCGAAGACCTGGAGCAACACCCGGTTGCGCCCCTCGCGCAGGGCGGTACTGGCAATCGGCTCGTCGATGAGCTGCTCGACCTGGCCCTCGCGCTTGCCACCCCAGATCCGGTCGTCGATCAGGTGGCGGTTGTTGAGCTTGATCACGGTGTGGTGACCGAGGTCGAGGAAACCGTGCAGCATCACCCGGATACGCGCTGCGTACTCCTGAGTCAGGTCGGGGAAGAGCAGGTCGCCGGGGAATATGGCCGAGGCGGGCACGTCGGGCTTGGTCGCCAGTACGGGCTCGCGCCAGAACCAGTGATCGCGGTCGATATTCGGCGCGTGATCGAAGCGCTGGTAATCGAGATCTTGCTCGAAATGGGCGGTGGTCCAAAACGAGCGCTGCAGCGGATGGCCTGCGACGGGAGCGCCCGAACGCTCGGCAAAGCGCAAGCCCGGTTCCGCGCCCCAGGTCAGCCAGTAGGTGTTGTCGCGGCCGTATGGACTGCTAAAGTCGCGAGGCTGGTCGTCGTCGCGGCGGTAGCGGCCGTGAAAGAGCAAGTAGTCGCTGTCGTCGAAAGTAGCGTCGGCTTCTCCCACAACGTGGAGCGGCCTTTCCGCGCCGAGATTAAACAGCCGGAGGCTGCGGGGATCGATCGTCGTCGGATCGACGAAATCGGCTAACCACGCCCGATTGATGCAGTAGAGCCCGTCTTCATTGACGTGCAGTTTGAGCCACGGACTCTCGGGATTGTACCAGTCGTTTTGGGCGACTTTAAATGCGGCGGTGGGGCGGGCCCAGGCCGCCGCGAGGTCGCCGTTGAGCAGGGCGTCCCAGGCGGGTTGGGCCGCGTCAGTGGATATGTGTGCGCGGGCCGCCCTGGCGAAGCGGATTGCGACCCGGAGACGGGTGTGGACGGTTAGGACGCGGCTCTCGGGATCGTAGTGGTAGGGAAAGAATTTCAAGGCGTGGGTTTCTACCCCGCGCAGGATGCCCAGGTACTCGCTGGCGACGCGGGCGGCGGGCGGTTGTGCGTTGGGCCAGTCGATATCCTTAAAATCGACGGATTCCACTGCGGTGACCCGGAGTTGCGGGTGGGCGGCGGGCGGGGCGGCGAAAAGGCGGGCGAAAAAGGGCGCGTGACCGTCGGTCCGGGGTAGTGCGGCAGGTGGATCGGGACGGGCGGGCAGCCGCAATTCCGCAATCAGACCCCCGGCATCGCTGTGGACAACTTCGCAGACAAGACTCTGCCCGGCGGCGGACGGCGGCGCGGCCAGGAGGGCGACGATGGCGAGTAGGAGCAGTCGGGGCACGAAGGCGAGTGGCGATGCGATGGCGCTACGCGCGTGGCGGGGCATGGGTGACTTAAAGATAACAAGGATCCTTCTGCGCCGTCCAGCAGAGACGACGCCGGAAGAGCGGTCAAGTTCCCGCAGGGCTGCCGGGGCAGTCCATATTGACAGTGTAAATCTTAGGGACTACTATCATGAATCACGACGCTGGCTCTATTATCAGAGCGGCCGAGCATTGACAAGGAGAAATCAGGACATGGTCGATACCGCTAGCCTGCAAATCGGAGATCAATCGGTTGAGTTGCCCATCGTCGTTGGCAGCGAAGACGAAAAGGCACTCGATATTTCCAAATTGCGTGCGGAGACCGGGTATGTCACCATCGACCCTGGCTACGGCAATACGGGTTCGTGCCAGAGTGACATCACCTTTATTGACGGTGACGAGGGTATCCTGCGCTACCGGGGCTACGCGATTGAGGATTTGGCCGAGCGCAGCACCTTTATCGAATCCGCCTACCTGCTGATCTGGGGCGAGTTGCCCAATGCCGGCCAACTGAACGAATTCAGCGAATTGTTCACCAAGCACCAGATGTTGCGCGAGGGCATCAAGCACCACTTCAACCTCTTCCCCCCCAACTCGCCGCCGATGGCGGTGCTCTCCTCGGTCCTCAATGCCCTGGCCTGCTACTATCCCGAACTGCTGGAAATCAACGACGAGGATACTTTCACCGAAGCGGCAGCACGAATCATGTCCAAGGTCCGCACCATAGCTGCTTATTCGCACCGCCAGCAGCAGGGCCACCACATTATGTACCCGCACCCCGAAAAGAGCTACGCCGAAAACTTCCTGCACATGATGTTCAGTCAGCCCTACAACGAATTTCAGCCCGATCCGGAGCTGATCAAGGCGCTGGACGTGATTTTTCTGTTGCACGCCGACCACGAGCAGAACTGCAGCACCTCGACGGTGCGGATGGTCGGCAGCAGCGAGGCCAATCTCTTCGCTTCAGTGGCCGCCGGCGTCAGCGCCCTGTGGGGGCCACTGCACGGCGGGGCCAACGTGGCGGTGGTCGAGATGCTCGAGCGCATCCGCGCCGAGAACCTCTCGGTCTCCGACTTCGTATCCCAGGTCAAGGACAAGAAGGCGGGCATCCGCCTGATGGGCTTCGGGCACCGGGTTTATAAGAATTTCGATCCCCGTGCCAAGATCATCAAAAAGAGTTGCGAGGAAGTCCTGGCCAAGCTCAATATCGACGATCCGATGCTGGCGATAGCCGAAGAATTGGAGGCGGTGGCGCTGGAAGACGAGTACTTCATCCAGCGCAAGCTCTACCCAAACGTCGATTTCTACAGTGGCGTTATCCTCCGCGCCCTCGGTATCCCCAAGGAGATGTTCACCGTCATCTTCGCCATAGGCCGCATGCCGGGCTGGATAGCGCAGTGGTACGAGGAGAGCAAATCCACCAAGATTTGCCGGCCGCGGCAAGTCTATACCGGGCCAGTCGAGCGGTCCTACCAACCCGTCGGGCAGCGGTCCTGAAGGACATGGGCGCGCAGGACTAAAGGAAGGTCGCTACTAGCGAGCCTGCGACGCCGGGTTTCCGACTACATCCTCAAAGAGCCCTTTGCCGGAGAACAATCAAGGTCCGCCCCGCCCTCGCGTCCCATTTGCCCCAATTGGGCGCAGGTCGGGAGCGACCTCGCCTGCTTAGGCGTTGCCGTCCGCGCCCGGGTTCACCTGCATCGCTACTTCACAGCTTATTTTTCGAGCTTGCTGATGATGTCCACGGCGCTGATCTGCTCGTCTGCACCGACCGCGATCCGCGGTCTTGCTCACGGCACGGCGGCCTCATTCTCAGGTGTGGCGGCGGTCCAGACGGCCAGCTGCGGTGCTGTTCGTTCCAATCTGCGCGTCAGCAACTCGATCGTGACGACAGCGACGGCCAGATCGCCCCGCTCGGCGATTTGCTCCAATTCGGCCACTAGATTCATCGCGTCATCGAGCCCGAGGGTGCCCAGCGGACCCTTCAGCGTGTGGGCGGCGCGGTACAGTGCTTCGGAATCATTAGCCGCAGCAGCCTCGCGCAAGCGGTCCAGGTAGCCGGGGTAGTCGGCGAGGAAGATCGCGATCAGGCCGGCGAGGAGTTCGCGATCCCCTTCGCAGCGCGCGAGTGCCGGCTCCGGGTCGAAAGCATCGCCAGATGGCGGTGAACTGCCGGGGGTGGCCGCGCGCGGCTGTTCGAGCGTGGCGTAGAGCTCGGCGGCAATGATGGGTTTTGCGATGTAGTCGTCCATGCCGGCGGCGAGACAGCGCTGCCGGTCACCCTCCATGGCGTGGGCCGTCAGGCCGATGACGCGGGTGCGCGGTGCGCTGAGTGCGGCCTCGCGCTGGCGCAGGTGGCGGGTGGCTGAGAATCCGTCGAGAACCGGCATCGAGACGTCCATCAGCACCGCGTCGAAGCGCTCGCTCTCGAGCAGGTCGAGGGCCACCTGGCCGTTGGCGGCAATACGGACGACGTGGCCTCTCCTTTGCAGCAGGCCGGTGGCGACCTTCTGGTTGAAGGCATTGTCCTCGGCCACTAGCACCTTGAGGCTGGCGCTCGCGTATTTAGACGTTTCTGCGGGAAGTGCCGCTGCATGTGCTGTGCCGTGGCGGAAGCGGGCGGTGAAGGCGAAGGTGCTACCTGCGCCCTCCTCGCTGCCTAACCACAACTGGCCGCCCATCATATCGACGAGCTGGGCACAGATCGATAGCCCGAGACCGGTGCCGCCGTATTTGCGGGTGGTCGAGGCATCGATCTGGGTGAACGCATCGAAAATGTGCTGTTGCTTGTCGGCGGGAATGCCAATGCCGGTGTCGTGCACCTCGAATTGGAGCGTGGTGTACTCGGCCGTGTCCGATGCCTCAAGGCAGCAAACGCGGAGGCCGATTGTGCCTTCCTCGGTGAACTTGACGGCATTGGACAGCAAGTTCACCAGTACCTGCTGCAGCCGTAGCGGGTCGCCGATCAGTGCGTCAGATGCGCCGGCGTCGATATCGCAGGTCAGCTCGAGGTTTTTTTCGCGTGCGTGCAGCGCCAGGGTGCCGATGCTGTGCTCGACCGTGCGGCGCAGGCTGAAGTTGGTATCCTCGAGATCGAGTTGGCCGGCCTCGATTTTGGAGAAGTCGAGGATGTCGTTGATGAGCTGCAGGAGCGAATCGGCCGAGCTCTTGACGATATCGAGGTATTCGCGCTGATCTGGCTCGAGGGCGTTATCGAGTATTAGCTCGGTCATGCCAATGACGGCGTTCATCGGAGTGCGGATCTCATGCGACATATTGGCGAGGAATTCGCTCTTGGCCTGGTTGGCCGCTTCGGCGGCGGTAAGGGCCTGCTTGAGATCCTGTTCGGCTTGCTGGCGCACCGATACCTCGCGTTCGAGGTCGGCGTAATACTGCTCACGGGTGGCGATGTCGGTATTGCGGTTGAAAGCCTCTTCGAGCACAGCGGCTATTTCCTGCAATGAGCTGATGTCGCGGTCGGAGAAAGCTTCGGGCAGGTGGCTGTTGACGGCGAGGGTGCCGTGGGCAAAGGGGACGTCGAGGACTGAACGCACCGGTCCTTTAAAGGCCTGTTCAAGCACCGCCTGCTCCTGCCGACCTCCGGCCGTCCCCAGGCCGCGGCGATAAAACGGCCGCCGTTCTCGCCACGCCGCAATGAAAGACTCGTTGGCGGGTCGGTTTTCGGCCTCTGTCACCACAGACGGGCTGGCGCCGTCGGTGATGCTAGGTGAGAATATAGGCGGATCGGAACCGGGAACGAGGATATTGATGCCGCAATTGTCTAAGGGGATACCCATAGACAACAGCCCATCGCGCACTTGGAGCAGTATCTGGTTGAGGTCCATGGTATTTTCCATGGCCCAGATCTGCTCGCGCATCTCGTGCAAAATGGCTTGTTCGCGCTCGTTGCGCACGCGGTCGGTGAGATCGCGGATTACGCCGGTGTAGAGCGTGCGGTCGCCGGTGGAAAAGGCGCCGACCGCGATTTCTATTGGGAACGTCGTGCCGTCCTTGCGCCGGCCGGCGACCTGATAGTTCTGGTCGAGGACCTGGCCGATGCACTGGGCGAGGAGCATGGCTACTTCGTCGGGAGATTTGGAATAGTAGGGTTCGGCCAATAGCATCCCGATGCTCCGTCCGATGACCTCGCAGGCAGCGTAGCCGAAAATTCGCTCGGCGGCTGGGTTGAAAACCTCGAAAAAACCGCGTTCATCGAAGATGGTGAAGCCTTCGACGATCGTGTCGATAGCGGTCTGGAAGCGCTGCTCAGCTTCGCGGATCTGGCTGATGTCGTTGGCGACGCCTATGACGCGCCAGCGATTCTTTTCGATGGCTGTAACTTGCGCCGTCTCGAGGAAATAGTGCTGTTGGCCGATGCGGTCGACGCTGCGGAAGTGATTGGTGTAGCGCTCATCGCCGGTATCGAGTGCGATGCGGCTTATGCTGTCAATGCGCATGCGGTCCTCGACCGGCCGCGAGAGTTGCCAAGCGTCGGCGTAGGTCTTATCGGTGGAGGTATCCAGGGGCAGAAAGTGTTGGGCCGTCTTTTCGTTGAGTATGCGTAGATGCCAATCGAACTCGTGTTCGGCTGTCCTCTCGACATACGCTTCCCAGGCTATAAAGTGCGTCTGGTCGAAGACTTGCTGGAATTGCTGCAGGGTCTGGTGCGAGGCGAGGTCGACCACGCGCCGGCAGCCGTCGGCTAGGACATCGGCCAGCCGCTGCAACAGGGCGATGTCGCCTTCGCTAAAGGCATCGGACGCACGCTTGTTGATGGCCAGGGTGCCGATGTCCCCTAGCGGCACATCGATTACGTCAACGCCCTAACGCCAGACGCCGATTCCGGTACTGGAATCGTAATGCGGTCGGCCCGACTGCCACACCTCGATGACCCAGGGATAGTCGGCGACATTGGTCGATTCTTGCGGCCAGGCGCGATCGACGAGGCGTTGGAAGGAGATGTCCTGGGTGGTGTTGGGAAAGATCGAGACGAAGTCGTTCCCATCCTCGTTAACGACCTGAACCGATGCCGAATCGTGATCCACGCCCAGCGTCTGCAACTGGCGGCGTACTTCCCGCAGCGGGCTGTTAAGGTCTTCGGGGCGTTGCATCTCGGCGATTTTCCGCCGCACCGCTTTTTCCGCCTCGTGCAGCGCGCCTGCGTTCTCAAGGGCGCAGCGGGCGGCTGCCGCCGCGGCGCGAGCGGGTTGCAACAGCGCCCAGGCGGCGATACCGAGGGCGGCGATACCTGCCGCGATTTCCACGGCCGGCCACGGTAGCAGGCCGCCCCGCAACAGGATCGCGGCAGCGCCCAGAGCGACAAGGGCGAAAAAATGAGGGATGAGCCGAGAATTCATTCGTTGTCGTGCAATCCTTAACCGGACAGAATGGAAACCAGACAACACACAATGTACCACGATTAAATAGCGCACCGCCGTCCCACTGCGCAAGAACGCAAAATCCCGAATCGGCGCCGAGCTCAGGGGCCTTCTATGACGAGCGAGC
The DNA here is from genome assembly GCA_002724215.1 of Gemmatimonadota bacterium. Lineage (GTDB taxonomy): Bacteria > Latescibacterota > UBA2968 > UBA8231 > UBA8231. The sequence continues at coordinate 114 of PBOD01000235.1, read as the reverse complement.
CGGGCGGAAATTTTGACCTTCACACTCACTGTGATATACTTCAATTGCGAGGTCGTCCTCGACAAGGCCAAGCACGGCGAAAAAGTGGAAATCGTCGAAATCGTCGTCAAAGTG
>PBOD01000234.1 GCA_002724215.1 Gemmatimonadota bacterium | reverse complement strand
TCACTACGCCCGCGGCGGCGCCTCCAAAGCCGCGTGAAGCCAGCTGGGCTACCGCTATGTCGAATTGGCCGCCGACCTTTCCGCAACGCCCCACTTCGCCGTGCAGGCGGCGGGCGATGAGGACATCCGCGCTGCGCGCAGCTGATTTCCAAGCGCGACCACATCCAGCAGGCGGCGAGCGCAACCAGGGAGCAACTCAACAGGCGGCGCGCCGCCTGTTGAGGACCGCCACCCACAGCCTGCACCTTCGAACGCGCCTTTGACCCGTCGCCCTTACCCAACAGGATTCAGCCATGCCTCTCGAACTCATCGCCGACCGCCCCGGCCACGCCATCCTCAGCGAATACGACGAGCCAGAACTCGCCCCCGGCGAGGTCCGCGTCAACAGCCTCTTCAGCTCGGTCAAACACGGCACCGAACTGCGCGGCTTCCGCGCCGACACCCCCGACGCCTCCGATCGCTGGGACCGCGAATTGGGCCTGCACCGCCGCGGCGAAGCGGTCGGCGACGAATTCCTGCGCCGCCTCGGCAATATGTGCCTGGGCGAGGTAAGCGCAGTCGGTGCCGAGGTCGATGCGCTGCAAGTCGGCGACCGCGTTTTCGCTCACCTGCCCATCCGCGAGACCCACACCATCGCCGCCGCGCGGCTGCAAAAGGCTCCCGACGGCGTCTCGCCCCAGGCCATCATGTACTGGGATCCGGCCGATTTCGCCGTCGGGGCGGTCCGCGACGCGCCCGTGCATCTAGGCGACCGCGTCGCCGTCTTCGGCCTCGGTGCCATCGGCTTGATGGTCGCGCAACTGGCCCGGATCTGCGGCGCGCGCTGGGTCGTCGCCGTCGACCCGATCGAGCGCCGCCGCCAAGCCGCCCAGCGCCACGGCGCCGACCTCGCACTCGACCCCACCGCCGTCGATGCCGGCCTCGAGATCAAACAGCGCACAGATAAAATCGGCGCTGATATCGTCTTCGAGACCAGCGGCAACTACCGCGCTTTCGAAGACGCCATGCGCAGTACCTGCTACGGCGGCACCCTGGTCTCGACCGCCTACTACCACGGCGACCAGGGCCTGCACTTGGCCGGCGAGTGGCACCGCAACCGCATCAATGTCCGCTCCAGCCGCGCCTGCAGCGAGCCACTGCCCCAGCCCGGCTGGGACTTCGCCCGCATCCGCCGCGAATCGCTGGCGCTACTGGTCGAGGACCGCCTCAAGGCCGACGACCTCATCGACCCCATCGTACCCTTCGCGCAGGCCGCCGATGCCTATCGCGAAATCAACGAACACCCCGAGCGCTCGATCAAACTCGGCATTGACCACCTGCTCTAAGCCATGAAGCGCACAACCGACCGTGCATTCCCCCTGATCGAAGATCTCGACCCGCCCCATCCGGCGCGCCCGCACACCTCGTCGTGGCTCAACCAGCGCTACCACCACTTCGAGCGCCGCCTGGCCTATCCGCAGACGGACGATCCGCAGGCCTGGCGCCGCTGGCGCCGCAATCTGCGCCAGGCACTGCGCCGCACGCTCAAATTGCCAGCGCTAGGACCGGTGCCGACGCCAGAAGTTGAAGTTTTGGAAGAATGCCCGTGCGACGGCTACCGCCGCCTCAAAATCGCCTACGAAACCCTACCCGGAAACTGGATCAGCGCCTATCTGCTGCTGCCGCCGGGCGACCGGCCCAAACCTGCCGTCCTCTGCCCGCACGGCCATGTCCAGGGCGGCAAGCAAGGCGTGGTCGATCCCGACATCGCACCCGGCCTGGCCTACGGCCACGCACTGGCGCGCCAGGGGTGCGTAGTCCTAGCCCCCGACAATGCTGGCATGGGCGAGCGCGACGGTCATACGCCCCTATTCGACCAGCCCGGCGGCTGCATGCTGGCCTGGGCTCGCCTCAACCACTTCGGGCTCGACCTGACGGGCTTGCGCGTCTTCGACCTGATGGCAGGCATCCATTTGCTGTGCGACCGGCCCGAAGTCGACGCCCGCCGCTTAGGCTGCGCCGGGCTGTCGGGTGGCTGCTGGCTCGCGCAAGTCGTCACCGCCCTCGACCGGCGCATCAGAGCGGTGATCCTCAGCGGCTTCTTCACCACCTTCGCGCAAACCGTCTGGCACGGCCACTGCATCTGCCACCACCCGCACGGGATCGGCGCGATATGTGACATGCCCGATATCTCGGCGCTGATCGCACCCAGGCCGCAGTTTGTCGAGTCGGGCATCGACGACACCAACTACCCGCACCAGCCGGCGTTTTCACTGACGCAACGGGCGTACGAATTCCTCGGCGCCGCAGATCGCCTGGGCTTGGACCGCTACGCCGGCGGGCACTTGTTTCGGGGCGAAGAATCCATCCCGTGGCTCGTCAATCACCTGCGAGGCTAATATGACCGCTACCCCTATCTGGCACGACCTCCGCACCCTCACTATCGAGGGCCAGGGCTGGACCGATACCCTCAGCCCCTACGACCGCTTGCCCGCCCGCGCCGCTGGCAAAGTGCCCGACCCCGTCTGGCACCTGAGCCAGGACAGCGCCGGGCTTTGCGCTCGCTTCCAGACCGACGCCCCCGCCCTGCGCGCGCGCTGGACCCTGCGCAAAGAAGCCCTGGCCATGGTCCACATGCCCGCCACCGGCGTCAGCGGTCTCGACCTCTATACCCGCGCCGGCAACACCTGGCGCTGGCTCGCCATTGCCCGCCCCGACCACTTCCCCACCAGCGAAGCCGAGCTGATTGGCGGGCTGCCCGTCGCCGCGCGCGAGTACCTGCTCTACCTGCCCCTGTACAATGGCGTGTTGTCCGTAGAACTGGGCATACCGCAAGGATATACCCTCACCCCTTCTCCGCCGCGGCCGACTCGTCCCATCGTCTTCTACGGCACCTCCATCACCCAGGGCGGCTGCGCCGCCCGCCCCGGCAGCTGCCATCCCGCCCTCCTCGGCCGCCGGCTCGACCGCCCGGTCATTAACCTCGGCTTCTCCGGCAACGGCAAGATGGAAAAACCCGTCGCCGAGCTGCTGGCCGAGCTTGACCCGTCTATCTATGTCATCGATTGCCTACCTAATATGGTCGCCGAGCAAATTGTAGAGCGTGCCCCAGAACTGGTGCGTATCCTCCGCGACGCCCGCCCCAAGACCCCCATCCTGCTCGTGGAGGACCGCAGCTACTCGGATGCCTTCCTGCACCCGGAACGCGCCGAGCGCAACCGCACCAGCCGCACAGCCTTGCAACAGGTCTACGCCGACCTGCGAGATATAAGGGAATTGCACTACCTGGAAGGGGAAGACCTACTGGGCGCCGACGGCGACGACACCGTCGATGGCTCACACCCGACCGACCTGGGCTTCAAACGCCAGGCCGAGGCGTTTTATCCGGCATTATCGCGCATCCTGGCGGATCAACCATAAACCGGATTTTTCTCGTTCTAACTTTCCATAACGACCGGAGGGCCGTCGGAGGGTTTATCCTCCGACGGCTCGTGCAAACGCGGCCTATCCCGCCGCCACCTCCTCCTTCTCACCCGGCGCATATTCGATCCGCCGCATAAACTTCTCGCCCTGATCATAACCCGGCTGGTCCGAAACATAACGCCACTGCTTGACTCTCTCCATCAGTTCGTAGCGATGGTCGTTGCCCTCCCAGCCATGATTGGCATTGAGAATGCTCGGAATCTGCGGATCGTCCAGGTCTGAGGTGTCGAACAGCCGCACCTGCGGCACCGTCGGATTGAGGCGCAGCTTGTACATATAGCGGTCTTTGTCCGTGTGATTGCTGCGCGAGCCGTGCCACACGCGGGTGTTCCACACGTAGACCGTACCCGCCGGACACGATGCCCAGATCTTGCCCTTCATGTGCTGGTAGATGTGAATATCGCCGGTGCGCACATTGCGGTGGTGGGTGCCCGGCACCAGAAAGGTGCCGCCCATCTCGTCGGGCGTATCGGCCGGAAAGAACGAGATCTGGATATCGAAATAATTGGGGCGAAAATCGATCACCGAGTCCTGGTGCATATCCGGACCGCGCATCACGCCGGCAGGGACCAAGTGCGCAGCGTGGTGGTCGTAGAGCGGATCGGGGCCGACTAGGCTCTCGATAATACCTTGCATTTTGGGCAGGCGAAACGTATCGCCCAGCGCCGTGCCGGTCGGCCAGGTCTCCTCGAAGGGCGCACCCACGTTGAGATAGCCGAAGTGTTTTTCGCGGATCTCCTCGAGACACCCCTCGCACAGGTCCTCGGGCACCACATCGTCAAACCGCAGATAACCCGAGGCCACGAACTGCGCCATTTCCTTCGACGAAATCAAATGCTCGCTCATTTAGGCATCCTCCTGCAATTCATTGAATTTCGACAGTACCGTCTGATAGGGGAGCGGCCCCAGATCGTAGCCTTCCCTGGCAGAATACTGCTTCAGCTCCGACATCTGCAACACCTGCCATCCATCGCGCATCGCCGTCAGCGCGTTGGCATAGGGCGGATCGTCCTCTTCGACCAGGTCGCTAATCGGTCCTTTCGAGGCTTCGTAGCGAGCCCAGGCGACGGGCGCCGCAGTGAGGGCGGGGGTGGTCTGGTAGAAGACCAGAATATCCTGTACTTCGGGCATGGTAACAAATCCTATGGGCTAATGTGTTCAAATCTCGTCTGCCATACTAGCCTGAAATAAAGGCGTCGGCGAAAAATCCCGCCAGCCCAACACCAGACGCTAGCGACCGTAGCCCTTGGTCAAATGCCAGCCGTGGCCGTGCTCGCACGCGTAGATGCGCAATTCCGCGCCCTTTTCGCTGCGCAAGATATCGGCCCGGCGCTGCGCCTCCCGCGCATTGCGGTAGGCATCCTTGGGTTTGCCGTCAGCGCCGGTGCACACCGGACATTTGGTGCTGGGCGTCTGGCGGTTTGCGGGTGCGATATGCCACAGGCCGCAGGTATCGCACGGGTACGGGACCAGTTGGCGACCGTATTTCTTGTGCACGTGGTCGGCACCGTCGCGGGCCTCGCGCTCGGAGGCATATTCGGTCAGCGGCTTGCCCGAGGTCTTGCCGATGCAGGTTTGGCTCTTATTCGTCATTTGCCCTTTGTCGAGACGTTTGAGACATAAGATAGGGTGTGCTTCAGCATATATCCATCTTGACAACGCCCGTCATGGGCACACATTGAAGCATTGCGCTCGATTCGGGGAGCCGAGCGACGCAAATGAAAGTTCACTCCAAAGGGCAGGCCGTGATTCCAGCCCAAATACACCGCGGCTTGGGCATCGCGATCGGCGATCAACTCGATGCCCATATCGATATCGGCGCGCAGCGTATCGAACTGAATAACACACCGGCGACCAGGCACATAACGATGCAAGAGTGCGATCTCGGCGCTGACCGAAGCCCGGCTCGGCGTGCGCAGACTCTACTACCAGGAGGGCGGCCGCTTCACACTCAACCGCCACCTGTGCACGAATCTCCGCCTCAAATTGGGCGGGAGATCCTACCCACCAGCACCTGCAGTTGATTTCCTCCGAGGGTTTCATTGGCGGCGGCTATGCATTCGCCTATCTTCCCGAGCCGTCGGCGCCGGGACGCGATCTGCCACACGAATGCGCACCCAGGATCGCGCCTGACACTGAGTACGCAATGCGCATCAGCGCCGAAAACAGCCTGGAGTTCCACGCCACCACCCTAACCCCATCGCGGATACACATCGCCGAGCTGGCACTGATGGATGACAACATCGAACAAAAGGTGCGCCAACTGCGCTTATTCGGTGAGGGAGAGGGGTACGCAACGCCCGCAAGCCCGCTCGAATACGCCGTCGCGTGCTGGAAATCCGCCGACAGCAAGCCGGGCCACATCCTACCCGTTCGGCACATCGCTCTTTTTGCCGCGGGATGGTTCGAACGGGGCTGGTCCTCTATCGTCGCTCGGAACGAATGGGCAGACCTGTGGCTCTTTGGCTATACCAGCGACTGAAAGGAGTAACGATGAGATACAAGACACTGGGTTCCACCGGCATCGATGTCAGCGAGTACGGGCTGGGCACCTGGGCCATGGGCGGCGGCGCCT
>PBOD01000233.1 GCA_002724215.1 Gemmatimonadota bacterium | reverse complement strand
GTTGCAGGAGCGCTTGTTCGACCGGATCGGGATTCCGCGGGCGCGCTGGGATTGGCTGACCGGTGCTCACGTCCGCGACCACAAGTATCTGTATCCGACCATTCCAGACGCCTACACCTATCTCGACCCGCCCTATGAAATCGGCGGTATCCCCGTGCGCAGCGCGCCGGGCTGGGTGGTGATCAGCGCCTCGGACCTGGCCCGCTTTGGCCATCTCAACGCCACCCGGGGCATGTGGCGCGGCGAGCAAATCATCGAGGCCGAATGGCTGCGCGGCCACGGCGGCGGCAACAAGAGCGGCGCCAGCGGCGAGAGCGAGTACTTCACTGCGCTGGGGGTGGTAACGACTGTGGGGATCGAGCACCAGCACAGCGTGGAGGCCGGCAGCTTTTTGCCCGCGGCAGTGTTTGCCGGGCCAGTGCGGGCCGACCCCATGTAGGGCTGTTGCAGCGCAAGGCACGGCCGCCAAAATTGCTTGAAGCGGCCGTGCCCGCGCAGACAAAACCGCCCCGGGCCGGGCTGCAATGCGCCGGTCCGGGGCGTATTCTATTGCAATGACGCGCTGCTACTCCGCGTAGACTGCCTCCCGCAATCCCTTGATATAGCCAATGGCGAACAGCCGCCCGATCGACGAATAGCCCGGGCTGTTGTTGTCGTCGCCCTCCATCGTCGGCACGTGGTCGGGGCGCAGCACCCCCTCGAATCCGATGTCGCGGTAAGCCTCCATGCAGGCGCGCATATCGGTCTTGCCCTCGTCGTGGAAGGTCTCGACGAATTTTTCGGGTGTGCCGCGCACGTCGCGGAAGTGCACGAAGTAGATCCTGTCGCCGAAGTGGCGGATGACTTCGGGCAGATCGTCGGTCATCAGGGTGAAATTGCCCTGACAGAGGCAGATGCCGTTGGCTTCACTGGGTACCAGGTCGAGGAGCTTCTGGTAATTATCGACACTGCGCATGATGCGGCCCATGCCGCGGATCGGCGAGAGCGGCGGGTCGTCGGGGTGCATGGCGAGCTTGACGCCGGCCTCCTCGGCGACGGGCACGACCTTTTCGAGATAGTACTTGAGATTGTCCCACAGCTGTTGTTCGCTGACTACGCCGGCGTCGGTCAATGGCGCGTCCTTCATCAGCTCGTTGTCATAGCCGGTGACCAGGGCGCCGCCGCGCCCAGGGGCCGCGGTCGAGGTGCGGGTCCAGTTGAGTACCGGCATCCACTCGTGGCACCAAACCGAGATGCCGAGCTTGCCCATATTGCGGATCAGCTCACAGGCGTATTCGATTTCCTCGTCGCGGTCGGACAAGCCCAGCTTGGCCTTGTTGAGCGGCGGGCGGCTCTCGATGACATCGAGGTCGAAACCGCCGTCGTTGAAGGCGGTTTTCATGCGCACCAGATTGGTGTAGCTCCACGGGTGCTGGTCGGGATGGAGCTCGGACGGGTCCTTGGGGTAGTTGAAGCCGCCGACCACGTGGTCGACGCCGCATTGCTTGACCATCTTCCACAAGGGCGATGGGCGATCGGGCAGGACTTCGGCGATTTTGATCATTGGAATCCTCTTACAGTGAAGTTTTAGCGTTGGAGCCAGTGTTGGACAACGGGGCCTGCGGCACCGCCGACCGGATCGGTCTCGGGCAGCGGCACGCTGGCGATATTGGCGGTGGACTGCGGACGCTCGCCCGACTCGCCGCGGCAAAGATCCCAGTCGGGACCGGGCGGGTAGGCACCGACGACCAGCAGGTCGGGCGATGCGCCGAGGTTCTGGTGGCCGCAGCCGGCAGGGAGTAAGGCGATGTCGCCGGCTGTGACGGTGAGGACGGTGCCGGTTTGGCCGCCAAAGCGCACATCGGCGTGGCCGCGGGCGATGCCGAGGACTTCGTGGGCGGTGCTGTGGTAGTGGGGGAAGGGATAGATGCCGTTGCGCCATGAGCCGCCGGTCCAGCCATTTTGCGTGAAGAGCCGCTCGAAGAGGGCGGCGGGATCGGAGGATGCGGAGGTATCGACGGCTGCGGAGTAGACGAGCATGGGGAGGGTGGGGTTGTTGGGGATGGAGCCGTCGTCGGTGAAGAAATAGGGGGTTGCATCGGGCATGAGATATGTTCCGGACGGTTTACGCTCTGCGGCGTTCGGCGTATTCTGCGAGGGCCTGGTTGAATTTTTCGGCGGACCAGCGCGCGGCCAGCGCCTGGAGCAGCAAATCGCGCGAGGTGGCGGGGGCGGCGCCGTCGATGGGTGGATCGCGGTCGAGGTTGGTGGGGAAGGCGTAATTGTCGGCGAAGGCGGTGGCGGCGCGTTGGAGTTTGGCGTCGTCGATGATGCGTGCGGCGGCTCTGTCCAAGAGCACCGGGTAGACACTGCGCAGCATGGCGTCGTGGTCGATAGTCTCCATGGTTTTGCCGAAGGAGGCAGAGATCTGGACCAGGTTGGCGACGCGGTCGCGATCCGCAGTGGTGTTGGCGCCGGCGGCGTGAAAGAGGGCGGGGCTCAAGAAGACGGCGTCGCCCTTTTGCAGCGGGAGCTGGACGGCGTGTTGATGGAAGTAGGATTTGAAATCGGGATGTCGCCAGGCCAGATAGCCCAGCGGGTATAGCTGCGAATAGGGCAGGTAGAGTGTCGGGCCGGTTTCGAGCGGCATGTCGGTGTGGGCGATGGCGCCCTGCAGCGTGAGAAACTGCGATGCGCCCTGCAGGTGCAGCGGAAATTGGGCGACCAGATCATCGTCCTGAAAGCCGAGGTGGTAGTCGCGGTGCGGCGATTGGGCCGCAGCGCTCGGTTTGACGGTGTTGACCTGGGCGGTGATCTGGTAGTGGGGGCCGAGCCAGGCCGCCGACACCAATGCCAGCACGGGGTTGGAATAGTAGTCGATACAGAGGCCGGGATCTTTCGCGCAGACTTTCTGGATCGAGTTCCAGACGCGCTCGTTGGCGCCGGGCTGGGCGAAGTGGTCGCCGCGGTGATCGGCAGCGACCTTTTCCTCGGCGGCGATTTCGGCGAACAGCGCGGTGTGGCGATCGAGGGCGGCCGCGTCGGGGAAGGCCTGCTGCACGACGAGCAGACCGGGGCCGTCCTTGAGGCAGCGATTGAGCTCGGCTTTGACGACCGACGGGTCGGCGGCGAGCAGGGCATCGCACGGATAGAGGACGGCGTTGTGCGCGACCGAATCGGCCGATGGGTAGTCGGCGAGGTCGGTCTGCCGGCTGCAGAGGGCGGCAAATCGTGCGATGTCGAGATCGCTGATGCTCTGAAAGGGCGGGGCATTCACAATAGGGCCGCGTATTCGAAGTAGTCGTAGTCGGCCGCGCTCTCGCTCGGCTGGCCGTTGGAACTGGCGTAGAGGCCGATATGGGCGCCGACGAAGCCGCCGGCGACCTGGGTCGAGAGCACGCGCCCATCGGCGTTTTCGGCGATGGGGATCCACGTTTCGGGAAAGGCGGCGTAGTAGAAGCTGTAGGCCTGGCCGCGGGCCTCGACTTTGAGATAGTGTTTCTCTCCAGCGGCCGGCACCGCGCCCAATACCCTCTCCTCGCCGCCCTTGCGCTCGCTGAGCACGATGTCTGCGCCCTGGCGCACAAAGCGGAAGTGGTTGTCGTGGTTCTGCAGCAGGGCCAGCCCGGCGCACTCGGTGTCGTTGCGGGGGGCGAAGTCGAAAGCCGTGCGCGCGGCGAAGTCGATATGGCGCTGCGGGCGGCCGACGAAAGAGGGATTGCAGATTTCCGTCAATTGCTCGGGGCGCAGGCGCAGGCGCAGGTGTCCGGGACGCTCGGCGAGCGAGTAGAAGGTTTGGCGCGGGGTGCGGATAAAGACCCACTCCGAGCACAGCGCGTCGCCGTCGAAATGGTCGCAGGCCGGCGCGGTCGGCCACGGGTGCGGCGCGAGGTCGGGGGCGCGCTCCCGCATGCGGATGCGGCCGTGGCCGGGATTGACCACCGGCCAGCCCTCCTCCCAGCTGACCGGGGTCAGGAAGGTCTCGCGGCCGAGATTATAGAAGTAGCCGCCGTAGGGTCGCGAGGCCAGGGCGACCATCCACCAGTCGCCGGCCGGGGTGTCGATGAGGTCGGCGTGGCCGGGGTTGGTGATCGGCTGCTGTAGCCCGAGGTGGCGGTGGGTGAGAATGGGGTTTCGCGGATTGCCCTGATAGGGTCCGCGCACGTCGTCGGCGCGGGCGATGGTGACGGCGTGGTCGTGGAAGGTGCCGGCTTCAGCCAGCACCAGATAGTAAGTTCCGTCGACCTTGTAGATATGGGGCGCTTCGGGTGCAGAGGCTTCCTTGAGCGCGCCGTTCCAGAGCAGATAGCGCTCGCCGACGAGTGCCATCGCCTCGAGGTCGAGTTCCTGTAGCCAGATGTCGCGGTAGCCGGGATAAGGCTCGTCTTCGACGCGGGCATTGGCCATATACCAGGCGCGGCCATCGTCGTCGAAAAACAGGCTGGGGTCGATGACGGCGGGCTGATCGGTGAGGGTGATCGGCAGCGACCAATCGCCTTCCGGGTCCGTGGTCCAGACGATGATATTGTCGTCGCGGAAGCCACCCTGGCCGTCGGGGCCGCGAACGGTGACGACCATGTAGAAGCGGCCATCGTGGTAGCGGATGGTGGGGGCGTAGATGCCCTGCGATGGCAGGGCGTTATCGAGGTCTAGTTGTTCGGGGCGGTCGAGGATGTGGCCCAGGGAGCGCCAGTGGACTAGGTCGCGACTGTGGAAGAGGGGGACGCCGGGGAAGTACTCGAAGGACGAGGTGATGAGGTAGTAGTCGTCTCCGGCGCGGCAGATGGAGGGGTCGGGGGTAAAGCCGGGGATGATGGGGTTTTTGAAGGTGCGGGTGGTCATGGACGTATATCTCACGTATCGTAGGAACAGGCCGACGGGGATCGAGATTCACTGCGGCTCGGCCCCAATACTAAAGAGATTTTAAAAGGGCGCAATTCGAATCTGCGATTCTTCAGCTCGGCGGCACTTTCGGCGGCAGCGGCTGGACGATTTTGCGGCGCGCGGGCGTCAGGCGCGCGATCAGCTCGGGCGAAGGCTGGAAGCCGTAGCGGTCGTTGCCCCAGTGTGGCCCGTAGCGGATGATTAGCACCCGGCGCTGGCCGGGGTTGGTGCGGCGCGCCGAGCCATGTGCCATGCAGTCGACAAAGCAGGCGGCGTCGCCGGCCTTGAGCGGCAGCTCGACGGCGGCGGGAACCTCGTCGAGCGATTCGGCGCCCTCCGCGAACACGGGGTGCAGCAAATTGGACTTGTGGCTGCCGGGGATGACCATGGTCGGGCCGTCGCCCGGACCGATATCGTCCAGTGCCAGCAGGATGTTGATCTGACCGCAGCGGAACTGTCCGTCGTGATAGCGGAACTGGGTGCGAATGCGGCGCTTGTGCGCGCCCGAGTGGATGCGGGTGGCGGCGCCCGCGCTGCGGATATCGGCGAAAGACTCGTCGATAAATAGCCCGTCGTCGCCGCCGACGAAGCGGTTGAGGTGAGCAAGCCACGACGGGTGGTCGATGAGGCGCTCGAAGGGCTCGCCGATTTCGAAGAGATTGTGCAGGTGGTGGGTTTGGCCGCGGCCGGGGTGGCGGTAGACCCAGCCGCGCCACTGGTCTGGCTCGAGGTCGAGGTAGGTGTCGAGCAGGGCATTGAGCTCGGCGAGGTGAGCGCTGCCGACGGCGCCTTCGAGGTGCAGGTAGCCGTGGAGGTCGAAGAGGTATTCTTCTAAGGGGGTGGGCATGACCTCAGCGGATAAAGGGCGAGACCATCCCGGTCAGCGCGTCCTGGATGCGGATGCGGTGCGAGAGCAGGGTGTTTTGCGGCAGGTCGTCGGCGGGAAAATAGTCAATATTGGTGCTCTCTGTGGAGATCTGCAGCGTGCCCGAGAGGTAGTCGCAGGCGAAGACGTGGGTGATATAGTGAACGGTATAGCCGTCGGGATAGCGCATGAAGGGGTAGCTTTCTGGACCGGAGTAGACGCCGATCAGCCGTTCGACGCGCACCTCGAGGCCGGTTTCCTCGTAGACCTCGCGCGCCACGCCCTGCTCTAAGGACTCGCCGATCTCGACATTGCCGCCGGGCATGCTCCAGAAGTCGATATCGGCGCGGCGCTGCAGGAGGATCTTGCCGGAATCGTTGCGGATGAAGCCGTTGGTGGCGACGCCGAGGCGATCGGGGATTTTGGCCAGCGGGGCGCCGGTGCTGTCCTGCCATTTGGTGTAGTCGAATTCCTCTATTCTCATCACGTCGGTCAATCCAGTCGTTTGGTAAGGGGACTAAAAACTAAGGTATTCGAGACCGGCTATGGCAAGGTCTATGTTGGTCTGGTAGTGCCTGCTCCCGGTTGCATGCACGATGTAGAGCTTGCTATCTATCGCTGCGGCATGGAGATAGGCCACAGCCGGGTGGTCGCCGATCTGGACGCAGTGGAGCGGGTAGGTCAAGGGTCTTTAGGCGGCGGGCAGCGATTTGCTGTAGAAGCGCTGCCAGTTGCGGTACATCACTCCGGCGATTGCGTCGTCTCCGTAGTTGCGGTCGGCGAGGATGTTGGCGAGTCGCCGGTAGTCGGCGACGGTGTCGATCTCCAGCGGCGCACCATCGCGGCCGCCCTGGCCGTCGGTGTCGCCGCCAATGGCGGCCTGGTCGGTGTTGCCGGCCAGTTGACAGACGTGGTCGATGTGGTCGGCGAGGTCGGCGAGGGTGACCGCATCGCGTGGGAAGTGGTCGCGCCGGGGTGGAATATCGCCGCCCCAGTCGATACCGCTGTCGTAGAGCATCCAGGTGTCCATCGAAGCGCCGACAACCGCGCCGCGCGCGAGAATGGCCTTGAGCTGCGCGTCGGAAAACTGCCGCTCGCCGGGGACCAGGGCGCGACAGTTCTGGTGGCTGGCCAGCAGCGGGCCGCCGAACAGGTCCAGTGCTTGCCAGAAGGCCTCGTCGGAGGTGTGGGTCAGGTCGAGGATCATTCCCGCCTTGTCCATTTCGGCCAGCAGCGCCGCGGCCGGCGGCAGCAGACCGCCGGGGCGGCCAGTGCCGTGGGCGTAGACGCTGATGCCGTAGTGGGCCAGACTGACGACCCGCAGGCCGGCGGTCCACCACTCGTGCACCTGTTCGGGCCAGAGGATCGGGTCAGCGCCCTCCATGCCGAGGACTAGGCCGACGGGCAGGTCGGCGCGGTCGGTTTCCGTCTCCCACGCGGCGATGTGCGCGTCGAGTGCGGCACTGCTGGCGAGGAGCCGCGCCTGGCCCCGCTGCGCGAGGATTTCGTAGTAGGCCAGGTGCCCCCGCGCGGCAGCATAGGCATTGTCGCCGCTGCTATAGCCCCAGATTGGGCTGTTGGGCTGGCGGATCCGCCCCACGATCTTGACCAGCGCCGCGGCGACGCCGCCCCGCCGCATCTCTGGCAGCGATGCCATGGTTTCGCCGTCGTTCCAGGCCGCCATTTTGGGCGGGTCGGACGGGTTGCGCACTTCCTGCAGCGGCCGGGTCAGGTCGCGGTTGAGGTCCAGGGCCCCGAAGGCCATGGGATAATCGCCGTCGAAAATCAGCACGATCTCTATTTCCAGATGGCGAAGCCGCCGTCGACAGTCAGATTTTGTCCGGTGACGTAGGCCGAGGCGTCGGAGGCTAGAAAGAGCGCCGCGCCCTTGAGATCGACGCCGTCGCGGCCCATCCGGCCCATGGGCGTTGCGCGCGAATAAGCGTCGATAAAGGCCTGTGGCTGCCCGCGCTCGAATCCGCCCGGCGAAATGGCGTTGACGCGCACGCCCAGGGGTGAGAGCAGACCGGCCAGGTCGCGGGTCGCGCCGATGACCCCGGCCTTGGCGGCGGCGTATTCGACCGGCTGCTCGGGCAAGCCGGTCTGGTCGTACATGCGGCGGTCGCGGCCGCAGAGCCCGGCGATGGAGGCGATATTGATGATCGACCCAGAGCCGCGCGCGGCCATGCTGCGGCCGAAGGCCTGGCAGCAGTAGAGCATGCCGGTGAGGTTGGTGTCGATGAGTTGCGCGATATGTGCCGGAGCGCGGTCGAAGAAGTGGGTGGGGTGCAGGTCGAGGCCGCCGCCGGCGTTGTTGACCAGCACGTCGGCGGCGGGCATGCGTTCGGCGCAGGCAGCGACCTGGTCGGGGTCGCAGATGTCTAGCGCGGCGCTCTCGACCTGGCGGCCATAGTCGCTGCGCAGGCGCTCCGCCGCTGCTTCGGCGCGCTCCAGGTCGCGCGAGGTCAGCGCCAGGTCACAGCCGGCTGCGGCGAGGATCTCGGCCATATCGTAACCTAGGTCGCGGGCTCCGCCGATGACAACCGCCATACGGCCCCGCAGGTCGTGCATCGCCTCGATAGACATCGGACTTCCTTTCGCTTATGCGCGGTCAATGACGGTGCGCACCATCGCGGTCAGCATGGATTCGGTGAAGGGCTTGGGCAGAAATCGCCCGGGCTCCAGCTCTTCTTGGTGCTCGGCCGTATATCCGGACATGAAGAGCACGGGCACGCCCGGCCGTCGCTGGCGAAATTGCCGGGCCAATTCGGGGCCGTTCGGACCCCTGGCCAGTACCACGTCGGTCGGCTTGTAGTTTCTGGTATTCGCGCTGCATGGCGTTGAGACTAATATACAGCGGGCACGCGAGCCAGGGAACGGTTTCTTTACGCGGTTTGCAGACC
>PBOD01000232.1 GCA_002724215.1 Gemmatimonadota bacterium | reverse complement strand
GTGGTAGTCAGCCCGCGCTGGGTGCAGCGGGGGCCGGTGATCGCCGAGGTCTGCGCGCGCAAGGTCGACGCGCGGATCGGGAAGGGCGGCTTCCGCTCGGGGACGATCGCCGCGTTGACGCGGCGGCTCGAGGAGTTGCCGGCCGACGTGGTCTATTTGTTGCCGTTTTTCAAGCCGGGCTTTATGGATTTGCACAGCGGCGAGGACGTGCGCAAGGGCGCGTTGGGCAGCGTGTACGCAGTGCAGGATTTTTTTCAGATCGATCCCGAGCTGGTGTCGCCGTTGGCAGAAGTCGATTTGGCGGCGCTGGTCGCACAGGGGCTGGTGCGGCCCGGCGAGGTCGAAGATCTCGCGGCGTTGGCCGGGTGGTCGGCCGCCGAGGCCGAGGCCGCGCTCGGGCGCGAGGCGCTAGTACAGCTCGTTGGTCGCGCCGAGCTTCGGGGCCTGACCCGGCGGGCGCACGCGCTGGGCAAGAAGGTGATCTTCGACCTGGTGCTGATGCAGAGCAGCCGCGATTGCCCGTTGATCGCGGAGCATCCCGAGTGGTATTTACTCGACGAGAATGGCGCGCCGCGCATTCACCAGATCGCCTGGCTGGTCTACTCCGACGTAGCGCTCTTCGACCTGGTCTACAACCGACCGCTGCAGGAATACTTGCTGGAAATCGCGCCCTACTGGATTGAGCAGTGCCAGCTCGATGGGGTGCGCATCGACGCCAGCCAGACTATCGACCGCCCCTTCCTCAAGAAGATCAAAAATCGCATCCAGGCCAGCGACCCGCAAGCGCTGGTGTTGGGCGAGACGCTGTGTCCTTTACACGAGGCCAGGGACCTTCCGGTGGACATGGTCTACGCGCTACTGGTCGATTTTCACCGCGATGTCGAGCACGCCGGGCCGCTGATCGACTTTATCGAAGAAACCAACCGCGCCTTCGCCCCGGGCACGATGGCGCTGGCCTATTTTGAAAACCACGACAGCCCGCGCGCGAGTGCGGTTTGGCGCGAGCGCTTTGAAGAATTGTTGCGCCGCGACGAGGCGGCGCGGGCGCGCTGGGATTCGGCATTGACGATGGCGCTGTTGAAGAATTTGCAAGCCGCGGTGATCGATTGCTCGGTCGGGTCGGCGGCGGGCTGCAATATGGCGCGGGGGCTGGAACTGGGCAGCGAGTGGGGCGAGGAGACGCGTACCGATTTCGAAAACGAGAATCTGCTGGATTTTGCGCAGGCCGGGCGGCCGCCGCACGCGGCGCTGGTGCGGGCCTACGGCCAACTGCTGCAATTGCAGCGGGTGTGGCCCGAGATCGTCGATGGCGAGGTCTATTTCCACCGCAACCACGGCACGGGCGGCGATCCCGACGACCGCGTGCTGGTTTACGTGCGCTATACGACTGCGGGCGCGCTGCTCTTCCTGCACAATTTCGACCCGGTCGCGGTGCGGAGGGCGCATCCGGATCTCGCGTATCTACCACAGCCGCCCGCGCACCGCACAAAGGTCTTCGACACCTATGCGGCTCTGGAACTCGAGGCGGATTCGGCGACGGCTGCGGGCGCATTGCTGCCCCTGCAGACCCAGGTCTGGCGGCTCTATTGAGCGCCTTGCCTATTATCGGGTCCGTATCTACCTTGCAATAGGTTTTACCGGCTATAGTCTGACGCCTTCAGTCAATCGAAGCCCCTGTTCTTTTGCCCGTCTGCAGCAGACGCGTGGCCCCCACTCCAAAGCGAAGGGAATAGTACCGTGAAAGCAATGCGTCTGCTCGCCGCCGCCTTTATCGCCCTGGTCGCCTGCGCCGACCAGGCCCAGGCGCCGCCCGTGCCCGAGACCGAAGAGGAGAAGAAGCTCTACGCCATTGGTCTGTCGGTGGCCGGCAATACCCTGGGGCCCTTCAAGGGCGAATTCACCGTTGAGGAAGTGGCGATGCTTGCCGAGGGCTTCAAGGCCGGGTTATTGGAAGTCGAAGCAGCGGTAGATATCGAGACCTACGGGCCGGTGCTCAACGCCTATATGCAGGAGCGCTTTAAAAACGTCCAGTCGCGCGCCGAGTCGCAGGCGGGGGTAGAAAAGGAAAAGGGCGCAGCCTTTATTGAAAAATCCGCCGCGGAGCCGGGCGCGGTCAAAACCGCCTCCGGCCTGGTGTATATCGAAATGCGGCCCGGCACCGGCGCTCAGCCCACACCCTCCGACAAGGTGAAGGTCCACTACCATGGCACGCTGATCGACGGCACGGTCTTCGACTCGTCGGTCGAACGCAACGAACCGATCTCGTTCGGGCTCAACGCAGTAATTGCGGGCTGGACCGAGGGCGTGGGCATGATGAAGGTGGGCGGCAAGGCCAAGTTGGTCATTCCCTCGGACCTGGCTTATGGCGACCAGGGGCGGCCGCCGACGATCCCGCCCGGCGCGACGCTAATCTTCGAGGTCGAACTACTGGCGATAGAATAGGAGCGTGGATATGGCGACCATCGGCGCGATTCACTACAACTGGCCCGGAGACCTGGAGGACTTTGTTCGCCGCGCCAGCGAGATCGGTTACGAAACCTGCGAAATCCGCGCTGGCGATATCTGGAGCGACCCCGGCGACGGCGGCCAAGCGCGGGCCGAGGAGATTGGCGAGTTGCTGGCGCGGCACGGGATGCGGGCCTCGGCGGTCGAGATCGGTAACGATTTTCTACAGGCCGATCCGGCCGATCTCAACGCGGAGATTGAGCGCTACCGTCGGCGCTGCGAGGTCATTCCGCTGCTCGGCACCGACATCGTGCGCTCCGATGGCGGTTGGAACCGCAACGACCAGGTGCCCGAAGACCAGTGGGACGGCATGATGCTCGAGGCCTTCAAGCGCTGCGCCGACTTCTTAGAGGCGTGCCAGGTACGCATCGCGCTCGATAATCACGGCACAACCACCAACGACGGCGACTGGCAGTTGAGCCTGATTGAGCGGGTCGGCTCGGAACGACTCGGCGTCAATCTCGACACCATGAACTACCGTTGGTTCGGCCACGATCTGGACCGGATCGACCACTTTTATGAGATCCTGGCCCCGCACGTCTTTCACACCCATATGAAGGACGGGACCGGTTCGCGCCAGGACTACCGGGGCGCGGCGTTGGGCGAGGGCGAGATCCATCTCGACAAAGCGGTGAAATGCCTGCAGGCCGCCGGGTATGACGGGGCCTGGACGGCCGAATACGAGGGAGCTGAAACAGAGGGTGCGGTGGGCTACGAGAAGTGCTACCAGTGGTTGGTGAAGAACGTCTGAGCGCTATTCGCTCCTGCGCATTTCGGACCGTTGCTTGCGGGCGTCCTGGTCCTGCTCAATCTCGCCCATTTCTTTCTTCAGGCGGTTGAGACGCTTGGTGAGCTTGGTCTTTTTGTTAATTAGCGACCCTTTGTTTTGCACAGCTACGGCCTTTTGGCTCTGCGCCATCTTGAGACGGGCTAGGGCTTCCTGCTTGATGGTGGCCACATGGCCGATCTGGTGTTTCATGCGCGAGATCATCTGGGCGGTAAACACCTTGGCGACCACCGAACCGACCATCAAGAATAGAGCCACGACCATGGCGGGTAATTCAACTGCTTCCATGTGGCTTTTTTCTCCTCTATAGACAAGATAAGAAGGGCCAATAATTAGGCAAGTTTTTTATTTTTTCAGGATTTTGGATAACTCTCGCTCCGTTGTTACAGCATCGCGGAAAAGTACGGTTGCCATCCCCAGCTCTGCCGCCGCCGCCGTACAGTGCGGATTGTCGTCGATCAGCACGGTTTCCCGTGGGAAGCAACCGATTTTGTCCAATACATAGTGAAAGGCCATGGGGTTGGGTTTGAGCAGGCCGATCTCCTGCGAGAGAAAAATCTCTGTAAAGGTATCGAGGGCGCTGAAGATGCGTTCAATGCCGCGCCACAGCATGACATTGTTATTGGAAAGCGCGTAGAGAGGGTACGCGGCGGCCAGGCGGCGCAACAGGGGGGCCATGCCGGCAATCTCGTGCAGGATCAGCCCCTCGAAGGCGCGGTGGAGCTGGTCGTCGCTGGCGGTGAGCCCCAGACCAGTGCGGAACGCGGCGAGGAACTCGTCGGCGGCGATCTCGCCGCGTTCCAAGGCGTAAAATTCGTCGCTGTCGAGCAGCCAGCGCTCCAGGCTGCGGGCATCGTGCCGGCCCTCGACCCCTGGCAGATGGGCCAGGCCGGGCAGCCCGGCGGTGCGCACCACGGTATCGCAGAGGTCGAAGATCAGGACCTTGATCAACGGAGCTGCCGGATCTGCTCGAGCTTCTTGTCGAGCCGCTTGGGCGAGATCGGGTGGGCGGTGCCCAGCTCCTGGGCGAAGACCGAAACGCGATATTCCTCCAGCATCCAGTGCAATTCTCCAACTAGCGCGGTCCGCTCGGGCGATTGGTCCTCTGCGCTCAGTTTGTCCAGCTCCTGCTGATAGACCGCGACCAACTCGGCCTTTTGCGCGTCTTTGCGCGGGTCAGTTCTGGATCGTTCGGCGCGGATCTGGACGGCTTTCAAGTAGCGATCGAGATGGGTCAGCTGGGTGAAGGGGACCCGCGCGAGGAAATCGGCGGGAAGCAGGCGCTTGAGATCGGCGTCTAGCTCGCGGTAGCTCAGGCCCGAGAGCTGGATATCGCGCCGGGCGTTGAGCAGGCCATCGACCAGTGAGAGAAAGCGCGGGGCCAACCCGCGCTGGCGCTTTCGGGCCTGTTCGAGGGCAGCGTCAAAATCCGCTTTGCGCAGTGGCAAAAAGCGCTCGCGCTGGAAGAGATAGCGCTCGAGGTGCTCGAAAGCCTGCTCGCGCAGTTCTAGCGCGCTGCCCTGGTAGAGCGCCCTGAACTGCGCCAGTTCCTTGAGCTCGCGCTTGAGCCAGTCGAGATCGTCCTTGAGCGCCAAGGCGCACAGGCCGAAGAAACCCTCGCGCGAGCGGGCTTCGGCCTCGGCACGGCTTTTGAACAGCCGCAGCGAGACGCCCCCGTCGTCGCGGTCGAGGCCCGGCCAGCCGTAGAGCGGCACGCCGCCGATCTGGGTGATTTCGACGCGCTCGGGCAAATCGCCGAAATCCCATTCGACCACGCCGCTGCGCGCCCACTGTTCGCAAGCCTTGTGCCAGGCGTCGATCTCGGCCGGGGTATCGTCGCGCTGCTCGAGGCTGCGGGTCAGTTGCTGCAGGTCGCGTCCCGCGGCGACGGGCCGGTCGTCGGTGCCCTGGACCTCGACGCGCATTTTGAGGTGGTCGGGCAAGTCGGCGGCGTTCCAGTCCGAGGCCCGGAGTTGGATGCCGCAGTGCTGGCGGATGTGGTCCTGCAGCGATTCGAGGAAGGTCGGGTGGGTCGGTTTGAGCCCGGCGGCGATTTGCGCGGCCTTTTCGGGGATCGGCACCAACTGCTTGCGCACAGCCTTGGGCAGGGCGCGCAGCAGTGCGGTGATTTTCTCCTGCAAGAGGCCCGGTACCAGCCATTCGAGGATTTCCGGGTCCACTGCGTGGGCCAGTTTGTAGGGCACCTTGACGGTGATGCCATCCTCGTCCTGGCCGGGGCGATAGGCGTAGCTCAGCGACAGTGCCTCGCCGTCGTAGTCGAGCGCGTCGGGGAAGGCCCGCTGGTCGAAGTCGGTGCGCGTCTGCCCGAGCAGGTCCTCCTCCGCCATCCGCAGGAAGTTTTTGTCCTTGTCCTTCATAAAGCGGTTGAGGTCGTGCAGTGAGGAGACATCGTCGAGGCGGCGGTGGTAGAAGTCGCAGGCGGCTTGCTCGATGTCGATGCCGGCGAAGCCGCGGGCGCGGGTCTGCCAGGTTTCGAGCTTCTGGCACAGGCGGGTGTTGTGCTCGAGGAATTCGTGCGGGGTGTGCACCGCGCCGGGCACCAGTGCCTCGCGGATGAAGATCTCGGTGGCCTCGCGGGGGTTGATGCGATTGTAGCCGATGCGGCGGTCGAGTACCTGCAGGCCGTAGAGGGTGAGCTTCTCGCGCACCAGCACCCGGCCCGAGCGGGCGTTGAAGTAGGGCTGGTCGTGGGAGGCGCGGCAGAGGTGGCCGCCCAATTCCTCGAGCCATTCGGGCTGGATGCGGGCGACGGTGCGGGCGAAGAGCCGCGAGGTCTCGACCATCTCGGCGGCGACCAGCCAGCCGGGGCTGCTGTTTTTGTCGCGCTTTTCGTCGCCCTTTTGCGGGCCCCTGGTTTTTTCGCTGCGCACGAAGAGCCCCGACCCGGGGAAGACCATCACTTCGCGGTTGCGCGCCGCCTGGTAAATATTGCCCTCCTCCTTGCGCGCCACGCTGGACAATAGCCCGGTGAGCACCGCGCGGTGGACCGCGTCGTAGTCGGCGGGTCGCTGGTTGAAGCGGAAGCCCTCGATCTCGCCCAATGTGTCGCGGATCTGCCCGTGAATGTCGCGCCATTCGCGCATCCGCAGGTAGGAGAGGTAGTGCGCCTTACAGAATTTGCGCAATTGGTTCTGCGAGGCGTTTTCCATTTTGTCGTGGTAGGTGTTCCAGATGTTGAGGAAGGCGAGGAAGTCGCTGTTGTTGTCGTGAAACTGCCGATGCATGCGATCGGCCTCGTCCTGCTCGTCGGCGGGCCGTTCGCGCGGGTCCTGCACGCTGATGGCAGCGGCGATGACCAGTACCTCGGCGAGCGCGTGCTCCTCGCGTGCCTGCAGCAGCATGCGCGAAACCGTGGGATCAATGGGCAGCCGCGCCATGTTGCGGCCGAGGGGAGTGAGCTGCTTGTTCTCGTCGAGGGCGTTGAGCTCGCGCAGCAGCTGGAAACCGCCGGCGATGGCTTGCCGCGAGGGGGGGTCGATAAAGGGGAAGGTCTCGATCTGACCCAGCTCGAGGTTGATCATCCGCAGGATGACCTCGGCGAGGTTGGCGCGCTGGATCTCGGGCTGGGTGTATTCGTCGCGGGCCGCGAAATCTCGCTCTGAGTAGAGGCGGATGCAGATGCCGTCCTCGACGCGGCCGCAGCGCCCTTCGCGCTGGCGCGCGCTCGATTGTGATATGGCCTCAATCGGCAGGCGCTGGGTGTGGGTGCGCGGGTTGTAGCGCGACAATCGCGCCAGCCCGGTATCGATGACATAGCGAATGCGCGGGATGGTCAGCGAGGTCTCGGCGATATTGGTGGCCAGCACCACGCGGCGCGCGGTGCCCGGCGCGAATACGCGCTGTTGCTCGCCGGCGGAAAGGCGGCCGAAGAGGGGCAGGATTTCGACACTGCGCGCCTTGTTCTTTTCCAATCTCTCACGGGTTTCGCGAATGTCGCGTTCGGAGGGCAGGAAGACGAGAAGGTCGCCCTGTCGCGATTCTGCGAGAATATCATCGACGGCGGATGCGGCGGCGTCTATATAGGTATAGTCGCCGCGGTCCTGCATCCGCTCGTCCAGCGGCCAGTAGCGCACCTCGACCGGGAACATGCGGCCCGAAACTTCGATGATCGGCGCGTCGTCGAAGGCGCTGGAGAAGGTCTCAGTATCGATGGTGGCCGAGGTGATGACGATTTTGAGTTCGGGGCGCTTGCGGCGCAACAGCCGCAAATAGCCGAGCAGGAAGTCGATATTGAGGCTGCGCTCATGCGCTTCGTCGACGATAACAGTATCGTATTCGAGCAGGTTGGGGTCGGTTTGGGTCTCAGCCAGCAGCATCCCGTCGGTGACGACCTTGATACAGGTTTCGGGCGCAGTCTGGTCGCGGAAGCGAATCTTGCAGCCGACATCGCGGCCGTAGCGCACGCCTAGTTCATCGGCGACGCGGCGGGCGATCGACAGCGCGGCGACGCGGCGCGGTTGGGTGACCGCGATGCGGGCATCGTCGCCCCGCCCGGCTTCTAGGCAGATCTTGGGCAACTGGGTGCTCTTGCCCGAGCCGGTCTCGCCGGCGATGACGACGACGGGATGCTCGCGGATGGCGGCGAGGATCTCGTCTTTGCGGTCGGTTATGGGGAGCTGCGGGGGGTAGCTGGGGACCGGGCGGGTTTTGCGGCGCCTTGCGCGCAGGTCTTTCGACTGGCGAGCCTGGCCCAACAGCTGGTCGATCTCTTTGCGATCGAGGCGCCGGCGACGCTGGAGGCCGCGCTCGATGCGGACCCGATCCTGGAGCATACACTTCGGCAGCAGGGCCTTGAGCTCGGCGATTGGGTGATTTCTTGTAGGCGTATCGGTCAAAATTTACAATGATTTAGGGCATAGTTTGCGATCCTTAAAATCTAAGGTTGGGCTCAAATAGTGGCAAATAGATTTGGGCGTAACGCAATGGCTACAAGCCGCAGAGGATACGTTTTTTTCCTTTGCGTAACTTGTGCGGCCTATCGGCGTTACTGGACGATGGCTAGTAGAGGTGCCAGTAGCTCCAGATATTGCACAGCGCCACCGCTGTCCACAGGCCCTGGCGCGCCCAGCGCGGGTAGAGCCTGAGCCCCATCGCCGCCAGCCCGAAGAGACCCGGCAGGGCGCAGAGCAGCAGGGCTTCGCTTTGCGGCGTAAACAGATAGAAGGGACAGGGCGCTAAAAGCCCCAGGATCAACAACCCGTGGCGAGGATCTTTGCGCCAGTCGGCGGCGCGCAGCCCGGAGAGGGCGAGCAAGAGGACCAGTAGCATTCCAGGCAAGGCTTCGGGTAGGGGCAGATTGGTACTCAGCAGCGCGAAGAGGGGGATGGCTTCGGCGGTCTGCAGCGGCGTCAGCGCGGGCAAGCGCGCACCGAGGAAGTGGGCAAAGGGTTGCCAGAAGGCCAGCGCAAAAAGGACCAGCACCAGTGCCTGCGCCAGCCACCACCAGCGCTGTTTGTCGCTGGTGTAGCGCTCGCGGTACAGCAAGACTACGGCGCTCTGCAAGAGCGGCAGGAAGATCAAGCCGCCCTGAATACCCCAGGAAAGGATCGTGGCGGCGACCCACCCGCCGAGCCAATGACGCCCGCCGGCGCGCATGTACTCCGCAAAAAGGATCATCGATGCCAGCGCCGCGACCAGCGCCAGGGTCGCCGGGGAAATGGCGCGGGTCTGGGCGATGAGGAAGGGCGCGCCGGCCAATAGCAACAGCCCGCTCGGCGCGGCGTGGGTGCCGGTGAGCACGCGCATGACGCGGGCGGCCATAAACAGCGCCAGCAAGCCGGTGAGTACGCCGGGCAGCCGCAGCCACAGCGGATGCTGACCGATGTCCTGCCACTGACCGAGCAAGAGCAGGTAGAAGGGGCTGTAGATATGGCTCAGTTGTATGACCAGCGGCTGGCCCGCGCGCTCGAGCAGGGACGCCTCGTGCGGCGCGAGCGACAAAGTGGCGGGCGAGTAGAGCGACAGCCCGGTCAACAGGATCGCGCCGCAGAGCAGCGTCAGGGACAGTTCGCGCTGCACGGTCAGGCGTCGGTCCGCCACAGACGGGGTACGGGGGTGAAGCCTTTTTCCTGAGGCACGTCCCAGTACTCTTGGCTCTCGGGTATTTCGTTGAGGTGCGGGCAGGTCATGCCGTGGCGGTCCCAGACCACCTCGCCAGCGCGCAGGGTCAGCGCGCATTCGAGGCGGTGCTCGCCCTCGATACAGGCCCAGCCGCAATCGCGGTAGTAAAAATTGCCGGCCAGGACGCCCAGCACCGCGACATCAGCTTCGGAGCCGGGGGTTAGCGTACCCAACTCGGGGCGGCGGATGGCACGGGCGGGGGTGACGGTGGAGCGGTAGATCACCTCCTGCAGCGGCATGCCCATCGCCAGGCACTTGGACATGGTGTCGAGCATCGAGTGCACGTGGCCGTTGATATTGCCCATGTGCAGATCGGTGCTGATCGAGTCGGGAGGGAAGCGGTCGGCGATGGCCGGCATGGCCGCGCGAAACCAGAAGCTGGCCGCCCCATGCCCGAGGTCGAAGTGGATACCCCTGTTGCGCGCCTCGCGCATGTAGTCGTAGACATCGCCATTTGCGTCGATGACGGGAAATTGCCGCGCGAAGACGTGGGTGTGGATGTCGCCGGGCCGCAGGTGTTCTAGGATGAGATCGGGATAGGACCTTGCCGGCGGGCGCGGCCAGAAGTCGACCATCACCGGCATCATCGCCAGCTCGCCGGCCTCGACCGAGGCATCGACCGAGGCCCAGGGCGGGTGTTCGTCGTCGAAGGGATCGTTGACCCAGTAGTGGGCAGTCTTGATGCCGACGCAGACATCGTCGTGGGCGGCGGCGGTCGCGGCGGCCTGTTTGGGATCGAGATTGGCGACCACCTGTTCGGGGGCGCCCATGCCCGGCGCGGCGATATTGACATAGGCGTACATGCGGATTTTGGCGGAGTCGATCACGGTGCGGCGAAAGTGCTCGAACTCCTCGGCGCCGGCGGTGCCGGTATCGACGCAGGTGGTGACGCCTTCCTTGAGGAAGTGGGCGTCGGCGTTGAGACTGCCGACGAGATTGCCGGGCTTATGCACGCGGGTATGATAGGTATGCACGTGAATGTCGAGCAGCCCGGGGGCGACGACGAGGTTGGACACATCGACGACGCGGTCGGCGTCGCTGGTGGCAATGTCCTCCTCGACCCGGGCGATGCGGCCGTCGAGTATACCGACGTCGCAGACGCCGTCGAGCTCGTTGGCGGGATCGATGACATGGCCGCCTTTGAGTAGAATTTCGAGTTTGCGGGGCATGGTATGAGCTGTTTCTCCAGGTGGGAAAAGTTCAGATGCGGCCACAAGATAGGCCCAATAAATGAGAGCGTCAAATGTGGATATTGACAACGTCAGGGTGATTGGAGTACACTCTAGTCCATTTACATTATGAGGAACATGCGATACATAACGCACATCGCGGCCATCGTGCTGCTTGCCACCGCCGGAGCCCGCGCCGAGACCGTCTACCACGTCGATGTCAAACTCGAGGGCATGATCGACCCGGGCGTGGCCGCCTTTATCGAGCGGGTAGTCGAGGATGCCGACAAGGCCGGGGTGGACGCCATTGTGTTCGAAATCGACACTTTCGGCGGACGCGTTGATGCCGGCACTGTGATCCGCGATGCCATACTGGACGCCGAGGCATTGACCATCGCATTTATCAACAAGCGAGCGATATCGGCCGGCGCACTCATCGCTCTGGCCTGCGATAAGATCGTCATGACCCAGGGAGCCACGATGGGAGCCGTGACGCCGGTCGATGGCTCGGGGACCAAGGCCAGTGATAAGGTCACCTCGTACATGCGCGCCGAATTGCGCGCCACCGCCGAGCGCACCGGGCGCAATGTCAAAATCGTCGATGCGATGGTCGATGAGCGCGTCGATATGCCCGGTCTCAGCGCCGAGGCCGGACGGCCCGCGACGCTGACTACCGAGCAGGCGCTCAACTGGCAGATGGCCGACGAGACGGCCGAGACCATGATCGAGCTCTTGCGCATATACGATCTGGGCGAGGCCGAAGTCGTTTATTCCGAACTCAACTGGGCCGAGCACGGGCTGCGGATCTTGACCCATCCGATTGTCACTTCGATTCTGCTGGCGGTGGCGATGTTCGGCTTGATCGCAGAGGTGCGCACGCCTGGGTGGGGTTTGGGTGGCACGCTGGCGCTGGTGGCCTTGGGGCTTTTCTTCGGTAGCCATCTGATCGTGCGGCTGGCCGAGTGGCAAGAGCTGGCGCTCTTTGCGGCAGGACTGGTGCTCTTGATCGTCGAATTGATCGCGATTCCCGGCTTTGGGTTGGTGGGCCTGGCCGGCATCGGCGCGATGTTGGCCAGCATTGTCATCACTCAGCTCGGCGATTTCCAACTGTGGACCATCGACGAGATCGCTGCGGTCGTGGCGCGGCTGGCTGCTTCGATGATCGGCGCGTTTATATTGTCGCTGGTGGTACTGCGCTCGCTGCCCAAGTTTGCGGCCTTTCAGCGCCTGGTGCTGGCCGAAGAGATCAAAGCCTCTGAGGGCTACACCTCCGCCTCGCGCGATACCGACAACGAGCTGGTCGGCAAGGAGGGCGTGACTATGAGTTATCTGCGGCCCTCGGGTATCGCCATGATCGACGGCCAACGGCTCAACGTGATCGCCGACGGCGAGTTTATCGAAGCGCAGCGGCCAATCAAGATCGTCGAGGCCCGCGGCAGCCGGGTGGTGGTGAGGGCGCTGTGACTTTTCTGGGGGGGGACGTACTGCAGTGGGCCTACTCGCTGGCGCTGCTGGTGCTGGGTTTTGCACTGGTGCTGCTGGAGATCTTCGTCATCCCCGGTTTCAATATCTTCGGCGTCGTCGGCTTTTTGACCGCAGTCGCCGGCGTCGGTTACGCTTATACTCATATGGGCGGCCTGGCCGCGGGCGTTGTGGCGGGGCTGGGCCTCATCGGCACGGCGGTGCTGGTGCGATTGATGATTAAGGTGCGCGCCTGGGACCGCCTAGTGCACCGTGGCGGCATGACCCGCGAGCAGGGCTACGATTCGGTCAAGCCCGGTCGCGAAGACTTGCTCGGGCAGACCGGCGAGGCGTTGACGACCCTGCGGCCGGCAGGTCGGGCGCAATTCGGCGAGCGGGTGGTCGATGTAGTCAGCGAGGGCGGTTATATCGAGCGCGGCTCGGCCGTAGAGGTCTTGAAAGTTGCCGGCAATCGGGTGGTGGTACACCCGGTCGGCGCAGAGAATTAATTCACTCCCTCAAGGAGCAATCTAATGGAACTCCTGTTTTTGGTTCTGGTGCTCTTCGGCATCATTCTCTTCCTGGCGCTCTTCACCTACTTCATTCCGGTGGGGCTGTGGATCTCGGCCTATTTCGCCGGGGTCAAGGTGGGGATATTCAAGGATCTGGTCGGTATGCGGCTGCGCAAAGTGCCGCCGCGGCAGATCGTCGGCCCCAAGATTAGCGCCACCAAGGCCGGTTTGGAAGTTGGTTTGGAGAGCATGGAAGCGCACTATCTGGCCGGCGGCGATGTCAATGCAGTGATTCTGGCCTTGATCTCGTCCGACAAGGCCAATATCGAGTTGACCTTCGAGCGAGCCGCGAGCATCGACCTGGCCGGCCGCGACGTGCTCGACGCGGTCAAGGTCAGCGTCAATCCCAAGGTCATCAACACGCCCCTGATTGCCGCCATCGCCAAGGACGGTATTCAGGTCAAGGCGACCTGTCGCGTGACGGTGCGTGCCAATATCGACCGACTGGTCGGCGGCGCCGGCGAGGAGACGATCATTGCCCGCGTCGGCGAGGGCATCGTGACCACGATCGGCTCGGCGGGCACACACAAAGAAGTGCTGGAGAATCCCGATCTGATTTCGCGGCGGGTGCTCGAGAAGGGTCTAGACTCCGAAACGGCCTTCGAGATTTTGTCAATCGATATCGCCGATGTCGATGTCGGCGAGAATATCGGCGCCAAGCTGCAGACCGACCAGGCCGACGCCGATCTCAAGATCGCCCAGGCCAAGGCCGAAGAGCGCCGGGCTATGGCACAGGCGCGTGAGCAGGAAATGACCGCGCAGGTGGTTGAGATGGAATCGCGGGTCAAGGAAGCCGAGGCCGAGGTGCCGCGGGCGATGGCCGAGGCCTTTCGCGAGGGCAACCTGGGCGTGATGGACTACTATCGCATGCGCAATATCCAGGCTGACACCGATATGCGCGACTCGATTTCCGAGAGCGGCGACGACAACGATAACAGGTAGGCGCTATGGAACTCCTACTCTTCATTCTCTTCTTGCTCTTCAGCATGTTCTCGGCGCTGATGGAACGCCGCAAGCGCCGCAAACAGGTCGAAGAGGCGCAAGCTCAGCAGGAGGCGCGCCGCAAGCGGCGAGAAGAGGTCGAAGACGAGGTCGTCAGCGCTCCGCAGCCGGTGACCGTAGAAGAAAAAAAAGAGGAAGAGGAGGAGACTTCGTTCGGCTGGCCGTTCGAGGGCGATCCCTTCGAAGACTTCCGGCCCGCCAAGGAGCCCGAGCAGGCATCGCCCGAGCAGGAAGGGCTGGACGCTGAGCGCGCGGCACTGGATGCCGAGCGGCGCGCCCTAGACGCCGAGCGCCGCGCCCTGGCGATGGAGCGAATGAGCTTGGAGACCCGGCCCACGGGCGGGGTCTCCGAGCGATTCCACCGCGCCGCCACAAAGCGCAGTGCCGCTCCGCGGCGTAAGCTCGGTCGCTGGCGGCTCGATGCTCGGCGGGCGCGCGACGCGGTCGTATATATGGAGATCCTGGGCATGTAATCATGAGCGGTCAAAGGACTGTGGATGTTGCGCCAATTCCCAAGCAGTTTGCTCTGCATCAGAACTATCCAAACCCTTT
>PBOD01000231.1 GCA_002724215.1 Gemmatimonadota bacterium | reverse complement strand
GAAGAAACTTGGAATACCGGGAAGAATTGCTAGCGTCGTAGTAGCGAAACCCACTCCACTACCTTTTCCTCTGTAGGAAGCGTCTTGGGTATCCGCCGGTGCAGTCGAAAAATTATTTGCCTAGGTCTTTTAGAGTTTACCGATGCCATTTTATTACTCTCTTTTTGCTAACGAGATGCTAACAAAAAAGCCGATGATAACAGAATGATAACGAGAAATTAGCTATATATATGTGCACTTATCGGCGTCTCATCACAACTCATTGCAACTCGCCGCCCTCGAAATATAATATACGATACGGATCATAAGCAAGGATTTTATAACAACTTACGGAAACAAAAAATGCAACCTCTGGACAAATAAGAGGTAGCATTCTGGCGTGCCCAGTAGGACTCGAACCTACGACCGTCTGCTTAGAAGGCAGATGCTCTATCCAGCTGAGCTATGGGCACGTGGACTACTTGTAAGCGACACGCCAAGTTTGCCAGTACCAAACATCATAAATAAAGGTAACAAATGCGCTTGTGCAAGGGGAGCGAACCCGACAATCGCAATGCCATCCCGCCGCCGCGCGTACTATTGAGGACCGCCGCTCTCGTTGTTTACCGCCTGCACCAGTGCTCGCATATAGGCGATCGAATAGGCGACGCCGGCGCGGTGGCCGCCGAGCAATTCGGGGATGTGATCGGGGATGATGGCGCCGTCGAACTTTACCGCCCTCAGCGCCTGCATGACGCTGTGCATGTCCTGATAGCCGTCGTCCATCAGGGTTTCGGTCCACGGCTCGGGCATGGGATTGGAAACATTGCGGAAGTGGATTTTGAAGAGTTTGTTGCGCTCGCCGAAGTAGTGCACTGCCTCTTCGACCGATGCGCCCATGCCCTGCTTGCCGCCCTCGAGCCAGCAGCCGACGCACAAACACACGCCGATGTTGGGGCTGTCAGCGATATCCATCGCCCGCTTGTAGCCGGCGAAGTTGCCGAAGATGCAGCGCGGGATCCCGCCCAGCGCATAGACCGGCGGGTCGTCCGGGTGAATGCCGATGAAGACGCCGGCTTCTTCGGCGACGGGGGCGACCTTGCGAATCATGTATTCGTAGTTGTCCCAGAGTTCGTCCTCGGAGTATGCGCGGCCATGGGTCAACTCGCCCTCGTAAGTCTCAGCGCCCCAGCGCCCGGTGGCGTTTTTGATGTCGAGGGTGCGCGCGCTCATGCCGCCGCGGCGGGTGGTGCGCCCGCTGCTCCAGATGCCGTTGCCCATGTGGGCGTAGGTGTGGTAGCGGACCCCTGCGGCGCCGATATTGCGGATAAACTGGCAAAATTCCTCGATCTTCTCGTCGCGGCCAGGCAGGTTGAGGGTGATTTCGGGGACGTTGTGCACGGCGCGGTTTGAGATGCGGTAGATCTGGATGCCGTAGGCGGCGAAGCGCTCGACGAAGCGCCGGTAGTGCTCGACGGTCTGCAGGGCCGGGTCTTCGACCCCGAGCATGATCCACTCGATGCCGAGTTGCTGGAAGAATTGCAGGTCCTCGTCGCTGGCACTGTGCGAGGTCTGGGCGGCGATCTGGATGCCGGGGTAGGTGGAGTGAAAGCCGGGTACGGCGCGGAGGGCGTATGGTTTGTCGCTCATGGTTTTCCGTTCGGTGTCAGGCGTTGAGGAGTTCGGAGACGGGTTGGGATTTTTCCCAGCGCAGGTGGCCGGGCTCGTCGATGCCGCAGAGCCACTTCCAGGTGCGGATGCGCCGCACGCGGTCGCGGTAGGATTCAACCTCGGTGACGTAGTCGAGACGCGGCCGGTCGCGGTAGGCCGGGATGTCCGGATCGTCGTGCCGCCAGTCGCGTTGCGGCGATGCAGTGCGGTGATAGGAGAACTTGATCATACTGCGCGACCGATCGTTGGTTTTGGGGCCGGCCTTGTGCCAGATGCCGTAGCGGGTCAACACCACGGTGCCGGCCGGCACGGTCAGCGAGATCTGGCCGCGGATATCGCCGTAGTGGGCGATGGCCTCGCGATCGACGGCGCGGCAGTGCGAGCCGGGCAGGACCATGGTCGGTCCGTCGGCGATGGCGACGGCGTGTGGATAGTAGTAACACTGCAGCTCGGTGACGTCGTAGCCACTGCCCGACAGTCCGTCGGAGTGCCAGGTCTGGCCCAGGTGCGGTTCCTTGAAAAAGTGGTGGTGCCCACCGCGAGGGACCAGGAAGTCGGCGCCCAGGAGCGAGCGGGCGACGCCGGCCACCTGCGGGTGCAACAGGACCTCGCGGGTGAAGTCGGCGGAGGCGATAAAGGCGTCGCAGTTGCCGGGTGCCAGGTCGTCGCAGCGGCGATTGAAGCTGGGGCCGATAAGGCCTTCGAGGACGACGAGGCCCGTGGCGACGAAATCCATGACGCCGTCGTCGTCAAGCGTGGGTGGAATAGGGTCCATACGCCCTCCTAGACGAATTTCTCGAGTACGAATTCGAAGCCCAGATAGTCGTTGTCCTGGCCCTCGTAGTCGTAGAGTTTGGCGATGGGGAACTGCACCACCCGCCAGCCGTCGGCCAGCGCCGCCAGCACCGACTCGTAGGGCGGTGCAGATTCGGGTAAGACCGGCTCTTGCCGCACCGTGGGATCGTAGAGCGCCCAACTGGCCAGCGGAGAGCGCATATTGGTCGATTTGGAATAGAGATAGAGCACCTGCTGGCGGGGCGTTTGCAGCAGGGTTTCGAGCTGGTCGAGGTCGGAGGCGGTAAGGCCGGTGGCGAGTTTGTCGCGGCTCTCCGCCAGCCAGTCATTTACGGTCATGGAATGCTCCGTTCGGGTCGGGGCATAAGAAAGCGTTTGGGGTGGGTGGGGTCAATATGGGGTTGACTTGTGGACGATCCTCAGCGTCTTCTCAAATCTCAATATAATTGGAGGGTAATTTAGATCTGGCGCAGGAGCCATTTGGTGGCGTTTTGTTGCAGCTTTGCGTACTCGGGATTCCACAGCGCGGAGATGGTGTGGCCTGGCGCGAGGTAGCAGACGCGGCCCCGACCGTAGTCGTAGGCCCAGGCGGCTTCGCACTCGTTGCCCAGGCCGTTGAAGTCGTGGCCCTCTTCGTTGATGCTGCGGGCGAGGATGTGGGCGGGGTCCTTGGCGTAGGCCATGTAGTGCTGCTCGTCAGTGACGACGAAATCGCCGACGTCCTGGGTTATGGGGTGGTCTTTATTGGTGATAGTTACTTTGAAAGGGCGCACCGGAGGGTGTCCCTCGGTGGTCGAGCCCTGGACGTGGCTGAAGTCTGCGCTGGCGGTGATATAGGTCGAGTTGTGGTAGAACAGCGCGGCTTTGCCCTCGTCGACGAAGGTGCGCACGGCTTTGCCCTGGGCGGGGGTAATCCACTGGACCGCTTGCGGTGCGAGCTCGGGAACGGGCGGCTGGCTGAGGGTGCCCTGGACGGCGGGATCATAGCCGGGATACGGGCTGCTCGCGCCGTAGCCGTCGGGCCAGACCATGCCGTCGCGGAAGACGATGAGCAGGTCGTAGCGCGCGAGGTTATCGGCGCTGAGCGCATGGAGGTCGTCGGTGAAATCGACGGCGAGATCGAGGCCCTCGACCAGGACCTTGCTGAGGCCGGTGCGGATATAGTCGGAATTGTGGAAGCGGTCGCCGATCAGGGCGAAGGCGGTGGCGGTCATAGCGGGTATCCTCGGCTAAATGTTGGTTGCGGCGTATAAGACAGCGCGGGCGGGTGCGCGGCATTTTCGTCTTCAGCCATAAGAGATCGCTAAAGGGCGCTTGATAAACCATGCACATATAGATCAACTTCGAGAGCATAATACTTCGCAATAATTATGAATCAAGTAGGTTTGATCATGTGCATAAATGAGTTTAGAAGCCGATCGAGGCGCCGCCGTCGACGGGAATACAGACTCCGGTGATGAATTGCGCCGCCGGCGATGCCAGATAGGCCGCAGTCCAGCCGATATCCGCTGGTGCCCCCAGCTGCTGCATCGGCGTGCGGCCGAGGACTTTGGTCTTGCGGTCGGGATTTTTCTCGAAGGCGTTGCGGCTCATCTCGGTCAGGATCCAGCCCGGTGCGATGGCGTTGATGCGCACGCCGCGATGGGCCCATTCGGTCGACAACGTGCGGACCAGGCCCAGATGTGCGGTTTTGGCGGCGGAGTAGGCCGAGACATTGGGGATGCCAAACAGCGAAGCCATTGAGGCGATGAAGGTGATGCTGCCCTGGCCCCGCTCCATCATCCGCCGCGCCGCGTGCCGGCTCAGTGAAAAGGCGCCGACCACGTGGACGTCGAGGATTTGCTGTAGGTCTTCCTCGCTAAAGTCCTCGGCCGGGCTGTGGATCTGGTTGCCGGCGTTGTTGACGAGGGCAGTGAGCGGGCCGTGCTCTTGTTCGATCGAGGCGATTAGCGCCGCGGCCGCGGCGTGCTCGGTTATGTCGTGGACCCGATAGGAGGCCGCCGCGCCGAGGTCGGCGGTGGCTTGCTGGAGTACTTCCTCGCGGCGGCCGGTGAGAACGACCCGGGCACCCTGGGCGACGAAGGCGTGGGCGATGCCGAGTCCGAGGCCTGTGCCGCCGCCGGTGATTAGGCCGAGCTGGCCCTCGAGGCTGAAGGAATGTGCCTGATTTTGACTCATAGTTATGGCTCAGTAGTCGATGACGACCTTGATGGTCTGGGGTTGCAGAGCCGCGTCGAAGCCGGCGAGCAAGTCGGCGAAGTCGAAGCGTGCGGAAATCAGTGGGGTGATGTCGAGTTGTCGTCGCGCCAGCAGGTCGAGGGCGGCGGCGAAGACGTGGGCGAAGCGGAAGGAGCCGCGCAGGGTTAGCTCTTTCGACATGATTAAATTGACCGGGAGCTCGACCGGGCCGGGCTGCACACCGAGCTGGACGATGGTGCCGCCGGCGCGGCAGTACTCGTAGGCAGCTGCCAGCGCGGCGGGCGCGCCGGAGGCCTCGATTACCGCGTCGAAGCCCGTGTCTGCCGCGCTGGTCAGCGCGTCGGTATCGTCGGCGCGCAGGGGCTGGTCGGCCCATAGCGCGGCGGCGAGGTCGAGCGCGTCGCCGCGGATATCGCTGACGGCCAGGTGGGCTGCGCCGTAATGGCGGGCGACCAGGCCGATGAGCTGGCCAATGGGGCCGGCGCCGGTTATGAGCAGGCGCCGGCCAGCTATGGGCTGCGCCTGACCGACCCCGTGCAGGGCGATGGCCAGAGGTTCGAGCAAGGCGGCTTCGGCAAAGGCCATATCGTCGGGAATGGGATGGCAGTTTTCGGCGCGGATCGGGACGATTTCGCGGAACGAGCCGTCCTGCGGCGGGCTGCAGGCGGCGGAGCCGAAGTAGCGCATGTGAGGGCAGAGGTTGTAGCGGCCGCCGATGCAGTGGTCGCAGGCGCGGCAGGGGTGCGAGGGGTCGATGGCGACGCGGCTGCCCGGGGGGAGCGCGTCGGCACAGGCGCCGGCGTCGACGATTTCGCCGGCGGATTCGTGGCCGAGGATAAAGGGGCGTTCGGGGACGAAGGGGCCGTTTTGGCCGTGCAGGTAATAGTGGAGGTCGGAGCCGCAGAGGCCGGTGGCGCGCACTTTTACCAGGACTTCGTCGGCGGCGGGTCGCGGCGGGTCCATATCGGTCGGGCGCAGGTCGCGGGGGCCGTGGAGGTAGTAGGCTTGCATGGGTTTTCTGCTCGGTGGTTGGATTGCGGGCGGGGATAATAGGGGATTGGCGGGTGGGCGTCAAGACAGCTACAGCCGGGCGCGGTGCGGGGGAAGGTAGTTTGCGTTTAGGGTCGGGTATTGGTAAAGATATAGCGGCTTATTTACCGGTAGATTTGAACACCCGGCGGCGGCGGCGGCGATCCTGGTCCTCTGCGCGCGCTTGCCGGGGGCATCGGCGTTGTTGGCGGTGTGTATCCTGGCGTGCTCCAAGGCTTTTATCGACTACTTCACATCCGGCCTGGAACAGACCCGCCGCATACTGGCCGAGTTGCGCGCGAGGTTGGGGCGCGAG
>PBOD01000230.1 GCA_002724215.1 Gemmatimonadota bacterium | reverse complement strand
TGGGGAAAATGGCCTGTCGGGGCTAGTTCTGCGTGGATTTCCCTCTTTTTCCACTGTATTATCCACATTGCTCCGCCTTTATCTGAGATCCTCACCAAAAGGGTATAATCTCCTTTATTATTCGCCTTTTCTGGTCGTTGGAGTTCTCGCACCATACGCAGTTATCCACATATCAACGACATTACTAGAACTTCAATAAAATACAAACACAAACTAGTGTATATTTTTTATTGTAGACAATGTGGAATCCGATTTTTATTACCACACACCTATTCGCAAAAAACATACACACACGCACATAATAGCACTAATTATTGCGCAAGTTAAGATGTGAAATCATATACTTGTTCAAAGTCATAATTAACAGTAATTTATCAATGTTTGTGATGTCTTAAGTGCCGACGATTTATGAAAAAACGAGACTGTATATAATAGAACTTGACACAGCGGGATATGAGCCTAAATTTATCAGAAAGCGCACATTAGAGGATGGTAATACAAGCTTATGAAGTTAATCGTAGACCGCAACGAGTTGTGGCACGGAATCGACACAGTGCTAGATGCTGTGCCTTCAAAACCTGCCTTACCGGTTTTGGCCAATATTCTGCTTGAAGCCGATGGCAAAACTCTCTCCATCGCCGCGACAGATCTAGACTTGTCCATCCGCACCCAAGTGCCCGCCGCCGTAGAAAAGAAGGGCCGTATAACCGTACCGGCCCGCACGCTGGCTGAAATCACCCGTGAATGGCCCGAAGCCGAATTGAGCATTGAGGTGCAGGACGATCGTTTAAAGCTCTCAGGACGGCTTGGAGACGCCGACAGCAGCGAAGGCGCATACAGTCTCGCGGGCATGGAGGCCGAAGAGTTTCCCAGCATGCCCACAGCTCTGGACGGCATCAGCCTGAACCTGGGAGGCGCTGACGCTGAGGCCGGTGTCCTGGTCGACATGATCAACAAGACCTCGTTCGCCGTTTCCCGCGACGATACCCGCCCGGTACTCAACGGTGTGCTCTGGCGTATCGATACACAGGGTATGGAAATGGTGGCGACGGATGGTTCGCGCTTGGCTTGCTACCGGCTGGCGCTGGACCTGGAGGATCAGGTAAAGGGCGAAGAAGAATCCGCCGTCATCGTCCCGCCGCAAGCTTTGAGCCAGATCGTCAAGTTACTGGGTGGCCACGACGGGCCGGTCGAGATTACGCTGGGCGAGACCCAGATCCTCTTCGACCTGGGTCATGCCCACCTGCTGTCCCGCCTCATCGAGGGCCCCTACGTCGATTACACTCAGGTAATTCCGCAGAGCAACGAAAAGGAACTCAAAATAGCCAGCGAAGACCTGCTACCAGCGGTGCGCCGCGTATCCATTCTTTCCAGTTCGTATACGCGGCAGGTTCGCTTCAAGCTCAGTAGCGGGCTGGTCGAGTTGTCGGCCGCCAGCCCCGAGATCGGCGGCGAGGCCCGGGAGGTCATCCCCGCCGAATACTCCGAAGAAGACATGGAAATCGGTTACAACGCCCAATTCCTGATGGAAATCCTGCGCAAGATGGACACCCCGGGAATCCGCTTCGAGCTCAACAACCACGTCACGGCAGCCCTGTTGAAGCCGACCGAACAAAAAGAAGGCGAGGACTACTTCTGCCTGCTCATGCCCCTACGACCGACGGGATGAGGTGAGCGGACCTGGTGCGGATCCGTGAACTGACGCTGAGGCCCTTTCGCAATTTCGCCGCCATACGCTTGAATTTCGCCGCGGATTACGCACTGGTCTTCGGCCCCAATGGCCGTGGCAAGAGCAATATCCTAGAAGCGATCTCCTACTTGTCGATCGGCAAGTCGGTGCGCGGCGCCAAGGATACGCAGGCCGTGCCGCACGACGAGGAGTTTTTCGATATTCAGGGCCAGTGTACCGATGGTCGCCACGAACAGCAGCTCCGGGTCTTCTACAGCAAGAAAGAGGGCAAAAAGGCTTTCGCTGACGCCAGCGCCTTGCCGCGCGTCTCCGACTTGTTGGGCGTGTTCCGCACCGTACACTTCTCCCCTGAAGATGTTTCGCTGGTACTCCGCTTTCCGGCCCAACGCCGGCGTTTGTTAGACATTCTCATCTCGCAGTCCAGCGCGACCTATCTGCGGGATTTGCAGCGTTACCACCGCGTCCTGGCTCAGCGCAACCACCTGTTGCGCGCGGCAAAAAAATCGGATCGCAGCCGCGCCGATCCGCAAGTGATGGAGCCGTGGGATGCCCAACTGATCGAGTTGGGGGCTCAATTGCGCTGGCACCGGCTCGATGCCCTGGAGAAGTTACGCGCACCCTTTAGGCGCTATTACGATCGCTTCTCCCCCGCCGACGAAGAAGCCGATATCGGCTATCAGGGCGCCAGAGAACGCGAGCTGGACCCGTTGCGCGACGAATTGCGCGAGGTGCTCGAGCGCCGAAGAGAGCAGGAGGCCCAGGTGGGCCACACGCTGAACGGGCCACATCGCGACGACCTGAAGTTTTCGCTCAACGGCGAGTCGGCCGAGGTCTACGCGTCCGAAGGCCAGCTCAAAACGGTACTAATTTCGTGGAAGCTGGCCGAGGCCCGCTACATGGAAGAGCAGACGAGTCGCCAGCCCGTGCTATTGCTGGACGATGTCTTTTCCGAGTTGGACCCCGGTCGGACCGGGGAGTTGCTGAATATTATGGACGAATTCGACCAGGTTATCGCGACCACACCGCAGGAGCCCGATGCCCGACAGGAAGCCCGGTTCGAGCCGATCAACCTCCAGAAATGAGACCGAGCGTACGCTCGGCC
The DNA here is from genome assembly GCA_002724215.1 of Gemmatimonadota bacterium. Taxonomy (GTDB): domain Bacteria; phylum Latescibacterota; class UBA2968; order UBA8231; family UBA8231. The sequence continues at coordinate 3,048 of PBOD01000230.1, read as the reverse complement.
CCCCGACCTTGCTCAACGGATTGCTGGAGGCGGTCGTTGCGGATCTCGGAGTAGACCAGAAGCTGGCCGAGTGTCGGGCGCGGATGGTATGGGAAGAGGCAGTGGGGCCAGCGCTTGCCGAGCACACCCGTCCGCTCCGCGTGCGGCGCGGGCATTTGGAGGTCGCCGTGCCATCGGGGATTTGGCGGACCCAGCTGAGCTTTATGCAACTGGATATCGTTGCCAGGATCAACGAACTGCTCGGCGCCGAAGTAGTAAAAGACTTGAAATTGCTGAATGAGACAGAGCGCTCATAAAAGGAGAGGTTAATGACGGAACCAGCCAGAGACTTGCCCGAGCAACAGGCGGGAGAAGGCTACACCGCCGACGCGATCCAGGTCCTCAAGGGGCTCGAAGGCGTGCGTATGCGTCCGGCCATGTACATCGGCGACACCGGCCACGAGGGATTGCACGAGCTGGTCAAGGAAATCGTCAATAACAGCGTTGATGAGGCCATGGCCGGGCGCTGCTCGCGCATCGACGTGACGATTACCGAGCAGGGTACCGTTCACATCAAGGACGACGGCCACGGCATCCCCACCGATTTTCACGCCGGCGAAAACAAGTCGGGCGTCGAGGTGGTGATGACCATGCTCCACGCCGGCGGCAAGTTCGACAAGAAGGCCTACCAGGTCTCGGGCGGCCTGCACGGGGTGGGCGCCTCGGTAGTCAACGCGCTGTCCGAGTGGTGCACGGTCGAGGTCTGGCAAAAGGGCAAGGTCCACCAGCAAAAGTACGCCCGCGGCATCCCCGAAACGGATCTGGAAGTCATCGGCGACACCGACCAGACCGGCACCATTATTGAATTCAAGCCCGACGCCAAGATTTTCGAGACGGTGGAATTCAGCTTCGAGTACATCGCCCACCGCTTGCGCGAACTGGCCTTTTTAACCAAGGGATTAGAGATCAACGTCCACGACGCGCGCACCGGCGAAGAGGGCCAGTATCTCTTCGAGGGCGGGGTAGAGGAGTTCGTGCGCTTCCTCAACGAGGGCCGTAGCGTCCTGCACTCGGACCCGATCTACCTGCAGGGCGAACGCGACGGCGTTTCGGTCGAAGTCGCCCTGCAATACAATGACAGCTACCAGGAGACACTCTTCACCTATGCCAACAACATTAAGACTGACGACGGTGGCACCCATCTCGTTGGCTTTCGCTCGGCATTGACGCGCACCATCAACAACTACGCCACGCGCAACAATCTGCTCAAAAGCGTTAAGTTTAACATCGCCGGCGAGGATACCCGCGAGGGCATCGCCGCGGTCATCAGCGTCAAGGTGCCCGAGCCGCAGTTTGAAGGGCAGACAAAAGGCAAGCTCGGCAATAGCGAGGTCAAGGGCATTGTCGATTCGTTCGCCTCCGAGGCACTGGCGACCTACCTGGACGAAAACCCCGATGTTGCCAAGCGCGTCATCGACAAGATTGTCGATGCCGGCCGCGCCCGCGAAGCCGCCCGCAAAGCCCGCGAACTGACACGCCGCAAAGGCGTGCTCGACGGCGCCAGCTTACCTGGCAAACTCGCCGACTGCTCCATTCGCGACCCCGAAAAAACGGAGATTTACTTAGTCGAGGGCGATTCGGCCGGTGGCTCGGCGGCGATGGCGCGCGACCAGAGTTTCCAGGCGGTGCTGCCGTTGTTCGGCAAGCCGCTCAACGTCGAGAAGGCGCGCATCGACCGCGTGCTTGGCAACGACAAGCTGCTGCCGCTGATCACTGCGTTGGGCACCAGCATCGGCGAGGACTACGACTTCGAAAAACTGCGCTACGGCAAGATCATCATCATGGCCGACGCCGATGTCGATGGCAGCCATATTCGCACGCTGTTTATGACCTTTTTCTTCCGCTACATGCGCGATCTCATCGAAAAGGGCAAGCTCTACCTGGCCCAGCCGCCGCTGTTTTTGATAAAGAAAGGCAAACAGGAGCTCTACGCCTTCGACGAGGCCGAGCGCGACCGTCATATCGCGGCCCTCGGCGGCGAGGGCGGCGAGGGCCGCGGCATCATGATCCAGCGCTACAAGGGGCTGGGCGAAATGAATCCCGACCAGCTCTGGGAGACGACGATGGACCCGGCGCGCCGCACGCTGCTGCAAGTAACAATTGAAGACGCCGTGGAGGCCGAGCATCTGTTTACGCTGTTGATGGGCGAGCAGGTAGAGCCGCGGCGCGAGTTTATCGAGCAATACGCGTTGGATGTTAAGAACTTGGATATTTGAAGCTGCGGGTGGGACGGTCTGGGCGAGGGGGTTGTCTTTTGCTCATTCTCGCCCTCCCATCCAGGTTGGGCTCCGAGGGTTGGTTACGATCGCGCAGATGACGCAAGGTACAACGGAAAATCCCTGAGTAGAATCGCCAAACCACAAAGGCTCAGGTCAATGACCGATCAGATCGAAGCTCGCGTCATACCCGTCGGGATCGAAGAGGAATTCAAGACCTCATACCTCGACTATTCGATGAGTTTCATCTTGTCCGGCGCATTGCCCGACGGGCGGGACGGGCTCAAGCCCTCGAAGCGCCGCATCCTGGTGGCGATGAACGACCTGCGCCCGGCGCCCAAGAACGTCAGCGGCACCTCGGGCAATTACGACCCGGCACGGCAGAGCCAACACCTACCCGGTTCAGATGCACATGCCGCGGGATTTCCGCATGGGTTATCCGCTGGTGCGGTGCCAGGGTAACTTCGGCTCGACGACGTTATCCGTCGGCGAAAATGGCGGGATCGTCGAGGCCGGCGAGGGGGAAAACGGCGAGACGAGCGAGGGGGGAATAAAGCCCGTCGGGGCGGCCTTGTGCGCCGCCCTCGGTCTTGACCTAAAACGGTGCCTCATTTATATTTAACCCTCGCCAGAGTTACCGGAGGGTTAGACCTAATTGGTAAGGCAGCGGTCTTGAAAACCGCCGGGCTCACGCCCTTGAGGGTTCGAGTCCCTCACCCTCCGCCAGCTTTTGAGTAGATTTAAAACGGTCGCGGAGAGGTGACCGAGTGGCCGAAGGTGGCAGCCTGCTAAG
>PBOD01000229.1 GCA_002724215.1 Gemmatimonadota bacterium | reverse complement strand
TTGTCGTGCAATCCTTAACCGGACAGATTGGAAACCAGACAACATACCTATCTACTAAAACAATTAAACTATAGTGCACCGCCGTCCCACTGCGCAAGAGCGCAAAATCCCGAATCGGCGCCAAGCTCAGGGGCCTTCTAGAACGAGCGAGCCGGGCGGAAATTTTGACCTTCACACTCACTGTGGTATACTTCAATAGTGGGTATCGATACATCGACCACTCGGTTTCAAGCTAACGGAAAGGAGCAGAAAATGCAGCCCAGAATCAGCGCGCGCCACGGCGGCAAGGTCTCCGAAGAAAGCAAAGAGCACATCGTCAAATTGTGCGCCAAGCTCGAACACTACTTCGATCGCATCGTCGATTGCGAGGTCGTCCTCGACAAGGCCAAGCACGGCGAAAAAGTGGAAATCGTCGAAATCGTCGTCAAAGTGCCGCAGCACACCTTTACCGCAACTGCCGAAGGGGAAAATCTCTACAAGGCCCTCGCCGACGCTGAGGCCAAGGTCGAAACGCAACTGAAGAAGCACCACGACAAGCTCGTCTCACACCACTGAAGCGCTCGCCAGATGTTGGGAACAACCGGACCGTCGTCTCCAGCGCGACGGTCCGGTTTTTTCTCTACGGCTTGGTGGTGTTGCCATTGTCAGTATTCCAGAATCTGACTATACTTTCTTTTCGCATTTGTGCAAGTTTTATCCCCTTTGCCCAAACTGTACTTATGATCATTGGCATCCCGCGGGAAACTTTCGCCGGTGAAAATCGGGTCGCCCTGGTCCCCGACGCCGTGGCGACTCTGGCCGCAGACGTGCAAATACTACTTGAGTCCGACGCCGGGCGGGCGGCCGGTTTTGCCGATGACGCCTATGTCGAGCGCGGGGCACAAATTGCCGCCGATCGCGCTGACGTCTTCGCCCGCGCCGACGCGGTACTGCAGGTGCGCACCTACGGCGCCAATCCGGAGGCCGGGCGCGCCGATCTATCCCTGGTGCGCAACGGACAGGTCCTGATCGGAGCTTCCGATCCCCTGACCGCCGCTGCGCAATTGCGCGAACTGGCCGATGCAGGCGCTACGCTCTTCGCCATGGAACTGATTCCGCGCATCACCCGGGCCCAGAGCATGGATATCCTCTCATCGATGGCCACCGTCGCCGGTTACAAGGCGGTGTTGATAGCCGCCGCCGCGCTGCCGCGGATGTTTCCGCTGTTGATGACGGCCGCCGGCACCCTCACTCCGGCCCGGGTGCTGGTCATTGGCGCCGGCGTCGCTGGACTGCAGGCGATAGCTACCGCCCGGCGCCTCGGCGCGGTGGTCCAGGCCTATGACGTGCGCCCGGCGGTCAAGGATCAGATCGAAAGCCTGGGTGCCGAATTTATCGAGCTGGACATCGATGCTGGCGATTCTGAGGACGCCGGTGGCTACGCCAAGGCGCAGGACGAGACCTTCTACAACCGCCAGCGCGAGGAGTTGGCGAAGGTCGCCGGGGCCAACGACGTAATCATCACCACCGCGGCGATTCCCGGCCAGCAGGCGCCGTTGTTGATCACCGCCGACGCGGTCCGCGGTATGGAGTCGGGCTCGGTCGTCGTCGATCTGGCTGCTGAGCGCGGCGGCAACTGCGAGTTGACCCAGCCCGGCGAAACCGCCGAGGAAGACGGCGTAAAGATCATGGGGCCGCTCAACTTACCGGCGACAGTGCCCTTCCACGCCAGCCAGATGTACTCGCACAATATTACCACCTTCTTCAAGCATCTGTTGACTGAGGAGGGGGTACTGCAATTGGATATGGAAGACGAGATCACACGCGAGACCCTGGTCATGCGCGACGGCGAGATCGTGCATCCGCGCATCCGCGACTCCGAGGGAGGCGATTGATGGAAGTGCTGGTCGTTGCGCTGACGGTCTTCGTGCTGGCCGTCTTCGTCGGCTTCGAAATCATCACCAAGATTCCGCCGACACTACACACGCCGTTGATGTCGGGCTCCAATGCCATTTCCGGCATCACCCTGATCGGCGCGCTGCTATCGGCTGGTTCCGAGCACTCGGAATTGGCCACCTATCTGGGATTAGCCGCCGTTATCTTCGCCACCATCAACGTGGTGGGCGGCTTTATGGTGACGCACCGCATGTTGGGCATGTTCAAGAGGCGGGACTAACGGCGATGGTCAACCTGATCAACTTCGCCTATCTGGTCGCCTCGGTGCTATTCATCCTCGGCCTCAAGGGGCTGACCCACCCGCGCACCGCGGTGCGCGGCAATATGTTGGGAGCGTTGGGGATGTTGCTGGCCATCGGCGTCACGCTGTTGGACCAGCAAATCCTCTCTTTCGAATACATCCTCATCGGGGTCGTTATCGGCGGCCTGGTCGGCGCGGCCTTCGCGCTCAGGATCCCGATGACCTCGATGCCCGAACTGGTAGCGGTCTTCAACGGCTTCGGCGGCGGCGCCTCGGTGCTGGTGGCTAGCGCGGCGCTGGTCGAGCACGGCGCTCCTTCGCACCAGTTCACCATTTCTTCGGCGGTCTCGGGCCTGATCGGGGCGGTGACCTTTTGGGGCAGTATTGTCGCCTTCTTCAAGTTGATGGAGGTGCTCAAGGGCATATTCCAGTTCCCCGGCCAGCAATTTATCAACGGGCTGTTGACGCTGGCTTGCCTGGGTATGGGCGCCTGGCTGGTACTCGATCCCGGCTCGCTGGACCCCTTCTGGATCATGGTGGCTATCGCCTCGCTGCTGGGCCTGATGCTAGTGCTGCCCATCGGCGGCGCCGACATGCCGGTTGTGATCGCCTTCCTCAACTCCTGTTCCGGCCTGGCGGCGGCCGCGACGGGCTTCGTGCTCGACAACAACGTGCTGATCATCGCCGGCTCGCTGGTCGGTGCTTCGGGCCTGATCCTGACCCAGATTATGTGCAAGGCCATGAATCGCTCCCTGGGCAACGTCTTCTTCGGCGGCGTCGGCGCCGAAACGGCGCCCGGCGCCAGCGACGACGAGGTCTACGCCGGCAAGATCAAATCGACCTCGGCCGATGAGGTGGCGATGCTCTTCGACACCGCGCGGCGGGTGGTGATCGTGCCCGGCTACGGCATGGCGGTGGCGCAGGCTCAGCACGCGGTGCGCGACCTGGCCGGGCTGCTGGAGGAGCGCGGCGTCGAGGTCGAATATGCCATCCACCCGGTCGCCGGTCGCATGCCGGGCCATATGAACGTCCTTTTGGCCGAGGCCGAGGTCTCCTACGACAAGCTGGTCGAGATGGATCTCATCAACCCGTCTTTTCAGCAGACCGACGTGGCGCTGATCATCGGCGCCAACGATGTGGTCAACCCGCTAGCGCGCGACGCTGATTCGGGGCCAATCGCGGGGATGCCGATACTCGATGTCGACAAGTCGCGAACGGTGGTGGTCATCAAGCGGAGTTTGAGTCCGGGTTTCGCCGGGATTCCGAATCCGCTGTTCGCGGCGGACAATTCGCTGATGTATTTTGGGAGCGCGAAGGAGGCGGTGTTGGATCTGGTCGCGGCGGTAAAAGAGGGGTGATACTGCGCTGCGAGCGGCGGGCTCAGGGGTATGGCCAGAGCTGATGCTCGCTTTGCATCCTGCGCGGCCTCGCGGAGAGCAATCTGCTTCGGGTAACGCTTTTCCCTTCCTGTAATTCCGATAGTAAACCTACTAAAGGCAATTCTTAAGGCGCGGTCAGCGTGCAGCTGGTTATTCCGGCCAAGCTGATACAGAGTGCGGCCTTGCAGGTGGAGTTGTGCGGGGCACTGCCGATCGCCGACGCCTTTGTCGAATAACCTATATCCCACCGGAACTGTTCCCTGCTACCCGGAGACTAAAGCCGCACATCGCGTGGGGACGATCAGCCCGCGCCGAAGTAGGCGTGTAGCCCGAAGCCCCGCTAAACGCCAGCGCGCTGTGTCGACGGCGAAACCTGCATGCCGACGCCCAATTTCCTGTTCAGGTCGGTCGCCCGCGCCTGCGGTGCGAGACAGCAGGTCGCGCACAGGGAAATACAGATCCGGCGGGAAATGGCTCGCATTATTATTTTTTCTTGGATTTAGTTTGCTTGCCACAATTGCAAGGCCCGTGCCAGCGCGCCGCGTATCCAGTGGGGGGACTGTGGAGCGCGCCATCATCGCGCCTTTTCGCGCAATATCGCGCACATCTCAGCAAAGCCAAGCCATGATCAAACTCGACCTGAGCGGTACCACACCCAGCCGCGAAGTCCGCGCCGGTCTGACCACTTTCGCGACGATGGCCTATATCGTCGCGGTCAACCCGCTGATCCTGGCCGATGCCGGCATGCCGCGCGAGGCCGTAGTGGCGGCGACCTGCCTGGCAGCGGCCTGCGGTTCGATACTGATGGGCCTGTTGACCAATTATCCCTTCGCCATGGCGCCCGGCATGGGGCTCAACGCCTTTTTTGCCTATACGGTGGTGCTGGGCATGGGGCTATCGTGGCAGGGCGCGCTGGCGGCGGTATTCGTATCGGGGGTCATCTTTCTGCTACTGACGCTGACCGGGCTGCGCGAGGCGCTGCTCAATGCGATTCCGCTGAGTCTGAAGAGCGCGATTAGCGTGGGGATCGGGCTCTTTATCGCGCTAATTGGCTTCAAAAACGCCGGCGTCGTGGTCCACAACCCGGCCACCGGCGCGCTGGGCCTGGTGCACGCGGGGTATTTCGCCGATCCCGAACTGGGCAAACTGCTGCCCTTCGGCGCATCGGAAAAGAGCGTGGGCCTGGCGCTGTTCGGATTGGTGCTGACCGGCGCACTGGTTGTGAGACAGGTGCCGGCTGCACTGCTCATTGGTATCGCGGTGTGCACCTTGCTGGGCGTGCCGCTGGGCCTGGTACAGCCGGGCGATGGCGGGCTGGTGGGCTGGCCTTCGGGCTTGGGGCAGACTTTCCTGGCGCTGGATTTTGCCGAGGTGCTGACCTTCGGCCTGGTGACGGTGATCGTCACCTTCACCTTCGTCGATCTCTTCGACACGGTGGGGACGCTGGTCGGGGTGTCGGGCAAGGCGGGATTGCTCGATGCGGAGGGACGGCTGCCGCGGGCCAAGCGCGCGCTATTGGCCGATTCGCTGGCGACGGTATTCGGCGCGTCGGTTGGCACCAGTACTACTACGACCTATGTCGAGAGCGCGGCCGGAGTCGCGGCGGGCGGGCGCAGCGGGCTGACTGCGGTCGTGGCGGGCGGATGTTTCCTGCTGGCGCTTTTCCTGGCGCCGCTGTTGAGCCTGGTGCCGGCGGCGGCGACCGCGCCGGCGCTGGTGATCGTCGGGGTCTTTATGATGGAACCGGTGCGGCGCATCGACTTCGCCGATTACTTCCAGGCGATCCCCGCGTTTTTCGCCGTGGTGTTGATGCCCTGGTCTTTCAGCATAGCCGAGGGCATTGCCGCTGGGGTCACCGCGTTCGCCGCCGTGCATCTTCTGGGTGGGCGCGGGCGCGAGGTTTCGCCGGCACTGTGGGTGCTCGCCGTGCTCTTTCTGCTGCGTTATTTCCTGACTTGACAGTCAGACAGGCCGATCGTAGAATGGACGTTATGACGCGAATAAGAATTTATATAGGTCTGGTATCGATCTTCGCCCAGCTTGTGCTGGTCCCGGATGTCCGCGCGGAGCAGGTGTACTTCATCGAGTCGCCCTTCGGCTCACTGGCCAAGACGCGGCAAATGCTGGCGGCGGCCGATGTGCGGGTGATGTTGCCCCTGGGTTACAAACAACGGGGTAGTGAAGGCGTATTTGATGAGCGTGCCGGCGTGCTCGAGAACCGCACCTACCGCAAGGGCCGTTTCGCCATCGAGATGGCGATTATCAAAGCCGGCGGCGGCGGGTACGAATTTGCACTGACCAGTTCCAACGCCCCGGATGATCTCGATGAAGCCCACAACGCCTTCAAGGCGCTGGCAAGAAAGAGCAAGAGCCGCAAGGGCGGAGAGCCCGATCTGGCCTACGAGATGTTTCGCCTGGGTCATATCGAGGCCGATCGCGCGTTGGCGCTGCTCAAGGCTCTGGGTTACCACACGGTCGAGTTCGAAGCCAAGTCGAACAAAAACGCGCGCTACGAGCAGATCTTTGAGGTGGTGCAGGGCAAGAAACCCAAGCTGCCGTGGGTGGTCAAGGTTTCCAACGCATCCAAAACCAGTTTGCTCGAAGCCGATCCGGTGGGGAAGGCCAAATCGACCTCGTCATCGAAAAAGGGCGCGGGCGCGCCACAACTGGGTGGCTCGCATTTGCACAATGCCACTACTGGCGCTCCCGAGGAGCGCCTGCTCTTTGTCTATGACCGCGAAGATCCCGAGCCGCTCGAGCGCTTGGTAAACATGCTGCGCACCCAGATCGACCTGCCGGCGCAGCAGATCGTGATCGAGGCACTGGTCATTGAGGTCAACACCAGTCAGCTCAACGATCTCGGAGTCGAATTCAGCGGGCAACAGGAGAATGCGCAGCTGTCGTTCCAGCGCACCGAGTCGGGCAATAGCCTGACGACCTTTTTATTCTCGCGTGACGGCTTTGCCGACTTTATCGATTTCCGCGGCAAGCTCGAGGCTTTAAAAGAGACCGGCGATGCTGAGGTGCTATCCAGCCCATCGGTGCTGGTGCTCAACGACCGGCAGGCGAGGATTCAGGTCGGGCGCCAGATCCCGGTGGCCAAGACGACGGCGACCACCTCATCCGTAAGCAAGGGCATTGAATACTTCCCCGTGGGCATCGTTTTGAACTTGCGGCCCCGCATCAATCGCGAGGGCACTGAGGTGACGATGCAAATCGAGACGATTATCTCCTCGATCTCGGTCGAATCGGCGGCACGGCTCGAGCAGGGCGTCTCCGGCATCGAATTCTCACCGATCATAGATAACCGGCTGGTCGAAACCTACGTACGGGTCGCCGACGGCACACCCTTTATCATTGGCGGACTGCTTTCGACCGAACAGCAGGGTTCGCGCACGGAGCTGCCGCTGTTGGGAGGGCTGCCGGTGCTGGGGCGACTGTTCTCGCGCGAGCGGCTGGAAACCGAACAGCGCGAGGTGATCGTGGTGATCACCCCACACATAGTACCGCTCGAGGACAATAGCTTCAGCTACCTGATTCCCAAGGACTCGGAGATTTTCGACCGCTTCGATACCGAGCTGTTCCGCAATGCCTACCGGGTGCGGGACGATGATGTCTGGGATTTGAAATTCGTGCAGGAAAGTCCGGCCTTCATTGCTCTGCAGGCACGGGTGCGGCAGAGCGCTGCCGAGGACGTGATGCTGCAACGCAGAGAGCCCTTCCACAGCCTATTGCAGGGCAGCATTCCGGGCGAAGACGTTCTGGTTCGACGCATGCTCTACGAGATCGTCGGCGGATTGGGTTTTGCGGACGACGTGAAACTCGACCAGGTCTTTTTCTTCTCGCCGCCGCACGACGAGACTAGCGTGCGGCGCTTCAGCGACGATCTGACGTTGATCGACCTCCTGCCCACAGCGCTGGCCTCGCCCGAGAGCGCGGTAATCATGAGCTTCGCGGCCCAGCCCTCCTCCGAGCCTGGCCACGCTTTTGGCCTGCCGATCGCCACGGTGCGCGATACGGCGGTGGCCGTCGAGGCGCAAGACGAATTGCTGTGGGCGCTCAACCGCTACGACGACGACGCAATGCCGGAGCAGTGGTCTATTCTGCTGGCCAACGAGGGAGATGTCGAGCGGCTGCGCCAGGCGCTGATCCTCAAGCGCGTGCTCAAGCTCAACCAGAATATGGCGCAGACCATGCAGGGCTTCCGGCCGGGGGTGCAGATACTATTCCCGACCCGGGAGGACATGCGCAATCGCTGGCACGCCATCGATCGCGAGGTGGCACAGCTCTTTTACGAGTCCAAGTTTCCCTATCTGGTTTCCGAGCGCGAGTTCGAGGCGACGGTGCGCCAGGTGGAGCAGAGCCTGGGAGGCGGGCGATGATGCTATTGGCGATGCTGTGCGCTGCGATGATGCTGGCCGGATGTGCTGAAGAGCCGGATCGAATCGTCGGTGCCAATACCGGAGATGGCCGGTTCAGGTTGACCCTGGAGGCGACCGACGACTGGGTGCGGTCAGATTTCTCGCTGCCGGTCAAGGTGCGGGTCGAAAGCCTGACCGGGCCGGTGCTCGAGCCGTGGTACACCGTAATCGAGCTGGTGGCCAACAACGGCGATGTCTCGTCCTCATCGGTTGAGGTGAGCTTCGACGGTGTGGCCGAAGGCGAGACCGCCGAAGC
>PBOD01000228.1 GCA_002724215.1 Gemmatimonadota bacterium | reverse complement strand
GGGTCACCTGGCCTATAGCGGCGATAGCGATGGCGTATATTTTGGGCCAGGCGGCGGTAGATGCGTGGGGCGAAGGATGAACTAAATCGGCCCGCCCCAAGTTGCGGGCGGGCCGATCTATTAATTATCTATTAAAAGTATCGATACGGGTTGATTTGGGTCGATACCGGAAAGGTCTTTACACAGTTAACACATAGAGTATTTTAACGCTGTTGCACTTTGCGAAATATGAGCGGTTGAGACTTCAACAAAGGATTGAAACTTGAAAGCAGCGTATTACGCCGGTAATCGTAGGGTCGAAGTCGGCGAGTGCAAAGTACAGTCCCCTGGTCCAGGTGAGGTCAGAATCGACGTAGCCTACTGCGGGGTGTGCGGCACTGACCTTCACATATTTATGGGGCATATGGATGGACGCATTGATATGCCGCAGGTCATCGGACACGAAATGTCGGGAACCATAGCTGAGGTGGGGGCTGGCGTTGAGGATTGGGCGGTCGGCGATCCGGTGGTGGTGCGGCCGCTCGACGCCTGTGGCGAGTGCGCGGCCTGTCGTGCGGGCAATGGTCACGTGTGCCAGCAACTGAACTTTATCGGCATTGACAGCCCTGGCGCCTTCCAGGGCTCGTGGACGGTGCCGGCCTTTACATTGCACCGGCTGCCGGCGGATATGGCGTTGGATCTGGCGGCACTGGTCGAGCCGATGGCAGTGGCCTGCCACGACGTGCGCTTGGGCGAGGTGGCACCGGGCGAGAAGGCGGTGGTAATTGGCGGCGGTCCGATTGGTTTGCTCAATGCGCTGGTGGCGCGGCACGCCGGGGCCGAGGTGCGCATCGCCGAAGTCAACGACTACCGGCTGGAGATGGCTCGGGCGCTGGGGTTGGAGACGGTCAACCCGCTGGTGGAGGACCTGGTGGCCAATGTGGAGGAATGGACCGGCGGCGGTGGCGCCGACGTGGTGTTTGAAGTATCCGGTTCGCAGCCCGGCGCCGAGGTAATGACTAAACTGGCCAAGGTGCGGGGGCGCATAGTGGTGGTGGCGATTTTCGCCGAGCCACCTAAGATCGACCTGTTCCAGTTCTTTTGGCGCGAATTGAAGATGTGCGGCGTCCGGGTTTACGAACCGGAGGATTACGACCGGGCCATTGAGTTGACGGCGAGCGGTCAGTTGCCACTGGCAAAGTTGATAACCGAGCGGCTGGACCTGGACGGCTTGCCCGATGCCTTCGCACGACTGGAGGCCGGCACCGACGCGGTCAAGATTTTAATCGATACTCAGGGGGGCTAAATGGGGATTCTCGATCTTTTCAAACTCGACGGCAAGACCGCGCTGGTGACGGGTTGCCGCCGCGGAATCGGCCGCGGTTTCGCGCAGGCACTGGCCGAGGCCGGGGCGGATATCGTCGGGGTCAGCGCCACGCTAGAGGAGGATTCCGCGGTGGGCAGGGATATCGCCGAGCGCGGCCAGAGCTTCAGGGGCTATGCCTGCGATTTTTCCGACCGCCAGGCCGTCCACGCCTTCGCCGATCAAGTAAAATCAGAGGTTGGACAAATCGATATTCTGATCAACAACGCCGGTACTATCATGCGCGCTCCGGCCGAGGAGCATTCGGATGAGTACTGGGACAAGGTCATCGAGGTCAACCTCAACGCGCAATTTGTGCTGGCGCGCGAATTCGGCAAGGAGATGATCAAGCGCGGCGAGGGTAAGATCGTCTTCACCGCTTCCGTCCTGACCTTCCAGGGCGGGATCACTGTGCCCGGTTATGCTGCGGCCAAGGGGGGGATCGGCCAGCTGACGATGGCGCTGGCCAACGAGTGGGCCGGCAAGGGCGTCAATGTCAATTCGATTGCGCCTGGCTATATTGCTACCGACAATAACCAGGCCCTGCGCGACGATGCGCTACGCAACGAGCAGTTGCTGGTGCGGATTCCGGCTGGCAAGTGGGGCTCGCCGGATGATCTGAAGGGCGCCGTGGTGTGGTTGTCTTCGCGGGCGGCCGATTATGTGCATGGGTCGATCGTGGTTGTCGATGGGGGCTGGATGGGGCGCTAGGGACGCGCGGTGCAGGAGCGTGTATTTGAGTATTCTGTTTTTGCTGTTCCCTTTGTCTATGGAGTAACACATGATTCGCATGGCGCAGTACGGCACCAAGCACGGTCACGCCGCCGGCAAGCTCAAATCGATGCTCGACAATCCAGATGTCGAGGTCGCCGGGCTCTACGAGCCCGACACCGAGCGGCGCAGAGAGATAGCAAGCGATAGCGTCTACGGGCAGGTCCACTTTTTCGATAGCGAAGAGGAAATGCTCGGCGACGATTCGATTGCGGCCATCGCGTCGGAGGGGCGCAACGACGAGAGCCTCGACCAGACTGAACGCATCGTCGCCGCTGGCAAGCACGTGTGGTACGACAAGCCGGCTGGCGACAACTGGGTCCAGTGGCAAAAGGTTGTGGCAGAGGCCAAAGAGCAGGATTTGCAAGTCCAGATGGGCTTTATGCTGCGCTACCATCCTGGCTTTAGCCAGATCTCGGAGTGGGCGCGCGCGGGTTTTCTCGGCAATGTCTATGCGATCCGCGCACATATGTCGACCCATATTAAACCCGAGGCGCGGGCGGTGATCGCCGCCGGCCACTACGGCGGCATCTACTTCGACCTGGCCGGCCATATGCTGGATCAGGTGGTATGGATCCTCGGCCGGCCGGAGAGAGTGACGACCTTTTTGCGCAACGATGCGGGGGTGGTGCCCGACTTTCAGGACAATACCCTCGGCGTCTTCGAATACGAGCGGGCGCTGGCGATGGTCGATATCGCGGCGATGGAGCCGCAGCCGATGGCTCGGCGTTTCGAGGTCTACGGCGAGAAGGGCAGTGCGATCCTGGTCGAACCTTTCGAGCCGGGGCACGCCATTCGCCTGTGTCTGACCGAGGCGGCTGGTGGCTATGAAAAGGGCGAGCAGATGGTGGAATTCGCCGGCATAGGCCGGCAGGGGCTCTACGATCTGGAATTGGCGTCTTTGCTGCGGGTGATCCAGGGCCAGCAGGAGCCGGACCGTTCGCTCGACCACGAATTGCTGGTGCAGGAGACCCTGCTGCGCGGCAATGGCTCCATTGCGGACTGAGCCAGGCTGTTGCATTGACCGACCTGAAGAACTGAGCGATGCGACCGAATATCCTGTGGATCTGTACCGACCAGCAGCGCTACGATACCATTCGCGCGCTGGGCAACGAGCATATCAACACACCGCATATTGACCGCCTGGTTGCCGAGGGTACGGCGTTTACCCATGCGTTCTGCCAGAGCCCGATCTGCACTCCGAGCCGCGCTAGTTTCCTCACCGGCATGTATCCGAGTTCGGTCCACGGTTGTTGCAATGGCAACGACTACTGGGCGGGGGCGGCCCCGCTGGTGACTCAGCTGTTGGCCGATGGCAAGGACTACGACTGCGGCCTGGCCGGCAAATTGCATCTGGCTGGAGCGGCCGGCCGCATCGAGCCGCGCGGCGACGACGGCTACCGCGTCTTCCACTGGAGCCACGATTCGCGCGATTTGTGGCCCGAGGGTCACGCCTACGCCGACTGGGTGCGCCAAAAGGGGCACGTGCTGGCCGAATTGCGCGAGGATCCGGCGCGCCTGCCGCCGGCGCTGCACCAGACCACCTGGTGCGCTGATATGGCGATCGACTTTATGAACGAAGAGCGCTCCGACCCGTGGCTGATGAGCGTCAATATGTTCGATCCGCACTCGCCGTTCGACCCGCCGCAGGAGTATCTCGACCGCTACGATCCGGCGCTGCTGCCCGACCCGCTGTGGGGCGACGAGGATCTGCTCGCACACGCGAAGCTGGGGCCGCTCGACGGGGCGGCGACGATCGAGCGGCCGCGCGCCAAGGAAGTGCTGGCCGCCTACTACGCGATGATCGAGCTGATCGATGACAATGTGGGGCGGATGCTCGCGGCGCTGGAGGAGAGCGGTCAGCGCGAGAACACGCTGGTGATCTTTACTTCCGACCACGGCGAATTGGCCGGAGACCACCAACTCGTCGGCAAGGGCTGCCGCTTTTACGAGTGTTTGGTGCGGGTACCACTGGTCTGCTCGTGGCCGGGCATGGTGCGCGAGGGTGCCGTCAGCGCCGCGCTGGTCGAGCTTGTCGATATCGCGCCGACCTTGCTCGAGTTGGCCGGGATCGAGGCGCCGCAGCGGATGCAGGGGCGTTCGCTGTGGCCCTTGCTTACCGGTGCGGCGAGCGAGCACCGCGAGTACGTGCGCTGCGAATACTATCGCGCGCTCAATCCCGACGCGCCCGGGCGCGAACACCTGCAGGGCAACTACGCGACGATGATTCGCGACCGGCGCCACAAATTGGTCTGCTACCACGATCGCACCGCGGGCGAGCTATTCGACCTCGAAGCCGATCCGGGCGAGTTCGACAATCTGTGGGACGATCCTGCGAGTGCGGATCTGCGCTTCGGGCTCTTGCAGGAAAATTTCGCCGCGCTGGCCCGCGCGGTAGATATCGGTCCCAGGCAAGTTACGACCTTTTAGGGGACGCATCATGTGCACTATCGGCGCCGTCATTCAGAACGGCCGCACGTATTTGCTCAAGAATTTCG
Source organism: Gemmatimonadota bacterium (assembly GCA_002724215.1). Taxonomy (GTDB): domain Bacteria; phylum Latescibacterota; class UBA2968; order UBA8231; family UBA8231. The sequence continues at coordinate 1,649 of PBOD01000228.1, read as the reverse complement.
ACTACGCGCCCACCCCGACGGGATGGGCCTTTTTCGAGGGACCGGGAATTCCCCATTTCGCGCTAGTCGACCACGACCAGCAGGGGGTCAACTCCGGGTTCAATGCCAGCGGTTTGGCGCTGCAGATTTCGCGCTCGAAATGTTTGGCCGACGTGACGCCCGAGCGCGAGGAGTCGCGAACGGTACTCAACGGGGCAGTGCTGGCAGACTGCGCTGCGGTGGCCGAGGCGGTGGCGAAGATCGAGGCCTATGCGCGGCAACACCCGCAGATGTTCGGCGGCAACGTGATGCTCGGCGACTGCGAGCAAATAGCGGTTACCGAGTATTTCGGCGGGGATGTGCGGACCGAGTTCGCGACAGACGGTTTTTTGGCGCGGGCCAATCACTCTGTGTTGGGTGTCGTCGACAACGAGACCGAGGGCAGCGTCAGGCGCTACGAGCGGATGGTGGGTTTCCTGCAGGAGCTCTATGCCTGGCTGCCAACCTTGGACAGCGAGGACGTAGTGGCGCGGTGTCGGGCGGTTTTGCGGCAAGAGCCGATACTCAACGAGAATACGCGTTCGTCTTTTGTAATGGATGTTGCGGAGGGGCGGGTGGATTATCTGGTCGGCGCGATGGGGGGTAGCGGCAAGTGGCGGACGTTTTGGATGGAAGATCGGCAAGTGGTCAAGCCGTGAATACACGGAGGGTATAATGGGGAAGTACAGAATTGGTTTGGTGGGTTGCGGCGGGATGGGGCGGTCCCACCTCAAGACCTTGGCGGGCATGGAGGATTTCGAGGTGGTGGGGCTGTGCGATATTTCGCGGGAGTCGATCGGCCTGGCGCGGGAGATCTGCGGCGAGACCGCCGGTTTTGACGACTACGGGCAGATGTACGATGAGTTGAAACCGGACGCGGTGACGGTGGCGACGCAGACCCGGGGGCACCACGGTCCGACGGTGGCGGCGCTGGAGCGGGGCATTTCGGTGCTGTGCGAAAAGCCGATTTCAATCGACCTCCAGGAGGCGGACGAGATGGTCGCGTCGGGGGAGAAATCGGGTGCCAAGCTGGCGATCAACCAGCAGAATCACGTCAACCCGGCGGTGCGCCGGGGGCAGGAGCTGGTGCGGGAGGGGGCGCTCGGGGAGTTGGTGACGGTCAGGGGCCGCAACAAATGCGGCCGCAAGAGCGGCAACGAATTCACCGAGATGGGGACACACGTGGCGGATATGATGCTGTGCTTCGGCGGGACGCCGGAATGGTGCTCGGGCAGCGTGTGGTGGGAGGGCCGCTTGGCGGAGGTGGGGGATATCATGGAGGCCAAGGAGATGTCGCCCAAGGACCGCGATTCGGGCCTGGTGGTGGGCGAGCGGGCGGTGGCGCAGTACGGTTTCGCTGGCGGCGTGCTCGGCGCGGTGAGTTTTCTCGGCTATAAAGAACTGATGAATGCCAATTACGGCATCGACGTCTTGGGTACCGAGGGCCAGCTGGCCATTCGCGCCTCGGGCGGGCTGGAGCACAGCTTGTGGCATTTGCCGCGGCCGATGGAGGGCACGCCCTCGCAGCTCGGGGATTGGGAAGTCGTGGATTTGGGCGCGGCGCAGGCGGAGGATGCGGTGGCGACGATGTACCGGGAACTGCTGGCGGCCAGGGACCAAGGACGCGAGCC
>PBOD01000266.1 GCA_002724215.1 Gemmatimonadota bacterium | reverse complement strand
GCCTTCATCACCAGCACGCCCTTGCCCGCTTGCGCCGCCCGCTCTATCCCCGGCGCCTGGCCGCGGCAGACATAGTTGTAGATCACCAGATCGGCATCGGCTTCCTCTTCCGGCCCACGCTCCAGGTAGATCTCCTGGTCCTTCTCGAAGTGGCGGATGGTACACAGCGACCGTACCTTGCCCCTGTCTTTTAGCTCGGCGACTTTGCCGCGCAGCTCTGCGTTCTGCACAAAGGCATAGTGGTGCACCCTCAGTATATCGATCGCCTCGCGGCGGATATTGGCCAAATGCCCGTCGATCATCCCTTCCAGCTCATATACTTTCGGCTCGCCGACCTTGAGCGAAAAATGCCGGTCGCCACTCGGGCCTTTCAACTCGTCGGGAATATGTGGCTCATCCCCGTAGCCCATGTCGAAGAGATTGATGCCCAGCTCGGCCGCGCGCAAATAGATGCGCCGCTTTTCCTCAGCGGGTGGGTGCCCGGCGGCGCCCTCCCAGAAATGCGCCAGCAGCCCGCCCAAACCCACGGCGCTCAAGCGCATGCCCGTAGTGCCAAATTCGCGATAGTCCATCACTCCTCCTGTATCATCACGGCGTCCACGGTTGTGTATCCGCAAACAAACACCGCGCTGCCATACTCAGTCGCGCAGCGGCCTCCTCGCTCAGCGCGCTCGAAAAAACCATGTGCGGATCGTCGCGGCGGCAGTAGAAACTGGTCAGGCTGTGGCGGATAGTATCGCTGCGATTTGCGGTCGTCCCGTGCCACAGATGGCTATTCCACACCACCACCGTCCCCGCCGCGCCCTGCACCAATACCTCGTCGGGGTGCGGCTGGGCCCGCTCCTCCTCGTCCATGGCGTCTTCCGGCCTTTGCTCCCACAAATGACTACCTGGAACCACCCGCGTCGCCCCATTTTGCGCGGTAAAATCCTCCAACATCCACAGCGAATTGGCCACCGCATAGCGCTTGTTTTCAGGCGCCGGACCATTATAATCGACGTGGAGCTTTTGCTGCTCGCCGCCGGGCGGGTGCGGCCGGCCGTGGATCCCGAACGACTTGATTTGCCCGTCGAGTACGTGGGCAATACCCGCCAGTACCCGCGCATGGGTCAGACACAAATCAAGACCCGCGGTCTTGTTCTGCATATAGCTGCTCTCGGCCGGCCCATCCTTCTGTCCCGTGCACTCTACAGCATAGACCCCCTCCAGCGCCGCGCGCACAGCCGAGACCTCGTCCGCCGACAATATCCCTTGCAATAGCACATAGCCCTCGGTGTCTAGCTGTGCCTTCTCAGCCGCCGTCAGCGTGTCGTCGCGTACTCCCAGTTGGCAAAGCGCCTGCTGCAGGGTCATCTCATCCTCTGTCTGCATAGTGACTCAATATCGCCGATCGCTCGCGCGGCAACAAGCAGACCTTGACGAAACGCAGTCAAATGCGCTCCATATGCGTCTGGTTCGCAACCTGGCAATCAATGGGAATATCAATTCGTGCAAATCGTCGGTTATAGCGATCGCTTCAGCGTCCGCCCCGGGCAGACCATCCGCTTTATGGTCAGCTGCGAAAAATCCACCTATCGCGCCACCATGGTACGCCTGCGCCACACCGATGCCAACCCCTGCGGTCCCGGTCGCAAAGTCGAAGCACTGACCTCTGCCATCGACGGCACATACCCGGGTCGCCCGCAGGCCATCCACCCCGGCTCGTACGCCGCCATACCGCATCACCCCATCTTGAATTGTCCCGACGGTTTTTGTCTACAGGCGTGGATCTATCCCACCACGCCGCAGCAAGGACGGCAGGGCCTGCTCGGCAATTACGGCGGCGACGCCGGCTATGGACTCTTTATCGACGAGGAGGGAGCGCTCGAGTTGCGGATCGGCTTCGGCGAGCGCGTGGAAAAGGTATCCACCGGCGTCGCACTCACCGCCGCCCACTGGTACTTTGTCACCGCCAGTTACGACGCCGCCAGCGGCGAGATTCGGCTTCACCAGCGGCGACAAGCCTACGGCCCCGCAGCCGAGGCGACCATCCAGCGGACAATTGCGCCCTCTGCCATCGGCGCCCGCACAGCCGATTTCCTCATCGCCGCCCGCGGGCAGCAAAGCGGGGAGATCGATGCGCACTTCAATGGCAAAATCGATCACCCGCGACTATACGACCGCGCCCTGACCGACCTCGCGTCCAGCGACCAACGCCATCTCGTCGCCGACTGGGACTTCGCCCGCGACATCGGCTCGGACCGCATCAGCGACATCGGACCGCACCACCTGCACGGCCGCGCCGTCAACCTGCCAACCCGGGCAGTAACCGGACACAACTGGACCGGCGACGAAGACGACTTCAAGGCCGCCCGCACCCAGTACGGAGCCATCCACTTCCACGATGACGACCTCGAAGACGCCGGCTGGGAAGTCGCCTTTGAGTGGTCCCCGCCCGCAGATTGCGCCAGCGGTTTCTACGCCGTCCACCTGCAAACCGACGACGCCGAAGACTACCTGCCCTTTGTCGTCGTCCCGCAGACCCCGCGCGCCCGCATCGCCTTCCTGGCCCCAACTCTGACCTATCTCATCTACGCCGACCAGCGCTTTCTCGACCCGATGCGCGATACACTGGGCGTGGGCCAGAGCGATTCCGCCACGCCGCAAGACCAGTATATGGAGGACCAGCGACTGCTGAGCTGTTACGACCTGCACAGTGACGGGACCGGCGTCTGTTATACAACGCGTCTGCGCCCCATCCCCAATTTCCGCCCCTTCTACCGCATGCCACCGCGCTCGCTGGCCGCCGACTGCCCGCGCCTGCTCAACGCCGACCTGCACCTGCTCGACTGGCTCGACGGCAAGGGCTACGACTACGACGTGATCACCGACGATGAATTGCACGCCGAGGGCGAAGCACTCCTCGCGCCCTATAGCGCGGTGCTCACCGGCGGCCATCCCGAATACTGGACCGCGCAGATGCTCGCTGGCATGGCGGCCTACCAGGCCGACGGCGGGCGCTTGATGTACCTGGGCGGCAATGGATTTTACTGGATCACCTCCTTCGACCCCACGCGTCCGCACATCGCCGAAGTCCGGCGCTGGCGCGGATCTCGCGCCTGGGATGCCGCCCCCGGCGAGTCTTATCACAGCACCACCGGCGAGATGGGCGGGCTGTGGCGCTACCGCAACCGCGCGCCACAGAAAATGCTCGGCATCGGCTTTATCTCCCAGGGCAGCGGCTGCAACCGGCCCTACCGGCGGCAGCCCGACAGCTTCGATCCCAGGGCGGCCTTTATCTTCGCAGGTATCGACGACGATGAATTAATCGGCGACTTCCCCGCCCTGATCCTAAAACACGGTGCCGGAGGCTTCGAAATCGACTGCGCCGACACCACCCTCGGCACGCCCGGCCACGCGCTTGTGCTGGCCACCGCCAGTGGCTTCAGCGACCTCTACCAGGTCGCGCTTGAGACGCAGTTGGCGTCGGCCCCCAATACCGGCGGCAGCCAGAACGAGGCGGTGCGCTGCGACATGGTCTACTTCGAAGGACCCAACGGCGGTGCAGTATTCTCGGTCGGCTCGATCAGTTGGAACAGTTGCCTCTCGTACAATGGCGGCGACAATAATGTCGCGCGCATCACCGAGAATGTGCTGCGCCGCTTTATGGAAGAAGAGACCCCATGACCCACCAGCGCCCACTGATCCGCAATCCGGCACGGGAAACCCTCAAGGGCGGCGGCGCCCTCTTCGGCTTCAATGTCTTCGAATCGCTACGCCCCTCGGTCGCCAAGATTGCCGCCCAGACCGGCTACAATATACTACTGGTCGAAAACGAGCACGTCGTCCACAACGACGAGACCCTGACCAACTTCCTGATCTTAGCTCGCGACAACGGCCTCGCACCCACCGTCACCGTGCTGGTCCCCGAGCGGCCCTTCGTATCGCGGATGCACGATGCCGGCGCGCTGGGGATCTGCCTCTCGCACGCCGAGGAGCCCGAGCAGGTAGAGGCGCTGGTGCGCTGGATGAAATACGCGCCGGTCGGCGAGCGCGGTTTGGCACTGGGTGCCAATGTCGACTATGCGGGAAGCGATGTCGCCCGCTACTGCCGCGAGGCCAACGAGGCCACCATGCTCATCCTCAAAATCGAGTCGTGGCGCGGGGTGCAAAATGCAGCGGCGCTGCTAGACAACCCGTGGGTCGATGCCGTGGTCTTCGGCCCCGGCGACCTGGCGGCAAAAATGGGTTTCCACGGCGAATGGGAACACCCGGAAGTGGTGCGGGCGATGGAGGGCGTCATCGCCATAGCACGGGCGCGCGGCATCGCCACCGAGCCGGCGATCTACCCGCGCAGCGCCGACGAATACCAGCGCCAGCGCGCGGCCGGCATCCAGCTCTTCGGCCGCTTCCGCGCCAGTGAATACGACCTGCTCCGCGACGGCGCCGAGCGGGAAATATCCATCTACCGTTAGAAAGCGACAGCGCATGACCGCTAAAGCCACCGTCGGCATCGCCGGCGAACTCTTCGACGACGCGGGCCGTTTCGACTTCCCCGGCCCCGGGCTCCAGCTCTTCGACGATGTCCCCGAGCTCGACTATAAGATCTTCCCCACGCGCACCCCAGAAATCGACCCCGCGCACGTCCGCGGTTGCGATATGGTCATCTCTGGGGCCACGCGCTGGGACGCGCGCGCGCTGGAGGGCAACGAGCAACTCGTCGCGGTACTCTTCCTCGGCGTCGGCTACGACCATATCGACGTCGAGGCACTGACCCATGCCGACACCATGCTCTGCTTCGCCCCCAACGCGGTGCGCCGACCGATGGCCTGCACCATTATCACCTTCGTCCTGGCCCTGGCGATGCGGCTGATCAACAAAGACCGCATCACCCGCGCAGGCCGCTGGAGCGACCAGCGCAAATATCGCGGTGAAGGGCTCACCGGCAAGACCCTGGGCTCGATCGGCGTCGGCAATATCGGGCACGAGATGTTCCGCCTGGCCGCGCCTTTCGGCATGCGGCACCTGGGCTGCGACCCGCATGTAAAACAAGAGGATGTCGCCGACGCCGGAGTCGAGATGGTCGAGATGGACACCCTGCTCGGCGAATCCGATTTCGTCAGCGTCAGCGTCCCGCTCAGCGCCGCCACCCACCACCTTATCAGTGCGCGCGAACTGGCCCTGATGAAGGAGACGGCCTACCTGATCAGCACCGCGCGCGGCGCCGTCGTCGACGAACAGGCGCTGATCGATGCACTGCGGGACGGTCAAATCCAGGGGGCCGGCCTCGATGTCTTCGAGCAGGAACCCGTCGACCCGGACAATCCGCTGCTCGCCATGGACAATGTGGTAGTCACCCCGCACTCGCTGTGCCACACCGACGAGTTCTACCAGACGACCTGGAGCGGAAAGATCGACCAGGCAACGCAGATCGCGCGCGGCGAGGTGCCCGATTATCTGGTTAATAAGGAAGTACTAGAACGCCCCGGACTGCAGGCCAAGCTCAAGCGGTTCCAGACGGGGTGAGGGTGTAGGAATACAGCTTATCTTCGGGACAAAAGGTAAACTTCAGCGCCACCATCCTGCCTTGCAACGACCGCACATCGCCCCCTTTCCAGGTAACAACCTCGTCGATCGCATCGGCGCAGATCGGTTGACAATCTGCGTCACCAAAACCGGCAAAGGCATGCCCCATCTCATCCTGCAACTGCACTTTCAAACCCCCGTGTAGAGCGTGCACGTTGACCCGCACTTCCGCCGCGTGCCAGTGGTGCGGCCGGGTGACGAGGATTCCCTCCATAAAACCCTCCGCCTCCACGGATACAAAGCCGTCCAGCCGCATTGTCGCCAACCCGAAGGCGGTGCCGCTCGGCACGCCGTGGCGCTCGCTATTGCCGGTGTACATAAAGTAAATCTGCGCGCCCGAGACCACCGGATATCCACAGTAGACCCCACCCCAATCGAAGGCTCCCCTGTCGCCGCGCGCAATAAACGGCTCATCCCAACGCGCCCAGCGCATGGTATCGCGGCTATAGGCCAGTTGGCACTCGGTCAATCCGTCGTTGCGCGCCGGATCAAATTTGCGGCGCAAATCCGCGTAGTAGGCCCCCAGCATCCCCAGATACAGGCCGCCATAGGTCTGGTTGATAATCGCCCCCTGCAAATGATAGAACTCCGACCCCGGCGTGTGGTCCAAGCTGCTCTCGAGCACGGGCCGGTTGCTGCTCCAGTTGATAAAGTCGCGACTGTCGCGGCGACCGATCTGCCGCGTCTTCCACCGCGATCCGCGCTGGCCGTACAAAATGTACGGCGCATCTGGATCGACCGACCCCGAGGGCACTTCGTCGAGATAAGCCAGCACCCCGAACAGCCTCGCCACGTGCTCTGACGCCCACGGATAGCGGGTCCAGTGGATGCCGTCGGGCGAATGCGCGTGCAGGCGGCGCTTCTGATCTGGCGCCAGGCCGTCGCCGGCTCCCCCCGCGGCGGCCTGGTCCATGTACATCATTTTAAAACGCCGATCCGGATCTTCCTCTCCAAGGTCCTCGATCAAATCGCTCAACTCGGCAGTGCCCGGCGAGCGCGTCGCGGCAATGACGATATTATTGCCCGGGTAGCGCTCCTGTTCGGCGATCCCCACATCGGGCCGCTGCCAATGCACGGCATCGACCGACTCGGCATAGCAAATATGCGTCTCGCGGACCTTGCGCGGCGGATTGTCGCGCACCAGCACCCTCGTGCCCACCACCGTCTCGGTAGATGCCGTATACCACAGGCGAAACTGCTCTCGCTCCGCATCGTAGAGCACCTTGCCCAGGTGCATTGCATGCGCGTCCCACGGCGCTGCACACCGCAGCACTGGATTGTCCGGATGCTTCTGCGGCCGATTGAGCACGCGCCTAGCCGCGATCAACTCCTCAATGCACAGATCATCGACGAATAGGTGTTTACCCGGAAAGAGTTCTATGCCCATTGACCATTTTATTTTT
>PBOD01000265.1 GCA_002724215.1 Gemmatimonadota bacterium | reverse complement strand
TTGGAGCCGGGCGGTTTCCGGCTGTTGCGGTTCGAGTAGCCACCCAGTACTGGGAGCGGGATCGATTGCGGGCGAGGCAAAGCGGAGTATTTCCTTATGCGGGTTGACCGTACTCCTGCCGCGATGGGCGATTTCGCAACGAGTGGTGCAACGCGCCCAGCAACCAGGGCCACGAGTGCGGCGGAGTTTTTTGTGTTTACCCTGGCGGGTTTGCCGGGTCTAAAGGGTATATGGGCGAAGAGGGCGAACAGCAAACAACGCGCTGCGACGACGAGCGGCCCAATAGTGGCCTGCGCGAGGGCGAGATATCCCACGCGGAGGTCAATGCCGCGCTGCGCGCGCACCACAAGACGGTGATTTTCGGGCAGCAGACCCGGCTGCGCGACGGGGTGCTGCTCGCCGACGAGAAGCTCGATCGCTTCCACGCCGGAGGGACAGCCCGGGGGTATCAGCCTGGATTTTACCCGGCTGTTGCACGAGGGCCGCGAAGTGTCCCAACTGCACGAGTGGTACACCACTTTCGATCGCATTCCCTTCCGGCAGAAGCGCTTTCTGGTGCTCAAACTGGCGGATCTGGCGGGAACGTCCGATATCCACCAACTCAGCTTCGAAGTCGGCAACGTCACGCTCTACACCGACGATGACGACAATCTGCTCAAGGGGCTGGCGGATATTCTCTACGTCCACTACATGAAAATGGACAGCAGCCAGGCGGATCTGGGGGGCTATGTAATGGCCCAGTTGTTGACCAAACTCGATCGCCATCCGCGCTATCGCGAGATCTTCGTGCCGCAATACGAGCAACTGACCGGTGGCGCGATGTCGCTGGCGCTGGGCGAGGACATCCGGGCGCAGGTCGCAGCGTTGGCCGCGCTGATCCCCGACAAGCCGCTCAGGCTGTCGTTCGATCCGCAGCGGCTCAGGGCGCGGCTGCACCGCTTTGAGCAGGTGCGTGAGGACAATCCCAACAGCGAGGAGCAACTGGGTTTGCTGGCGGGGATCTTGCTACGACTGGATCGCGCCGCGAATTATCCCGAACTAGTCGCGCAGGTGCAGGGCTTGGGCGAGCACGCCTGGCCCGTGTGTGCTGAGATCGTGCAGCAGGTCGGCGACAAGGACCGGGCGCGGGTCGATATACTGCGGGCGGCGCGCGTATTGCTGGAGCAACAGAAGTGGGCGTGTGAAAACGATGCCGAGGAACGGATATGGGAGTGGCCGTCGCTGGTGCACAGCCTGTATATGGCGATGGGCGTAGAGCATGCAGGACAGCGGGATCAGGCGCTGTACTGGTACATGCGACAGGAGGGTAGGAGCAAGCAGGACATCGACGCGGGTTTGCAGGCGCTGGGCGCTCAAATCCCGGCCGCCCACCGGGCGATTATTGCGCTATTATTTCTCGGTCGGGAGGATATTACCGCATGAGAAAGGCTTTGATATGAGTTTCCAAACGGCCTTATCGAGCCGCCTAGCCACGACTGTATACCCGACGACTCGTTGCCATATATAGCCGTGCGCCAAGCGCCGATGGGCGGGATGCAAATCTCGCCGGATCAGGGCGCTCTGGCAACGAGATTTTCAGTCCTGCGCAAGGCCCTTTACGCGCATTGACAGCGTCTCGCGCCCCTGCTTAGATTAAAGCATCTCCCTTGCTCTTTTACAAAGCTCCCCGGCTGTTTTGCATAACCCAGCACAGGGGGTTTCTGTACTTACTCGGCAAGGATTATAGATGGCAAAGCAAATGATCGCCGACCAGATGGACCTGCTTTCGGTGCCGACCAATGGCCAGGCCAAAACTCCGCGCAATGGCAAGGCGACCGCACAGTCGATGGCGGCCAAGCAGCGCGAGATTTCGGTATCCGAGTTTTTCAGCCGCAACCGCCACCTGCTCGGCTTCGACAACCCGCGGCGGGCGCTGTTGACGGGGGTCAAGGAGGCCGTAGACAACAGTCTCGACGCCTGCGAGGAGGCGGGTATTCTACCCGAAATAGAGGTCGCGCTGGAGCAGTTGGCCGACGATCGCTATTTGATGCGGGTGGGCGACAACGGTCCCGGCATCGTCAAGGGCCAGATTCCCAATATTTTCGGTAAACTGCTCTATGGCTCGAAGTTCCACCGGCTCAGAATGTCGCGCGGGCAGCAGGGCATCGGCATCTCGGCGGCGAGCATGTACGGGCAGTTGACTACCGGCAAAGCCACCCGGATCATTTCGCGCACCGGCCCCCGCCGCGCCGCGCACTACTACGAAATACAGATCGATACCACCCGCAACAAGCCGCAGATCGTGCGCGACGACGAGGTCGAATGGGAGCATGGCAAAGGCACCCAGGTCGAGATCGAGATGGAGGCGCGCTACCAGCGCGGGCGGCAGTCGGTCGACGAATACGTGCGGCAGACGGCAGTGGCTAACCCGCATTTGACGCTGCGCTACACGCCGCCTGGAGGTAAGACGGTCGTATATGAGCGCAGCACCAAGGAGATGCCGCCGGAGGCACAGGAGATCAAGCCGCACCCCTACGGCGTCGAACTGGGCGTGCTGATGAAGATGCTACAGGGCACGCCGCACCGCACCTTGCAGGGCTTTATGACGACGGAGTTTTCGCGGGTGTCGGTGCGGGTGGCCAAGGAGATTTGCGAGAAGGCCGACCTCAGGCCCAACAGCCGGCCTAAGAGCATCGCGCGCGAGGAGAGCGACCGGCTCTTCAAGGCCATCAACGCCACCAAGCTGATGCGCCCGCCGACCGATTGCATCGCGCCGATCGGCGAGGCGTTGCTATTGCAGAGCCTCGAGCAGAATGTCGATGCCGAGTTCTATACCTCGACCACGCGGCCGCCGGCGGTCTACCGCGGCAATCCCTTCCAGATTGAAGTGGCCATCGCCTACGGCGGCGCGATCGACACCGAAGGGTCGATCGCGCTGATGCGTTTCGCCAACCGGGTGCCGCTTTTGTACCAGCCCTCGGCCTGCGCGATCACCAAAAGTCTGATCGATACCGACTGGCGCAATTATAAGCTGAGCCAGAGTGCCAACGCGCTGCCTTCCGGGCCGCTGGTGGTGATGGTGCACATGGCGTCGGTATGGGTGCCGTTTACCTCCGAGAGTAAGGATGCGGTGGCGCACTACGACGAGATCACCAAGGAGATTCGCCTGGCGCTGCAGGAGTGTGGCAGAAGGGTTGGCGAGCACATCGGCCGGGCGCGGCGCGAGGCAGAAGCGGTGCGCAAAAAAGACTATATCGCGCAATATATCGGCCATATCGCCGGAGCGCTACACGAGATCACCGGCGACAGCGACCGCAAGACCAGGGAGCTTGCGAACAATCTCAAGGGCATGCTGGAAAGGAGTCGCTCGTGAACGAGGCGCTGATCAAGTTGATCGACAAGGAGGCCCGGGGGATCCGCAACAAGATTCTCAAAAAGCAGAAGCCGGCGATGAAATTCCCGCTGCGCAATTTGAGCAATGTCAAATTCGATCCCAAGGCGGGTTTCTTCCAGATCGGGCGCAAGACCAAGGAGCGGACTTTGGCGGTTGCTACGGTTAAAACCTTTGCCCAGTCTTTGAAGATGATCGCGCTGTCGAAGAATTTGATCGAGACCGACGATATCGCCACCAAGCGAGAGGCCTATTACGTGGCCAAGGGTTGGGACGAGGAGGTGCGCTTCGCCGAGCAGACCGAGAGCGATGCGGTGCTCGACGACGTCGAGGCCTTTTTTTCGGTCAACCGCGAGCAGTTGGGCTTCGTGCCAGAGGAGAAGGGAGGCGAAGTCGCCGGTAATTTGGTGGTCTACGACGCAGACCGCGACAGCGGCGACGAACTGGCTATCGACTGCACGAAATTCGGATCGGGGGCGTACTCGATACCGATTTCGGTGGAGCATTTGCGCTTCGAGTCGGACGCCAAGTTCGTGCTGGCGATCGAGACCGCCGGGATGTTTCAGCGGTTGGTCAAGCACAACTACTGGCGGCGTGCCGATTGCATTTTGGTGTCGATGGGGGGCGTGCCAACCAGAGCGACCCGGCGCTTTATCCGCCGGATGTCGGAGGATTTGGACATTCCGGTTTACGCCTTCGTCGATTGCGATCCCTACGGCATTTGCAATATCTACCGCACGCTCAAGGTCGGCTCGGGCAACGCCGCGCATATCAACGAGGCATTCTGCGTGCCGAGGGCGCATTTTTTAGGGGTAACGCCGGACGATATCGCCGATTACGACCTGCCAACGCACAAGATGTCCGAGGTCGATATCAAGCGGATCGACGACGCGATTAAGAACGATCCGTTCGTGCAGCACTACAAAAAATGGCAGGACGCCTTGCTGCAACTGAAGAAGGGCGGGGTGCGCGCTGAGCAGCAGGCGTTTGCGGTGCACGATTTGAATCACGTGATGGATACTTATTTGCCGGAGAAATTAGAGCGGGCGCAGGCATTTTTGCCGTAGGGCTGGGAGTTTGGGCTTGGGGGAGGAAAAATTGACCAGCACCGTCTGGATGGGGCGGAGCTGGTTTTTTATTCTTTGTCGCCGGTGAGTTCGCGCCAGGTCTGGCGGTCGTCGGCGCGGGCACGGCGGTTGCTGAAGGCGTCACTGCTCATGTGGTGGTGTCTAGGGCGACGGCGTGGTTGATTGTCGAGTTTTGTGCATCATCGGATAAAAGGTAGGTATGGCGCGTGATAGAGGGTAAAGAAGTCATAAGCGACAAGGGCGTCGTCGCCGCCTGGCCAGATGAAGCGGCGCGGATTGGGGCGCGGATACTGAAGCAAGGCGGCAATGCCATGGACGCGGCGGCGGCGGCGGCTTTAGCCTGCGCGGTCATGGCGCCGGACAAGAACGGGATTGGCGGCTACGTGCTGGTGGCGGTGGTGCTGGAGGGCGAGACGGGGCGGGTGTGGTCGCTGGACGCCAATGCCAAAGCGCCGGCGGCGGCGCGGGAGGATATGTACGAGATTTTGCCCGTGCGGGAGGGATCCGGAGGCGTCAATGAGAATGAATACGGCTGCAGCGTGGCCGACGACGCCAATGTATTCGGGCCGCTGGCGGTGGCGGTGCCGGGGCAACTGGCGGGAATGGGGATGCTGTCGGAAAGGTGGGGGCGATTGTCCTGGTCGGAGATTGTCGCGCCGTGCCAGGAACTGGTAGAGCGAGGTTTTCCCTTCGGCGCGGAATTGGCGAAGAATATTCGGGTGATGGAAGCAGTGTTGCGGCGCTATCCGGCTTCGGCTGCGCATTTTTTGCCTGGCGGCAAGGTGCCCCAGCCAGATGATATCTGGCACCGACCCGATATGGAGAAGACCCTGGCGCGTCTGGCGCAAGCGGGCTGGCGCGATATGTACGAGGGTGAGTTGGGGCGCAGAATCGCCGCCGAGGTGCAGGGGCTGGGTGGGATACTCAGCCGCGAGGACATGGCGGCGTTTGAGCCGCGGCTGACCGAGCCCTATCGCGCTACCTATCGCAATGCCGAGCTCTACGGGCCGATATTGCCCAATGGCTGTCTGTCGAGCCTGCAGGCGTTACAGATGCTCGACCGCATGGAGCCGGCAGCGGATGGCAGTGTCGAATACTGGCACCGCTGGGCTGAGGTCCTCAAGCTGGCCTGGCGCGATCGTTTGCGCTACGTCGGCGATCCCGACTTCGTTGCGGTGCCGATCGAGCGACTGCTGAGCCGCGACTATGCGGCGGGACGGGTCGAGGGCCTGGTGCAAACGCCCGAGCGGGTGGACCTGGACAGCTGGGGCGTGTCGAGCGAGACCGTGCCCGAAACCCTGCACCTGTCGACGGCCGATGCCGAGGGCAATGTGGTGGCGGCGACGATCACCCAGGGCGGCAATCTGGGCTCGGGGGTAGTCGTCGACGGCACGGGCATTCTGCTGGCGCACGGGATGTGCCGACTCGATCCGCGGCCGGGCGGCGCCAATTCGGTTGCGCCCCACAAGCGGCCGCTCAACAACACGGCCCCGATGATTGTGCGCCTGCCGGACCGCGATATCGGCATCGGGCTGCCGGGCGGGCGGCGGATTATCGCGGTGTCGGCGCAGATGGCGCAGCGCTTGATCGATTTTGGGGCCAGCCCGCTGCAGGCGGCGGAGGCGATGCGCCTGCACGTGGTGGTCGAGGAGCCGGTGGAGGTGTACCCCGATATGGATGCCACCTTGGTACGGGGGCTGGAGGAGATGGGGCATCGGCTCATATACAACGACCGGATCGGGGGCATGGCGCATATCGCCGAGTGGGACGGTGCCAAAACGCGCGGTGGGGGCGGTGGTTGGGCGGCGGGACTATGAGTGCGGAACACCACACAGTCATCATCGTCGGCGGCGGGCCGGCGGGTTTGCCGCTGGCCGTGGTGCTGGGCGGCTGGCATCCCTTTTACCGTGGCAGCCAGATATTCGAATCGCGCTACGCGCCGCTGGCGGGTTATTTGCAGCAATTCGACGACAGCCTGCTGGGGCTGGATCTGCAAAATCTGGTGCGCGGCGGCCTCAAGCCGGTGGATTTGTTCCGCGCCCTACACCACCCGCGGCAGCTCTTTGAAAGCCTAGACCAGGTGGCGATGGACTTCCGTCGCGGCGCACCGCTCGACACCTTGCTGATTAGCCGCGAGCCGGTCGGTGGGTTGTGGAATGGCGCGCCGCGGAATTTGCTGACCCTATCGCCGGGCCAGTGGATGGAATTTGCCTTCCTCCCGCTGGCGCAACACGCGCAGGAGATCGGGCTGGAGGTCGATGTCAACGACCTGATCGTCAAGACCGACCTCATCGATTACTACCACCGGATTCCCGAGCGCTTTGAAGTGGGTGAGTCGATTCGCTGCGGCGAAGACGTGGTCGCGATCGAGCCGCACGAGCGGGGCTTCGCGCTGACCAGCCGGGATGTCGAGACGGCCGCGGAGCGCTGCTATACGTGCAAGTATCTGGTTCTGGCCACCGGGCAGCGCGGCAAATTGCGCGATCTGGGCGTGGCGGGCGAAGACGCACCCTTTGTCACTTCCCGTTACGACCAGCCCGCAGACTTTCCCGGCGAGCGGATAGTGGTTGTCGGCGGTGGGCGCTCGGGCGATTGGGCAGCAACCGAGCTCCACGACGCGGGCAAGCAGGTCTACTATGCGATGCGTCAGGGGCCGGAGGTGCACGGGCGGCTGATTGAGGACAGCCGCAATGGGCTGCCCTATTACACGCGGATTGCGGAGATCCTCGAGAGCCGTTCGCCGCGGCTACAGACTCTGTACCGCACGCGCATATCCGCTATTGGCGGTGATGGTCAAATCGACCTGGAAACCCCTGAGGGCCGGCGGGTTGTTGAGGTAGATCATGTCATCAAAGAGATCGGTGGCATTGCGGATTATTCTATTTTAAAGGGGTTTGAGCCATTGCAGCTCGAGCCGATGCGCGACAATTATCGCTTTCAAGTCGATCAGGTGCGGACCCACGTCCACAACTACGAATCGCTCGACATTCCCAATTTATATATCGGCGGTTATCTGGCGTCCGGGATCGGACTAGTCGTAATCGCAATGCACGGGACAACGTATGCCATTGCCGGCGACATTTTGCAGAAGGAGCGTCGGCTTTGAGCGTTGGCAAAATAAATCCGCGCCACCCATATCGCTAGTCCAGGGCGCGGCCTGAGCCGGAGCCAGCTATTGGCGATTGCGTCCCCGGTGCCCGTGCGGCGCCGGTTGGCTAAAGTTTATCCCGATGGACCATCTATACCCGACCACGACGAATGAGAGCGTGTTGCTGCTCGACGAGGCGCTCGTCGAAGCCGCAGACGGTGTCGAGCGCGAGGTCCAGCCCGGCGCGAAAGTGCCTTTCGTGATGGAGCCCGATGCGGACAAGCCCTGGGAGTATGGCGGCCCGGGTTTGAGTCGGCGGATCTACCTCTATGGCACGGTACTGCACGACCGGGGCAAATACCGGATGTGGTATTTCTGCCGCATGGGTCCACACTGGCGCTTTGCCGACGGCAATCATCAGATTCCCGGTCTCTACATGCCGCGCAGCGACGAGAAACCCTATCACTACCATGGCGCCACCGCCGATCGCTACGGCCGCGCGTTCGTCGATAACGACCGCGGTGACCTGACCTGTTATGCCGAGAGCGACGACGGGATCCACTGGCGCAAGCCCGAACTCGGCATTTTCACGTTCGACGGCCGCGCCGACAACAATATCGTCTGGGATTTGCACGGGGCCTCGGTCTTCGTCGATCGGGACGAGCCCGATCCGCGCCGGCGCTACAAGGCCATCGGCTTCTGCCGGCGCTACCGCAATATCTTTCTGCTCTGCTCGGCAGATGGCATCCGCTGGGACGACCGCGACGATCTCGAACCGGTCGCGCGTCGCGGCAACGAGGGCACCTTCAACGTCGTCTACGACCCGCGCGGCAGCGTCTTCCGCGCCTATTCGCTGACCCGGCTCGACGACCGCGACAAGCGGCGGATCATCTGCTATAGCGAGAGCCCGGCGCTGGCCGGACCTTGGAAGGACGCGGTGCCGATTTTCGAGCCGACGCACTGGGACGACGAGATCGGCCGGCGCAAGTACGGCGCTTTGCGCGCGGAATTTCACAATATGTCGGCCTTTCGCTACAACAATCTCTACCTCGGGCTGCTAGGGGTGCTCTACGTGACGGCCGAGCAGGATCCAGACGACCCGCACCAGATGCCCTGCGACGGTCCGATCGATGCGCAATGGGCCTACAGTCGCGATGGGATCAACTGGCAGCACGCCGACCGCGCGCGCACGTCGGCGATCCCGCGCGGCGCGGGCGATGCCTTCGACCGCGGGATGATTATCGGCACCTGCAAGGAGCCGGTGGTCGTCGGCGACGAGGTGCACTGGTATTACTCGGGCGCGGAGAATACGCACGGCGGCAAGCTCGAATATCGGGTCAAGCGGATCGGCCGGGCGACGTGGCGGCGCGATCGCTTTGTGGCGCTGACGGGCACAGGAGAGGTGGCGACCCGGGCGGTGCAGGTGCCGGCGGGCGCGCGGCGGTTGCAGGTCAATGCCGACGCGCGTGCAGGGCAGTTGCGGGTAGAGTTATGCGATGTTGACGGGCGGGTATTGGCGGGATTCGCGCGCGAGGACTGTGCGTCGATCACCGGCGACGACCTGCGGGCGGAGGTGCGGTGGCAGGGCGGGGATGTGCCGGCGGGTGCGGTGAAGCTGCGTTTCGCGCTGGCTGGAGCGCGGCTCTACAGTTTTACTTTTGTGGACTAGTGCGGTCGAGCGGCAGCGCGGCTTTGAGGTCGTTGCGTCCTCACTCGCGCCGGTCGGAGCAGAGGTCGGGTGATAGCAGTGCACGGCGGGCGATTGCGTGGATAGGGGCCCCGCGGCAAGCTCAGTGCGCCTCGCTGTTCGAATGTGCTGCTGATTAGGCTTTTGGCTGCAGTTGCAGCAGCACCAAAAGCCAGGTGCGGCTCCAGTAGGCACTGTTGATATAGGGGTTTTCCGCCGTCGGCCAGTTGGTCCAGTAGGTTTCGTTGTGCGGGATGCGGTGCGGCCATTGGACGATGGGGATCGAGGGCAACTCCGCGAGCCAGATGTCCATGGCCCGGCGGTAGAGTTCGTTCATCGAAGGATGGTCAGAGGGGGTCTGGCCCATCTGGTCGATCAGCTTGTCGAAGGCGGCGTTTTGCCAGCGCCAGGGGTTGTCGGCGGGTTCGCCGGTGGGCTGGACGAAACGACTGTGGTACTGGCGCAGCACGAAATAGGGATCGCGCATCGAGCTGAAGTTGCCGATCATATAGGCGCGGGCGGTGCCTTGGCGCAGGCGGGTGTTGAAGTCGGAGGTCATGCGGAACGAGGCGTCGATGCCGGCCTTTTTGAGCTGGGCGATCAGCACCGGGGTCAGATCCTGGAAGTGCGAGAAGATGTCGATGACCATGCTCAGCGGCTTTCCGTCTTTTTCCCAAAACTCTCCGCTACGCGCATAGCCCTTGCGGCTGAGGATGGCGGCGCTCTGTTCCGGGTCGAAGACCCCGACCTGGTGCTTGGCGACTAGATCCTCGGCGAGGGTGAAGTATTTCTTCATTTGCGGTAGATCCGGTATGGGCAGCAAGGTCCAGTCGCCCGAGTTCTGCCAGCCGATTTCCACCAATTGCTCGCGGTCGATGGCATAGTTTACCGCCCGGCGCATCTCCGGGTCGGACCAGGGAGCCTCCAGCCCGTTGAAACCCAGTGAAATGGGCCACCAGGTGATATAGCTGTAGGGCGGCTCGCGACCGGTCCAGGTGGTGATATTGGTATTGGCCTGCAACAGTGAGACGATATTGGCGGGGCGCAGTTCGAGGCAGGTGTCGATATTGTTGGCGATCAGATTTTGCACCCGCTTGTTCTCTTCCATATAGGTCAGGTAGATGATGCGCTCGACTTTGGGCAACTGCTGAAAGCCGAGCTTTTTTGCCCACCAATCGCCGCGCAGATCCCAGATGCGCTGGGCCGGCTCCGACACGGCGATCTGGTAGGGGCCGGTCAGGACCGGCCAGCCTTTGGCGAGATCGAAATTTTTGAAATTCTCCGGATCCTGGCTTTCCCAGATGTGCTTGGGCACGATGGGTACGCCCTGGTCGCCGCTGTGCACGAAGTAGCTAAATAGGAAGCGCGGGTTGGGAGCTTTGAGCGCGATGCGCGCCGTTAAATCGTCGAGTGCGACCGCCTCTTCGACCCAGGTCGCCATATCGGTCGAGTACATCAATTGCGGCGCGTTGTCCTTGAGCATGTTGATGGTGAAGACGAAGTCGTGCGCCGTCCATGGGTGCCCATCGCTCCACTCGACCCCAGGGCGGATTTTGACGGTGATTTCGGTGTAGTCGGCGTTGAAGGCGTGGCTCTCGGCAATCCAGGGGATCAACTCGGAGTCTGCTTCGTAGGCGTTGAAGAAGTAGAGCGGCTCGTAGAGGAAGTTGTAGCCGATGCGCGAGATGCTGCCCGGGATAAAGGGGTTGAAGGAGTTGTAGTCCTTGATCTGGCCGGCGCAGGTATTGGCCTCGGCGCAGTCCATAATCAGGGTGCGGCTGCGCGGGACGTTTTTGAGGGTGCGGCCGGGGCCTTCACCGGTGCCGCCGCAGGCGACGAGGGGCAGGCTGGCCAGGAGCAGGATGCAGGCGATGCGCATTTAGGGACCTTTCTACAGGTGCGGAAGTACTATGTCGCGGCTTTTTTTGATCGCCGCGAGCGGGTCGGGTAGTTGCGGGTTGAGTTCGAGGCTGACCGGTCCGGCATAGGGGCTGGATTTGAGCGCGGCGAGGGTTGTGGCGAGGGCCTCGGCGGTCAGCACGCCATCCAGCAGCGCCCAGTGCAGGTCGTCCTCGCCGTCGTTGTCGTCGAGGTGTACGTAGGCGAGGCGGTCGGCGGCGGCGGCGATAGTGGCGACGGGATCTTCCCGTGACATTTGCAGGTGGCCGATGTCGAGGAGCAAATAGAGATTGGGGTGGCCGAGATCGGCGAGCCAGTCGAGAGTGCCGGCGGCGGTCGGCAGGGCCTTACCGGGAAAGTGCTCGACGCCGACGCGAATATCGCGCTCGGCCGCGAAGTCGGCGACCTGGGGCAGAGCCTGGGTAAAGTGGGGCAGCAGGGACGGGTCGTCGCCGGGGACGACATAGGTCGTGTTGGTGCCGAGGTCGGCGGCGTGATCTAGGGCTGCCCGGCAGTGGTCGATGGCGCGCTGGCGGCCGGCCGCATCGGCGGCGTCGAGCGCGGCGCCATCGACCATGTTGAAGGACAGCGCCAGACAGGAGACGCCGAGACCGAGATCGTCGATGCGAGCGCGGGCCTCAGCGCCGGTAAAGGTCCTGGCCTGGATGTCGATCGAGCCGAAGCCGAGGTCGGCGAGCGCGGCGAGGTTTTTCTCTTCGGGGCCGGTCAGAGCCCAGGCGCAGCAGGATAGTTGCACAGTGCTTCCTTTCTATAGCTATAGGGCATCAAGGGCGCCGTAGCAGACGCGGCGTCCGTGCTGGATTGCGGTAAAGCCGAGACGCTCCAACTCCGGGCCGGGCAGACGGTCCTTCATCACCACCCGGCGGCGGGCGACGCGCCGGGCCTGGTCGATATCGGCGGATGTCGGGCCGCCGGCTCGGGCCAGGTGGCGGACGATATCGAGACCGCGGGCGGCGGCGACGGTGGTGGCGAACATCGGGTCGAAGTAGACGACATCCCAGGCATCGTCGGCTTCGCCGCGCAAAAAGTTGCCGTAGTCGGCACGGGCGACTTCGACGCGGCGCATCGCCGCTTCTAGCGCGGGCGGCTCCGCCACCGCGCTGGCGGTCATGCCGCGGGAGACCAAAAGCGCCAGTAGCGGGGCCGCTTCCAGCGCGCGGACCCGCCCGCCGGGGCCGACGGCGCAGGCGGTGACGATCGCGTCGGCGCCCAGGCCGCAGGTGCAGTCGAGCACGCGGTCGCCCGGTTTGAGTTGCAGGGCATCGACGAGCACATCGCCTCGCCCCTGCTCGATGGCGAGAATCCGCAATTTGGCCATATTGGGGTGGTGTCGCAAACTCTCGCCGTCGATCCACAGCGCCAGGTCGCCGCGTTCGACGACGAGCAGGCCGTCGCACTGCGCGGCCATCGCGATTTTGGCCAATGGGCGGCGGTCGCGGGACACGTAGGGATAACCGGTCTCGGCTGCGAGTTGGCGCGCGCGTTCGCACTCGGCCTCCCCGGGCCTGGCGACGGTGGTTATGGCGACGGCGAGCGGTTGTGCGGCGGTCGCGGGTTGGGACATGGTGGCTTTGGCGCGTTGCGGTGGACGGAGCTAAAATCAGTTTACCAAGTTAAATGAACGAGTGCGGCCCGGCAATGGGATCTGGGCCGTGTGGAGCGGGAACGAGGTCTATGGACAAGTGGGTAAAATGGTCGCTGTGGTTGTGCCTGGCTTGCGGCGGGGCGGATGACGCGCCGCCGCGGGAGCGCGCTGTGGAAGAGGTCGATCCCGCAGGGCAGCAACTGGTCTTCTGGTACCAGCACACGCTGGCGCGCGAGGACGGGCTGCGCGAGATGATGGCCGAATTCAACGCGGCCAATCCGCATGGCATTAGCGTGCGGGGAGAATACGCTGGCGGCTATCGCGATATTTACAACAAGATGACGGTGGGCATCCAGAGCGGCCTGCTGCCGGACCTGGTGGTCGCCTACAATAATCAGGCTGCGGTCTATGTTGAAAACGGTGGTGCGGTCGATCTGGCGCCCTATATGGATTCGCCCAAATGGGGCCTTACAGCGGAGGCACGGGCGGATTTTTACGCCCCCTTCCTCGCGCAGGACCGCTACGGCTCGGTGCAGGCGGCGCTGGCGCCCAATCGCTCGCTAGAATTGCTCTACTACAACGCCGACTGGCTGGCGGAGTTGGGCTATGCGGAGCCACCGGCGGATTGGCGTGCGTTCAGCGCGATGTGCCGCGCGGCGCGCGACCGGCCCTTTAGCAAAAACGCCGCTGGGCGCAGCCTGGGGTGGGTGCTGGCGGCGGATGCCAGCCATTTGGCGTCGATGGTTTTCGGGCTGGGAGGGGACTATATGGACCCGGCGCGGGAGCAGTATACCTTGGATACGCCGCAGCTGCGCGCGGTGCTGGAACTGCTGCACGGGCTGGCGGCGGATGGGGCGCTGGAGCTGGCGGTAGAGAGCGGCCAGGGTTTGCGCGACTTCAGTGCGGGCGAAGTGCTATTTATCGCGGCGTCGTCGACGGGCATGCCGCACGTGGAGAGCGCGGTGGCGGCGGGTCCGGGTTTTGCATGGCAGGTGGCGCCGCTGCCGCACGCGAGATCGGCGCCGGCGCCCAATGTCTACGGCGCCAGCGTGGCGATTTGCCGCACGACACCGGAGCGGCAACTGGCCGCCTGGCTCTTCCTCAAGTGGTTTACCGAGCCAGAGCAGCAGGCGCGCTGGGTGGAGGTCAGCGGCTATTTTCCGGCGCGGCGCAGCACGCGCCAGGCGCTGGGCGATTATTTCGCCGCGCATCCGCATTATGCGCGGGCTTTCGAATGGCTTGACTTCGGGCGCGCCGAGCCGGGCGTGCCGGGCTATACGCGGGTGCGGCGGCTGATCGCCGAGACGATGGTGGCGACCGTCGCAGGGGAGGATATCGACGCGACGCTGGCCCAATTGCAGCGGGCAGCGCAGGCGACGCGGGGCGCGTTGAGGTGAGCGCAGATTACAGAGAATTCAGCGGGTGGTGGTCTGGTCGAAAAATGGTCGCGTCGGCAGGGTGTTGCAGGGGAATCAGCGCAATAATGTCATTTATCCGCCGGCCAGCCGTAGCCGATCACCGGTTTGGCGGCGACCTCGTTGCCGCCGGGCGGGTCGAGGCGCCAGAGCAGGCCGGATTTGAAGAGCTGGTTGGCGCTGTCGATACTGAGCGCGAGAAGTTCGTACTGGGCGCCGGGCGCAAAAAGATGGTGGCCCTGCCAGATGCCGGCGCTGTGCTCGCTGAGGGCGAGGTCGTTCCAGGCACCGTCGGAAAAGCGCAATAGGGGCGGATCCTGGGCGTCGAGCTGGCTGATGACGTAGATATGAGCGTACGCAGGCTGGAGCGGGTTGGGCAGGAGCACCAGTTGGAAGTCTGCGCTCTCCGCGCCGACGCTGCCATCCGTGGGGTAGACCTGGGCCAGGACCAACCCGCTGAACTGGTTGCCCTGCGGGTTGCTGGCGATCAGCTCGATAATGTCGCTGGTCTGCCAGGGCGATTCGGGTTTCAGGACCACGCTGTGGGTTGCGGGATCGTAGGCCGCGACGACGGGCTGTAGACCCCTGGCGGTCCAGGTCAGGAGCGCTGGATCGATATCGCCGGTGACCAGTTGATCAAAGGGCAGGCGCAAGCTCGCGGCGCCGGCGAAGAGCGGAACCTCGGTGCGCGGCGTCAGCGCCAAGTCGAGGGCGGTGGCGTGGACGTCCACCCGCAGCACGGCTTCGAGTCGGGTGCCGTCGGTCTTAGTGCCGACCAACATCAGTGTTTCCTCGCCGCTGAAGCCGTCCTCGGTAAAGACGAAAAGTCGGTGGGTCTCGGCGTCGATCAGTGCGCTGACGCGCTCGCCGCCGCTAAACTCCCAGGTAAAATCCGCGACCTCGGCATGCTGCAAAAAGGCGTTTAGATCGAGGCTCTGGTCGAAGGCGCCGGCCTCCAACTGCAGGGTCGGCAATTCCGCCAGCGCGGGCGCGACCGGCTGGTCGGGGTCGGCGATGATGGTGATGCGCACGGTGTGCGATTGCGCTGGCAGGTCGGCGACCTGGGCGCTGAAGGTGATTTGCTCGCTGCCGGTCCAGCCGTCACTGGCGCGCACACTGGCCTGGCGGTTGGCCGGGTCGATAAAAACCAGCAGATTCTGCTGCCCTGAGACTTGCCAGACTACGGTGTCGGGCGCGAAATCGCCCGCAATAAAGCTGTCGAGGCCGAAGGAGTGGACCTGGTCGGTGACGAGGGTGAAATCGGGGATCGGATTGAAGGAGAAAGCGGGCTCGGCGGGGCCGGAGTCAACCGGCTCGCCCGTTGCGTCGAACAGTTCTAGATGCAGCATCTGCACGGCCTCGCGGCCCTCCGGGTCGGTGACCCGCACTTCTAGTTCGTAGCTGCCCGCCTGGGCGGAGGCGCCGGGCTCGACGATGAGCACGTGGGTCAGCGGATCGACGCGCAGCCCTATATCACCGCGCTCAGGTAGGAAGAAAGCTAGGTCGGCGTTGGGGTGGTCGATGTCGAAGACATAGTCGTCGAGGTCGATTGAAGTATCGACGCCTGCGAGTGGCATACGGATGCCGGGCAGGTCGGCGAGCAGGGGATCGCCGGCAGGCGAGGCCGCGAATACGATCAGTTCGAAGGTGGCGCTGCCGCCCGAGGGGTCGGCAACCGCGAAAGTCAGGGTCTCGATGCCGACGAAATCGGCCGGGGCTTCGATGCGGGCCAGGCGTCCGCCGCTGAGCTGGACGCCGAGGCGGTGGTGGCCGCTGATGTCCCAACTCAGTGCGTCGCTGGCGTCGTCGGGATCGACTGCGATGTCCTCTAAAGAGAGCAGGCGGTGTTCCCCGGCGGCCAGGCCCAGTCGCTGCGGTGGGTCGATAAGGGCTGGGGGCAGCGAGGGGACTACGGTCACGGTCAGCAGACCGGTGGCGGTCAGGCCGCCCGAGTCCTCGACGACGAGGAGAATTTCTTCGGTGCCCTCCCAGTCGGCGGGGCTGGCGAGGACCAGGCGTCCGTCGCGGAGCTCGATATCGACGCGATCGTTGCCGCTCCACGACAGGCCCAGCGCTGCGGTCGGGTCTTCGATGTCGGCGACGAGGTCGGCGAGCACCAGGCTGTCATCGCTCTTGCCGCGGGTCAAGCGCACGTTGGGCGCGGACAGCAGGCGCGGGGCGTCGTTGACCGCCTCGACGGAGACCGCGATCTGCAGGGTGTCGGCGAAGGCATGGTTGTCGGCGACGATCAGCTCGATCTGGCCCTGGCCGTGCCACTGGGGCTGGGCGGTGAGCCGGGCCGCGAAGGGCGGGCCGGTGATTTCGACGGCGATTTCCGGGCTGCTGCTGGCGCTCCAACTCAGGAAGTCGGGCGCGGTATCGGGATCTTCGACCAGGGCGTCGAGAGGTATTTCGTAGGATTCATCCTCCAAGAAGACCAGTGGACCCAGATCGGCGAGGGTCGGCGCGGCATTGACGAAAATATCGACGCTGGCGCGGGCGGTCTGGCCGTCGGGATTGATGACGGTGAGTTCCAGGCGCTCCCAGGGCGAGGCGTCTGCAGGGGCCTGCAAGTGCAGGTCGCTGCCGTCGCGGACCGGGCTCAGAGCTGGGGTTTCGGACAGGGTCCAGGTTAGGTCGGAGGCTGCGTAGAGCGGGTCGAAAACCAGCTCGTCGAGATTGAGGGTCCGGGTGTCGCCCCGGGGCAGGATCAGTTGCTCGGGCAACCCGCCGATGGAGATGCCCTGCACGGTGAGATTGAGCGGGGTAACAAAGCGGAAGGCGCGTTGGCTGCCATCGGGCAGGAAGACGCGGGTTTCGCGCACCCCGCTCTCGTCGATGCGAATGGCATCGGCGCGCACCGGTGCCAGGGTGCGCAGGCGGAAGGAGGCGATGGGCCCCTCGCCGCGTCCCTCGGCGCGGACGACGCTGAAATCCAGCTGGATGCCGGGTGCACCGGCGGCCGGGTCGTCTTCGGAGAGCAGGTAGTTGCGGTAGATTTCGCCATTGCCGAGGAAATCGCCGGGTGCGAAGGGCTGGAAACCAGCGACTTCGGCCCGGTCGTTGTCGACGAGGGCGAAGCGCGTCTCGTCGAAACTTAGGAAGATCGCCGCCCCCGAAAGCTCTTCGCTTTCCGAGTCGACCCAGACCTCGATGTCGATCTCCCCGCCGACGAGAACGGAGGCTTGCGTGGCTCCGGTGCCGGCCTGACGCAGTTCGAGTCGGGCGGCGAGCAGGGTCGCCGGCAGGCTGTACACTACCAAAATCAGAGCAAATAAAGTCCGTTTTGTCACAATGCGTCCTCCCTGAGTGGGATATACGCAGAGGGCAGCGGCAAATCCCATGCCAAACTACGTGTCGCCGCGCGCCAGCGCCCTCAAGACAGAGATAGGGGGAAAAAGGGGAAGATGCTTCCATCCGGCGGGGAAGTACTTTCCGCTGCAGACGGGAAAAATTGCACCTTCTGTTGGGGTTTATACCAGGTCTTTCCCCTATACATAGTTGTGGCATCGTTCTTGCTAAAACCCGGCTTGTTGAAGGGATGCTTTAGCTCCTACGGGTGGAGCGAAAATTCTAAGGAATGGAATTGTGAGACCCTCAGCTCAGAGCAATGCACCGCTGGCCCATCCGCGCCGGCCGCAGTCGACTGGACGATTCTCGATCCCCTGGATCGTCGGCGGACTGCTGCTGCTGCTGTGGCTGGCCCCCAGCGTCTACGGCGCCGCGCCGACGTTTGAAAACCGCACTCCGGTGGGGTTTTCAACCCAGGACAGCACTACCCAGGAGAATTTTGTCCTCGGTAGCCAAGTTACGGTGCGGGCCGATCTCAATCAGGCCGCGACCCCGACCCATCCGGTCTACGGCCACTTCCACAATATAGAACAGAGCAAACAGGTCGAGAGCAGCGATGTCGATGGTTTGCGCACCGACATCGCGGTCGATTCCGACGGCGTTCTCCACATGGCGTGGATCTCGCAGGAGACCGGCACCGTGGTGACGACGCCGGTCTACTACGTGCGCTACGCGCGCAGCGAAGATGCTGGCAGGACCTTCTCGACGCCGGTCAGCGTTTCGGGCACGCTGCGCTACGATCTGCTGACGCTGAATGTCGCCAATACCGGCAGCGCCTTCTCGACCGTCGATATCGAGGTCGATAGCCGCGGCAACCCGCGGGTGGTCTACGCCTTCAACCACTCGCCCGACGGCCACACCGCTGCTTTCGCTGGCACCAGCGGCAACGCCGACAATGTCTATTTCAATTACTCGGAGAACGGCGGCGCGTCGTGGCTACCTGGCGATCGCTCGATTGTGGTCAACGACTCGACCACGGTTAGCAACAGCGCCCAGGGCCGGACGACGGGCTTTCCGCGCATGGTCGTCGATCAGCGCGACAACATTTTTATTACTTATGTGCGTGGTTCGAGCAGCGGCGCCGGCGCTGACGATATCATGCTGTCGCAAGTCGATCGCGAGACCACCCCCTTCTCGATGGTGGGCGTCGGTTCGACGGCCAATAGCGGCAGCCAGGGCGGGGTAAGGCTCACGCCCGACGGCACCCGCCAGATCGGGCCGGATATCTCGGTCGGCACTGGCGATGTACTGCACGTGGCCTATTTCAACGACGCCACCAATGACATTGAGCACAAGACCTTGCTGGCCGACTCGTGGCAGACGGTAAACACGAGCGGTTGGAATCAGGACGCTGTCGGCGCGGTCATCGACGATTTCGTCGACGAGGCCACGGTCGCGGCGATCGAAACCGACGCGCGGTTCTACTTTCCGACCGTCGTCGTCGATCGGCAGAGCTCGCCGGACAAGATCTACGCGGTCTACAAATTCGGCGACGCCAACTTCGAGTCGGTATTCTTCAATAGTTATACCTATGACAACGCCATTGGCGCCGGCGCCGGCTGGAACAAAGCTGCAGCCGCGGCGGTGTGGAGCACCGCTACCTCGCCGGTATTCGCCGACGGTGCCAACAACTACAATATCGAACTCGAATGGACCGTGACCGAGCGCGTTGCGGCTCTGGTCGACGACCGCCTGCCCGACAAGGGCGAGTTGCACATTGCCTTCAGCGCCGGCTATTCGACTGGCCGTGAGCACGACATCTACTACGGTTTCTACAATGGTGCGAGCTGGATTCTGCCGGAAAAGGTTGCCGACGACGATTCGGATGCGGCTACCGAAGATGGCATCGCCGCCAGCGATGTCTTCCTGGGCTCGCCGGCCCTGGCCAAAGCATCATCGGATACCAGTCTGTTTCTTGCTTTCGCCGGCGGCACCGCCGAGGGCTTGGGCGTGCGCGGCGTCGCCGATGTCAACCACCATGCCTATATAAAAGTGCTGGGCCGGGCGGTCACTGCGGAAGCCCGGTCGGTGCCCGTGGGGGCCTTCCAGTATGATCTCAGTTACACGCCGATCAATCCGCAGGCGTTGACCTCGACCATCAGCA
>PBOD01000264.1 GCA_002724215.1 Gemmatimonadota bacterium | reverse complement strand
CGGTCCTTGATCCGGGCATCAAGCTCACCGTGCGCCACAGCCACCCCGACGTGCCGATCCCGCTGGTCAGCGCGTGGGCCGATCTCTTTGTCGCGCGCAATAGCGATCTGAACTCGGAGGAAGGCGGACGCTACTACGACTACGTCGAGCAGCAGTACCGGACCGTAAACGACCGCCTCAAAGCCAACGAAGACTCCTTGCAGGCCTTCGAAATCAGGAATCGCATCGGCTTGATGCAGATCCAACAAGCCCAGCTCGACTCATCGACGCTCCGTCTCTTCCAAAACATAATGCGCATCGAATCGGCCCTGCTCGATACCAACCTGTTGATCCAGGCGACCGATATAAAGCTGCAGAGCCTACTCCCAGATTACCGCCCGACTTACCGCCAAATCCTAGATCAGCTGCAAGCGTTCGATATCGATACGCCGCATGAGACCTTCTATAACACAATCCACGAGACTTTACACCAATTCGACCGCGGTGCGCGCTACGAATACTGGATCGACCATTACGTGACAGCAGAGATAGCTAACCTGAACAACCAACTGAAAGACCTCCCTCAGGCGTTAGGCAATGCCCCCAATCCCGCCTATGTCTCGCTGGCCGAACGTTTAGCTAATTTACGTGCCCTGCACGGCAACAGGACCGCGGAGGAATCGAAGGGCAATCCCTCCTCGATCGATAAGATGGTCCAGGCGCGAGAAATATACACCTCGTTATGGGAACAACGGCAGCGGATCAGCGAGGTGCTCGACCTTATCGCGCAACGCTGGGTCTATAAGGCACAGAGCCGCTCGTTAGAGCAGCGGCGTCTCGAAGTCGGCGACTCTCTTTCCAGCAAAGTGCGTGATCACCAGCACCTGTTGCGCAACCAGACACTACTGGAAGAAACGCTCAACCGGCTGTCGACGCTGGTCGAAGAAGCCCGGATCTCCCGCGCCAAATCCGCCAACGATATTCGCATCCTCACCCAGGCGCTCGAAGTGCGATCGATACCTCAGACAACCGCGCAGCAAAAGACCGCGATCGCCGCCGGGGTGGGTTTCCTGCTATCCGCCGTGCTCTCGCTCCTCGTCGAGTATGTGCGTAAAGCCCGCGCACTTCGGGCCGCTGCGTAAGACCACCCAGCGTAGTACATGGCCACGGCAGCGCAACCTTCCCTCCCTATTGCGACCGACAAGCTGCTCGAGCCAACCGAACTGCATGCGACCCGGCGCGCGTGCGCCGAAGCGGGGCAGACTTTCGTCTTCACCAACGGCTGCTTCGACCTTTTGCACCGCGGCCACGTCGAATATCTGCAGCAGGCCCGCGCCCTGGGCGACTGCCTGGCTGTCGGTCTCAACGACGACCGCAGCGTCCGCGCCTTAAAGGGACCGGGACGCCCCCTGATGCCGCAGGCGGACCGTGCCGCACTGCTGGCCGCACTATCCTGTGTCAATTATGTCTGCACCTTCTCCGGCGCGAGCGTCGAGCCGCTGGTAGCCGATCTGCTGCCCGACATCCTCGTCAAGGGCGGCGACTACGCCCGGGAAGAGATCGTCGGCCGCCGCATCGTCGAAGCGCACGGGGGCCGGGTGCAAGCCCTGCCGCTGTGGCGGGGCCAGTCCAGCAGCGCACTCGTGCGCCGTATCAAGAACCTGCCCGATGAGTGAGACACCTCCCGGTCTGGCCCTGGCCGAACAGGCCGATCGCCTCTTCCAGCCCGGCGATGCCGATCGCCGCTGGTACGTGCTCCACGCCAAGCCCCGGTGTGAGAAGAAGGCGGCCAAAACCTGCTTCGATGCTGAAATCCGCCACTACCTGCCGCTCCGGCAGAGCCGCCCCAGGCAACGCAAGGGCCAGCGCCGCTACAGCTTCGACGTGCCCCTATTGCCCGGCTACCTCTTCGCCTGCTGCGACGCCGCCGAGCGCCTGGCGCTGCTGCGCAACGGTTATCTGGTGCGGACCATCGACGTAGTCGATCAGGGCCAATTATTGGAAGAATTGCGCCAGATCTACCTCGCCAGTGCTGGCCCGGCCGACCTGACGCTCTATCCCCAGCTCAAGCGGGGACGCAGGATTCGCGTGGTGCGCGGCCCGCTCAGCGGAGTACAGGGGCGGATCTCGTCGCGCAAGGAGACCTTCCGCCTGGTGCTCAACGTGTCCATTCTCGGCACCGCCGTGGCTGCCGAAGTCGATATGGACGACGTCGAACTTATCTAGATTCGAACCCGCAAAAACCCGCTTGGCGAAAGCCGCAGCACGTGCTATACTTTTAGTCATTGGCGCGATCGCCAACAATCGCGCGCTGCTCCTCCGCAAAACCATGCGCAAATACGCCGTCCTCATCCTGGGCCTGTTGGCCCTGCAGACGCCCGCCACCGGGCAAAACCTAGTCGAATCTGGCCAGGAGTTGCCAGGGGTTTGGGCGGGGTCCGCCGCCTGGGGCGATTACGACGGCGACGGCGACCAAGATCTGGCGCTGATGGGCGAAATCGCCGACGGCGACCAGTGCCTGCGCATTGTCCGTATCTACGGCAACGACGAGGCCCTGCTCTTCGAGGACCAGGCACCCGGCCAGGAACTAATCGGCGCCTACCACGGCGACCTGGCCTGGGCCGACTACGACAACGACGGCGACCTCGACCTCGCGGTCGTCGGCTGGGATGTCGAGAATCAGGAGAGTCTGCGGCTCTACCGCAATCAAGAGACCGACAGCAGCCGCCTCCTCGCCCTCGACCTGCTGCAGCTTGATGGCGCCGACCCGGCCTCGCTCCAGGGGGTCCGCTACGCCACCCTGGCCTGGGCCGACTACGACAACGACGGCGATCCCGATCTCGTCGTCTCGGGCATGTTGCCCAGCGGCACATCGCTGACCCGGGTATACCAAAACGACGGCGGCGTGCTGCAAATCGACGAAATCAACAGCGAAAACCTGGTCAACGTGCACAATGGCGACCTGACCTGGGGTGATTACGACAACGACGGCGACCTCGACCTCGCCATCTCGGGCGAAAATGTCACCCCGACCGGCGGCCTCCGCGAGGTCACCGAATTTTACGTCAACGACCCGACCGGCACGCTCGCGGTCGACGGCACGCTCGAAGCCAACGTCAAAGTCAAGGGCGGCGCGCTGGCCTGGGCCGACTACGACGGCGACGGAAACCTCGACCTCGCTGTCGCCGGCCGCGACGGCATCTGGAACACATCCTTTCTCCTCTACCGCAACCGCCCCGCGGGCGTGCTGGCTCACGACGCAACATTCAATCTCGGCAACACCCGCCGCATCGATGGCGATCTGGCCTGGATTGACTACGACAACGACGGCGATCCCGACCTCGCCGCCACCGGCCGATCGATCCTCTCCGATTACCAGGCCTTCGTCTTCTCCAATGAAAACGGACGGATCAGCGGCGTCTCGGACGAAACCAATCTCGAGGGCCTTGCCGGTGGCGCAGCGACCTGGGTCGACTACGACGAGGATGGTCGCGCCGACCTGCTACTCTCGGGCGCCAACCAGAGCGGCGAGCGCCGCACCATTCTCTACAACAACCAGAGTACCGCCCTGCCCAACGCCGCCCCCACCGCCCCCACCGCTCTCAATCCACCCACCGTCACCAGCAGCCGCATCCTCTTTAGCTGGGCACCGGGTGCCGATGCTGAGGGCGCCGAGCTGACCTACAACCTCCGCGTCGGCACCAAGCCCGGCGGCGGCGAGATCTACAGCGGCACCGCGATGGTCGGACCAGGTAACAGCGGCTTCAAAACCAACAAGATCCTGCGCCGCAGCCTGCCGCCCGACACCTATTTCTGGAGCGTGCAGACGGTCGACGGCGGCTTCGCACGCTCGGACTGGTCGCAGGAGCAGATCCTCAATATTCAGCAGTTCGTGTCCTCGGACCAGCGCATCCGCGCGCTCAAAGAGGCAGCCATGGACTGGGGCGACTACGATGGCGATGGCGACCTCGACCTCGCCATCCTTGGCCAAAACCGCAGCGGCGATGCTCAGAGCCTGCTCTACATCAATGAGGGTGGCACGCTCGCAGTCGAGGCCGACGCCGGGCTGTCGCCCTTGCGCAATGGCGATGTCGACTGGGGCGACTACGACAATGACGGCGATCTCGACCTGTTGCTGACCGGCGAGGACAGCGTTGAAAACCGCGAGGCCTCGCTCTACGAATCCAATGGCGGCGACCTCGACATCCTCCGCTTCCCCGCAGTTTCCAAGAGTGCAGCAGACTGGGGCGACTACGACAACGACGGCGACCTCGACCTCGTCCTCATCGGCCAGAGCGAGGATCTGGCCGATGGGCGCTACCAATCCTACACACGCATCTTTGTCAATGACGGGCTCAGCGGCTTTGCACTATCCGAGCAGGAATTGACCGGGCTCAATAACGGCGAGGCACTGTGGAGCGACTACGACAACGACGGCGATCTCGACCTGGCCGCCGCCGGATCAAGCACTGACGGCACCCGGGCATTCAGCATCTACTATAATGATCTAGGCCAACTCACCGACGCACAGCTCGAATTGCCCGGTCTCGAATCGGCCGACCTGGCCTGGGGCGACTACGATGGCGACGGCGATCCCGACCTCGCGGCGGCCGGTATCTCCGCCACCGGTCTGCGCACTGATCTTTGGGTCAACGATGGCAACGGCGGCTTCGCCGCGCTCGCCGACGGTGCCTTCACCGGAATCCAGGGCGGCGACCTGGCCTGGGGCGATTACGACAACGACCGCGACCTCGACCTGGTCGTCAGCGGCAACGACGGCAGCCAGGCCATTCTGCAAATCTACGAAAATGCCCTCAACCGCTTTGGCGCCGAAACCACCTTTGCACAGGACCCGATTACCCTGCTGCAGGGCCTCGAATTCAGCGCAGTATCCCTGGCCGATATCGATGATGACGGCGACCTCGATCTGGTCTCCGCCGGCAGCACCGGTGGTACCATCCCCATCCCCTTGAGTATCGTCAACGACAACCTCACTGGCCAATTCAACCGCAACCGGGCTCCCGACACGCCCGCGCCCGCCGCAGCTACAGACGACGGCGACGCCGTGGTGCTGAGCTGGGGCGAATCGGCCGACGATGGCGACGATACGCCGCGCAGTCTCAGCTACAACCTGCGCGTCGGCACGACGTCGGCAGGGCACCAGATACTCTCGGGCAACACCGGCCTCGGCCCGGGCAACGCCGGCCAGCGGCTCGAACACCGGGTCGAGAGCCTCGCCAGCGGCACCTACTTCTGGTCGGTACAGGCCGTCGACGACGGCTTTTCCCGCTCTGCGTGGAGCTCAACGCAGAGTTTTATCATCGACACCGTCGCCCCCGAGGTCTCCTCCTTCACCCTGAGCCGCACCGAACTGGGCATCGGCCAAACCGCGACTCTGGCCATCGGCTTACTCGACGAACACTCGGGCATCGACAGCGGCACGGCCCCGACGGTCGAAGCCATCATCGGCGAGCAGACCTTCGCCTTCGAGCAATTGCAATTCACCGGAGCGACCTGGAGCGGCCAGCTCACCATTGACACCGCCATGCCCTCGGGTAGCGCCACGGTGCGGGTCGCAGGCGCGATAGACGGCAAGAGCAATATCATGGCTGTCTTCGACACCGTTGCAGTCTTCACCCTGGACACCGCCCGCCCCACGATCACTAGTGCAACGCCAGAGATGGCCGCCAGCGGCGTGTCGGTCGAGGTCGGCGAGATCGACATCACCTTCTCGGAACCCCTCAACCTGGCCACGGTGATCGGCGATAACTTCCAGATTCACCTCGGCAATACCCCGCTGGCCCAGCTCTCCGAGCCCATCTACGACGAAGCCACCAACACCGTGCGGCTGCTGCCCGAGGGCGGCCTGCTGCCCGGCTCGCAATACAATATAGAAGTGTCGGCCGCCCTCGAGGACCTCGCTGGCAACCGTCCCGCCGACGCCACCACCTGGTCTTTCAGCACCCAGGTGCCAGCACTGGTCGAGACCTCGCCAGCGGCCGGCGCCCTCGACGCGGCCGGCGACGGCCGCATCACCGCATCCTTCGACGCACCGCTATTGACCGGCATCCTCGCCAACGCCGACGCCGTAACCGTATTCGCCGAGGGCGAGGCGGTCGCGCTGGAGACCGACCCCATCTTCGACTCGGCGACCAATACGCTCGTCATCCAGCTGCCCGGCGATTTTCGCCCCGGCACCCGCTACGACGTCGCGCTTGATGGCCTGCTCGGCGGACTGCTGCGGGCCGGCAGCGACGGCGACTTCACCTGGGCCTTCCAGACCACCACACCTCAGTTGGTCGGCCAGAGCCCCACAGATGTGGTCGATGCCGACAACCACCGCATCGAAGCCCAATTCTCCACCGCACTCGACGAAGAACTGATCAGCACCGAAACCGTGCGCATCAGCCGCGAAGGCGAAGCGCTGAAACCGATCGGCTTCGACTTTAAGGACAATACCCTCAGCTTCGAAATCGACGGCGGGCTCAAACCCGGATCCCGCTACGAAGTCACACTCGAAGGGCGTCTGGCCGGGCCCCTGCGCGCCACTGGCGACGGCGACTTCACCTGGGCCTTCCAGACCACCACGCCCCAGTTGATCAGCCAGAGCCCCACAGATGTGGTCGATGCCGACAATCGCCGCATCCAAGCCCAATTCTCCACCGCTATCGACGACGACGTGTTAAAAGAGCCGGGCACCGTTCGCATCAGCCGCGAAGGTGAGGCCCTGGTGCCAAGCGACATCCGCTTCGAGGACAATACCCTCAGCTTCGAAATCGATGGCGGGCTCAAACCCGGGTCCCGCTACGAAGTCACACTCGAAGGGCGTCTGGCCGGCCCCCTGCGCGCCACTGGCGACGGCGACTTCACCTGGGCTTTCCAGACCACGGTGCCCCAGTTGGTCAGCCAGAGCCCCACTGCCGTGGTCGATGCCGACAACCGCCGCATCGAAGCCCAATTCTCCACCGCCATCGACCAGGAACTGATCAGCACCGAAACCGTGCGCATCAGCCACGAAGGCGAAGCGCTGGCACCGATCGACATCCGTTTCGAGGACAATCCCCTCAGCTTCGCCATCGATGGCGGGCTCAAACCCGGATCCCGCTACGAAGTCACACTCGAAGGGCGTCTGGCCGGGCCCCTGCGCGCCACTGGCGACGGCGACTTCGCCTG
>PBOD01000263.1 GCA_002724215.1 Gemmatimonadota bacterium | reverse complement strand
CGCGTCCACCCGCCGCACCAGCGCCAGCGCCAACTGGTCGGCAGCGATAAAGGCGGTGTCGATTAGATCGCGATCCACCAATTCGCGCGCCACCATCGGCGCCAGAATGTCGCGGTCGCGGTCATCGACCTTGACGTGAATATTGAGCCGGACGTCTCCCGTCAGCTGGTCGAGCACGGCTTCGAGGGTCTTAAAACGCTCGCCGGTGTACTGGGCATCAAACCAGGCACCGGCGTCAAGTTCGGTCATCTGCGCCAGCGTCATATGGCGAACCTCGCCGTGGCCGTCAGAGGTGCGATCGACCGTCGCATCGTGAATGACGACCATCTTGCGGTCGGCGGTCAACCGCACGTCGAATTCCACAGCCTCGACGCCCAGGCGTAGGGCTTCGGCGAAGGCGGCAGCCGTGTTTTCCGGATGGGTACCGGAGGCACCGCGGTGGGCGAATACAGCGACCTTGCTCATGCGCTAGCAGTTTCGTGCCCCAGGGTATAGCGCCCCAGGGCCTCCTGGTCCAATTCGCACCCCAGGCCCGGTTTCTCAGGCGTCGGCACGTAGCCGTCAATAAAGGGGATCGGCTCGACGATCAAATCGTCCTCGCGAGTCCAACTGCCGACAAAATCGGAGGCCATGGTGCAATTGGGTGCCGCCGCCGCCGCGTGTACGTAGGACGTATCGACAATCCCCAGGTCGTTGCCCGAGCCGTGCCAGCAGCTAAAACCCGCCGCCAGAGCCGTCGCCGCGTTTTTCTGAAAACCAACTAGGCTACCGCCGAGGTTGAAGCAATCGACGACCTCGGCTTTGACCGCACGGATGATCTGCGGCCCGCTGCCTACGTGCATCGCCACCGGCAACTCAATCTCCTCGTGGATCTTTATATAGCCCTCAAGATCGGATTTGGGAATGGGATCCTCGAAGACTTCGACATTGCCCACTGCTGCCAGTTGCTGCGCCAGCGCAATCGTCTGCTCGGCGGTGTGGAAGCGCTCGTTGGGATCGACCGTGACCTTGAAGTCCACCCCGGCCACGTCGCGCATCGCCTCCAGCCGCTCGACCATCGGCTCTTCGATCTTGCATTTGATCTTAACGCCCTTGAAGCCGTGCGCCAGCGCCCGTTCGACCGCCCGCTTGCCGTCCTCGGGCGTCTGATGGCCCATCCAATAGTCGGCCTTAACCCGGTCGCGCACCGCCCCACCGAGTAGCGCATGTACCGGCACCTGCCGCGCCTTGCCCACCAGATCAAATACGGCCATCTCAAAAGTATCATAAGCCGGCCCGACGCCCACCGCCGCCGTTTCGTCCGATCGGCAAGAGCCATAAATATCCTGCAGCGCCAGCGCCTCCGGGTCCTTGCCCAGTAGTTGGCCGGCGCCGGCGCGCACATCTTCGATCGGCATTCCGCGCCCGGTCTCGCCCAGGCCCGCCAGTTCGCAGTCGGTATTCAGGCGCACAATATGCTTGGGCACCTGGTCCCACCCCGTTTCGGCTTCCCACTCGGGGCTGTGCACCCGCCCGGGGATCGTCGGTACGACTACGGTCCATATATCGATACTGGTTATTTTCACGGTGCCAACCTCAGGGGATAAAGCTCGCCTTGGCCTCGACGGCAAGCGCGAATTCGGCAAGCAATTTGGCGGTGTTGTCCAGATCCGCGAGCGCCACGATTTCCACCGGGGTGTGCATATAGCGCTGCGGCACGCTGACCAGTCCGGTCGCCACCCCTGCCCGGCTCAATTGCATGGCATTGGCGTCGGTGCCGGTGCCGCCGGGCTCGGCCTGGATCTGATGCGGGATTTTCTTCTGCTTGGCCACCTGTACCAGGCGGTCGAAGACCACCGGATTGACATTGGCCCCGCGCGTTATGACCGGCCCGTCGCCGAGCGCACACTCGCCGACCTGGCGCTTATCTACGCCGGGATGATCCATTGCCCAGGTCACATCGACGGCGATGCCGACCAGCGGATCAATCCCGTAGGTGCTGGTCCGGGCCCCGCGCAAGCCGACCTCCTCCTGCACGGTCGCCACCGAATAGATCGCAGCGCGACACTTCTTCTTGGCCCGGCTCACCCGCCGCAGCGCTTCGGCCACCACCCACGCCCCGGCCTTATTGTCAAAGCCGCGCGACACCGCCAGACCGTGGCGCAATTCCTCGTAATTGGCGTCGTAGGTCACCGGATCGCCGATGGCCACCAGTTTTTTGGCCTCGGCCCCGTCCCCGGCGCCAATATCGATCCACAGGTCGTGCTTGGCCGGCACCTTGCCGCGCTCGCCGGCCTGCATCAGGTGGATGGGCTTTTTGCCGAGCACCCCAAGGATCGGGCCTTTGGCCGTGTGGATGCGGACCTTGCGACCGGGTACGAGTTGCATGTCGAAGCCGCCGACGGTGTCGAAGTAGATATAACCCTTTTCGTCGATATAGATTACCTGGAAGCCCAGTTCGTCCATGTGCCCGGCAAACATTATGCGGGGGCCGCCGCCGCTATTGTAGACACCGACGGCATTGCCGTGGACATCGACATCGACCCTTTCCGCATATTTTTCGACTTCGGCCCGCCACACCGCCCGCACTGGGCCTTCATAGCCGGAAGGACCCGGAGCCGCAAGGAGGTCGACGAGGAATTTTTTGGACGCGGAGCGCATATTTCCCCTGTAGTTATGCCCTTGGCGCCGGTTTGAGCAATGTGCCGGCGACGCACACCACCACATTGAGGGCCAGGCCGACTACGCCAGCGTGAAAACCCCAGATGAGCGGCTTACCTGCCCACGTCAATCCCAGCGCCACCACCAGCCCGCATACCATGCCCAGCAAGGCCGTGCCCGCTGACAATCGCCGCCAGTAAAGCCCCATAAAGAAACACGGCACAACCTGAATCAGCACCTCGAATTTGAGTTCGAGCAGCCGCACCAGCGTGGCCTTAGTGCCGATCGCCACTACCACCAACAAGACGACGATGGCCCAGGAACTGAATTTGCCCACCAGCGTCATCTCGGCTTCGTCGGCCTGCGGGCGGAAATAGGGTTTGTAAATATCCTTGGTAAACATCGACGAAATCGACAATAGCGCAGAATCGGCCGTCGACATCAGCGCCGCCAGCGCCGCGGCGAAGACCGCTACCACCAGCCAGTAACCCAGCGTCGAATCCGCCATGATCAGCGCACACAGCCGCGCCAGCACCTGGTCGGACTCGGCCTTGCTCAAATCGGGTAGTACCACCGCCGCGGTCAAACCGCAAATGAGCGCCACCAGCGTCGTCGTCAGCGGCATAAAGGCCATCAGCGCTAATGAGCGCTTGAGTACCTTGACCGAGCGACTGGAATAAAGGCGCTGGATCGCCTGTGGGTATATGGCGGCCCCGCAGCCCAACAAAAAGATATAGCTGATCCACTTATTGGCCCCCTCTGTCGACGGCGCCTGTACCTTGGGCGGATCCATCTCGCTCAATCGGGCAACCACATGCTCCAGCCCGCCACCGAGCTTGATCGGAATCAGAAAGGCCAGTATACCAAAGCCGAGCAGCAGCACCACCCCCTGTATCACATCGGTCCACGCTACCGAGCGCATCCCGCCCAGCGTCTCGTAGACCACCATGATTACCGCCAGGCCGACGATCCCATAAGCCCCCGGCACCGCGCCATCGGTAATGCCCTCGACCGCTGCGCCCATCGCCTTGAGTTGGGCCAGCGCGTAATTGCACAACGCGTAGATCATCAGCACCGTGCTCAATAGCGTCAGTGCCGGCGAGGCGAAGCGGTGGGAAATATAATCGCCGGGGGTAATAAAGCCCTCGCGGCGGGCCAGGGCGACCAATCGCGGCGCGAAGAGCAAATAGCCGGGAATGATCGAGAACATGAACAGCACCGAAGCCGTCCATTCAAAGCCAATCCGATAGGTCTTGCCGGTGTAGCCAAAGAGGGTATTGCCACTGTACTGGGTTGCGTAGAGGGTCAAAAAGAGCACGCCAAGCCCCAGGGAGCGTCCGGCGAGGTAGAAGTCGGCCATGCTATTGGACTCGCGCCTTTTGCGCGCATACCATCCCACGCCGATCATCGAGACCAGATAGAGCGCGATGGCAATCAGCGCACCGGGCCCAAATACCATGCCCCCCATCAGTCGGTCTCCTCCGCTTCGATCCAGTAACGATGGATCACCCAACTCGTCCACGCAGCCAGTAGCGCGATGGCCGCCAGGCTCACCGCCACCCACAGCGGCAAACCCAGCACCAGCGGCCCGCGGTAGTCCGCGGGCCAGTACCAGGGCACCGCCACGGCAAAGAGCAACAAATACACGATCCAGATATAGCCGACCTTGCGGGGCTCGCAGACGAGTCCCCCCTGGTCCTGGGCCTTGTCCATAATTTGGCCTAAGTCTAATCCCCTAATAGAGATGAATATGATTCAATATGGGCAAAAGCACCCTTTTGCACAAACTTCATTTGCCCGCGTACCATTCCTTTAAGAGCGGATAGAGCGCTCCGTAACGAGCAAAGGCCCGAGCATAGGCTGTCGCCTGATCGGCTCGACAGGGTACGGTTTCGGCCAATTTAACCGCCCCACTACAGGCGGTAGCGAAATCGGGGTATAGTCCACAGCCGACCCCGGCCAACAATGCCGCGCCTACTGCCGACAGATCGTCCGTGGCGATGCGCACCACATCGCGCCCAAAAATATCGGCCTGAATTTGCCGCCACAGCGGTGAGTGCGAGCCGCCTTCGCCGATGCGCAACTCATCAATGGGCAGGCCGATTGCGATGAAGCAATCGAGCGAGTGCCGCAAATCGTAAACCACCCCTTCCATCACCGCCCGCACCAGATGCCCGCGAGTGTGGCGCAACGCCAACCCGACAAAGCCACCGCGGGCGCTGGGGTCGGGACAGGGCGTGGCACTACCCTCGAGCCAGGGCATAAAGAACAGGCCCTCGGCGCCGGCCGGCACTCTGGCCGCAGCGGCATTTAAGTCGTCATAACTGCCGCCGAACTCCTCTTTAAACCACTTGAGCGAAGCCCCGCCGGTAAACGAGCAGCCCAGCCAGGCGTATTTGCCGGGTATGGGATGGCACATCGGCCAGAGCTTGTTATAAGCCCGCGGATCCAGCTCTTCGGCATAGGCCGTGGCATGGGCCGCCGTGCCGATGCCGCAGGCAACCACCCCCGGCGCGATCACCCCTGAGCCGAGGATCATGCACGGCATATCGCCGCCGCCGGCGACGACGGGAGTACCGGCTTTGAGACCGGTTTCGGCCGCAGCTTGGGCGCTGATCTGCCCAGCGATATCGGGCGAATCCATCACGGGGGGAAAGAGGCCAGCATCGATTTCCAACGCCTCGAGAATCTCGCCCGACCACTCGCGTCGGTACAGATCGAAAGCCGCTGTGACCGATGCATCCGACACCTCTGATCCGACCTCGCCCGTCAAGCGCAGCCGCAGCCAATCCTTGGGCAATAGCGCCCAGCGCGCCTGGCGGTAGATCTCCGGCTCGTTGGCCTTGAGCCACAGCACTTTGGCCAAGGTGTTGACCGGCCCCAATCGCGACAACGCCCGCTCTTTAAGCAAGTCACCCGCCTTTTGCTCCGCCCATTCGCACTCTTTTTGCGAGCGGTGGTCGAGCCAGATCGGAACTCTTCTGAGCGGTTGGCCAGCACTATCGACAAAAACCGCCCCATTGAGTTGGCCCGACAGGCCGACGCAGGCCACCTGCCCGGGATCCCTATCCCCGAGGGCCTGCCGTGCCGCCGCGCCCAGCGCCCGCCACCAGTCCTCCCCGTCCTGCTCAACCCAACCCGGGTGCGGTTTGTGCAGTGGATATTCGGCCGTACCGCGACCTATCTGCACGCCCTCCCCGTCGAGCAAAACGGCCTTGGCGCTGCCCGTGCCCAGATCGACGCCCAACACATAACGCATCGCTTCAGTCTCCCGTCAGATAGCGGCGGGGATTGTTGATGAGTATAGCATCGATCGCCGCGGCGGAAATACCCTCGTCGCGCAGCCGCGGCACGTGTTTCTTTAGCACGAAATCCAGCCCCGGTCCCCCGCCGTAGTGGCGCCAATAGCTTGGCCGGCCCAGATCGTTGCCGAGCAGAATCTGTCCACCCAGCCCCGCGTCGATCAGCCGCTGCAGCACACCAATGCGCAATTCGTCGGGGCCGTACTTTGTCTTGCCCGGGCAGTCGTAGCCCAGAAAGGCCCCGGTCGCGGCGATGCGCTTGTGCTCCCAGAAATCCGGATTGCGATCCATATGGCTCAAGCACACCCGCCGGGGATCGACGCCTTCGTCAGCCAGTAGCTCTATTTGCTCCCAGCCCATGGTCCCAGCTTCGGTGTGGGTAATCAGCGGTACGCCGGTCTCGAGATGGACCTTGGCCGCTATCCGCATCAGTTTGCGATCCTGGTCGTTCATGGTATTGTATCCGGTCCCGCCCTTGACCAGACCCGCCTTAACATCGGTGCCGTCGATACCCCGTTCGATATCGCGCACGCAGCGCTTGATCAAATCTTTGTCGGGAATCGCGAAAATGGCGGCGTCGCAAAAGTAGGGCTTA
Organism: Gemmatimonadota bacterium; assembly: GCA_002724215.1. Classification (GTDB taxonomy): domain Bacteria; phylum Latescibacterota; class UBA2968; order UBA8231; family UBA8231. Next base: position 1,251 of record PBOD01000263.1, on the reverse strand, counting down.
TTGAAACCGGTGATGGCGATGATCTGCGCCTCGGGCACCTTGCGCGCAATGCGCCGTACTGCGCGAATATCGCGACCAAAATCGATCGCCGACATCTCGATAATCGTCCGCCCCCCCGCCGCCGTCCAATCGCGCAACTCCGCGGCCGAGCGCTCGACATCGTCGAGCTTGAAATCGCGGTCTTCGCGCAATAGCCACGGCGGCGCATTGAAACACAGATGCTCGTGATAGTCGACAACCCCCAGATCTTCGCCCTTGACTTCGCCCATCACCGCATTGATCGCACCCATATCTCTTGCTCCTATTCGCTGTCGAGAAATTCCAGCCACAACGCCGCCGCGCGCTCGATCCACATATCGAGAAAGCGCGCGCCCTTTTCCGCCGTAGCCGCCGTCGCATCGCCGAAGACCCCCGATTGACTCAACGCCCCCATCGGCAGCGCCGACATTTCATACTCGATAGAGGGTTCGGGATATTCGCATACCGCGCGGTCCATCCGCACCAGATCCGGGTGCAGATGTAGCATCATCGAGGTCTCGATTTCCTCGGCGTGAAAATTGCCGCCAGCCCACATCTGCGTATCGACCGCCCGGCGCAATTGCTGCAGATGTGGGTAAAAAACCTGCAGGATGAGCAGATCCAATTCGTCGGCCAGCTCGCGGATGGCGTACTTGACCGGATTGGGATTGGCGCCGTGGCCGTGCACAATCAGCAAGGACCGGCAACCGCCGCGCGCCAGACTCCGCGCCAGATCCTGCACCACCGCCCGCAGCGTGTCGAAGGAAAACGTCAATGATCCCGGATAGTCGCGCCAGACCCAGGAATAGCCGACCGGCTGCGCCGGTAAGAGCAGGCCGCAAGTCCTGCGGGCAACACCTGCCGCCACCGCCTGCGCCAATAGCGTATCCGTATTCTGCGGCAAGTGCGGACCGTGCTGTTCGGTCGCCCCCATGGGCAAAATGGCGCAGGGATATGCGGCCAGATAGTCGCGGCACTCTTCCCACGTCGCCGCAGCGGCATCGAGCCAGTCGGCCATCGCTTAGAAATCGAAGTCGATCTGTATCACCCGATCCTCCCGCGCCGCCGTCGCGCAGCCCTCGATCAGCTGAATCGGCCCTTTGGCCCACTCAGGGGTGATAGCCCGGCCGCCGATGGTCATCAGTACATTCGTCATATTCTTTTCCTGAACACAAACCGCTTCACGAAAAGCGCTCCACCTGGCACAAACCCAGATCAAAACCAGGGTCTTCG
>PBOD01000262.1 GCA_002724215.1 Gemmatimonadota bacterium | reverse complement strand
TTTTGCAAACTGTTCCCGAAGCACTTCGTCGATTTCGCTGGGCAGGCTGCCCCAATCTTTCCGGGTGCTTTTTCGCGTTAGAGTAGGTGATATAGGTTTTATATTGAAACAAACTTGAGCTAATGAAGATATCGGCACCATTTGTTTTTGCGGATAGAAGAAAAATCGGCGTGTCTGTGACACGATTTGTCCATCGGCAAAAATGCTCAGGCCCTCCCGCCTAAAGGAATAGATGCCAATGATGCTGTGGATGATGAGTAGTAGACCGATCGTAATGGAGACCACACCGCTGCCATCAAAGCGGATATTGCCCTGGAAAAGACCATAAGCCTGCACAAATCCTGTGCAAGTTGCGACCATGCCGCATACGATGATTCTGTCGCGATTATCCAGTCGAAATTCAAATGCCTTTTCCATAGATCACTCCACGAACGTGTTGTTCGTATAAACCATCTATAACCAGTGCATCTATATTGGCAAAACGTGCCGTTTCCTCTCGTGGATTTGCTCAAGCGCCAATGCTATGCTAGCCGACGCCCAAGACAAACGGCATTACTCTGCAATGCCCGGCATGTGATCAGCGCAACTTCGCTTTGATTTGTCCCCAAGAGATGGCTTCTACCGCACTCTGCGCCTCGAGACGCACGAAGGTCAGCACCTCGCCATAGCTGTCGGTGGCGACCATTTCGTCTCCATCGATAGAATAGTCGAAAGTTTCGGTTACGGTTTCGAATGACTCGACTTCATCCATCTCGCTGAGCAGTTCATCGACCATCGCTGCTTTTAATTCGTCCAGTGTCTCCGCGGTTATGGTGTCGTCATCCTCTGCAATCATCGCCATGAACTCATCCTCGTCCAATCCGGATTCCTCGAAGAGCACGTCGATAATCGCACTGAAGAGTTCCGTGTAGAACTCGGCCAGCGTCATATCGTTGATTGTAATAGCGGTTTCCTCTATTTCGAGAGTGAACTGATCGCCCCCCGAATCCCAGCTGCCCGTCATCACCATGACCATTTCTATTTCCTCTTCGTCATCGAATATATCCATCGACAGGTCAGCGAAGGGATCAAATTCCTCCCAATCTTCTTCGGCATCATCCCACGCATTGTATTCTTCCTCGTCGATGACGCCGTCGTCATTTATATCGCCCTCTAGCACCTCATCCCACGATTCGGCCAGATCCTCATCGCCGCGCTCCTGTGCCGCGGCATAGTCTTCCTCGTCAAACACTCCGTTGTCGTTGCTGTCGAATGCGGTGAGAATATCCTCCCAGCTTTCCTCGTCCTCAAACTCGTCCTCGCCGAAATCCTCGTCATCAAACTCGTCATCGAACTCGTCCTCGCCGAAATCCTCGTCACCGAGTCCGTCACTCATAATTGTTACCATGCGAAAGGTGCCGTCTGGATGGAACACCAGTTCCCATTCGCCATCCTCGCTATCTGGCTCTTGCTTGGAGATCCAAGTGCCGTGTAGCGGATGGGGATCCTCGGCTGCCGCCGCCAGTGCGAATACGGGCAGGATGAAGATTGCCAGTGCGTTGAGTTTTCCTCGTAAGCTATGCATGCTTGCAACTCCCGAGTCATTAATGTGTAGATAGCTATTTGCGCAACGACTAAAGCAAGTATAAATAAGATGGCATCTGGAGGCTAACACTGCAGTAGACGCGTCTTTCACGCGTTGTGCCGTATCGCCACCCGCGCTGCATTTTACTATACTTGCCAATATCTAACGAAACATGGCAGATCCCGCTTAGTCTTTGAGCGGCTAGCGGAATGTATCGCAGGAAGCACCAGGATGAAAATTTGGGTAGACGCCGACGCCTGCCCCGTGGCGATAAAAGAGATTCTCTTTAGGGCTGCTGAGCGCACCGGGGTCCAGCTGACGCTGGTCGCCAACAAATATCTGCGGGTGCCCTCGTCTGCACATATCGCGGTCAAAGTAGTAGCGGCGGGCTTCGACGCCGCCGACGAAGAGATCGTCCAATCTGTCGCGGCGGGCGACCTGGTCGTCACCAGCGACATACCCCTGGCTGCGGAAGTAATCGGCAAGGACGGGCACGCGCTCAGCCCACGCGGCGAGCTCTATTCGTCCGAGAACATCGGGGCATTGCTGAATATGCGCGATTTCATGCACACGCTGCGGGCCAGCGATGTCGAGACCAGCGGTCCGCCCGCGCTAAGCCAGCGCGATTGCAACGAATTCGCCAACCATCTCAATCATCTGCTGACTAAGCACCAGCAGGGCCAGTAAGCCGGGCGTCGCAAAGAAAGAATGGGCGTCGACAGACCATCGGTAGACACAGAGCCGCAGGATCGAGGCCGATTGCATATTCTGGCGCTGATACTGCTGGCCGGTCCCTTTGATCTCAACGACTTTTCAAGCATCTATCTCGAGAGCTGGCGCTGGTGGCTCTTTATAGACTATACCGCGGTCAAGCTTTTCCGCTGCTGGTCGCGCTCTGGTTAATGCGCAGCAGCGAGATATCTGCGGCGGATTTCGGGTTGCGTCCTCAAGCACTGCCGTCGTTTGTGGCGATTTTTCTGGTGGTAACCCTCGCCGGCATCCTGATCGACCAAAATGGCTATGCGCTGCTGGCCGGACTCCCCGGCTACGCTCAGCTTGGCGGAATGCCGCCGATTGCCGATCCGGTCTGGGATTGGCTCGACCTCACATTCGGCCTATTGATGGTGGGAGTTTTCGAGGAACTGGTGTTTCGCGGGTATCTGTGCACATTTCTCCAGCGCTATACCCGAAGTTCCCTGGCGATTGTGCTGATCTCCGCAGCGGCTTTTGGTCTGATCCACTGGGGGCTCGGTCTGCACGCGGTGTTGGTCACCGCGATTATCGGCGCGCTGTTTATGGTGGCCTATCTGCGGACACGGTCGCTACCCGCCATCATGCTCGCTCACTTCGCGATCAACTTCGTCGACTTTTCCGGGGTGATTCCCAAGTCGATTTTCAAATTCTTGTAAACGCTGCAGCATGTTGTAGGCGCGCCGCTCAGTCCACAGATTGCAGGACCCGGACCACATTCGCGCCCATGATCTTGGCGGCGTCGGCTTCGCCATAGCCGTGCTCGATCAGTGCGGCGGTGTACTCCTTCCACTGCGGTACGCTCTGCGCGTGTGAGGCGAGACCGACATGGTCGATCCCGGCTATGGCCACCGCGTGGTCGATCGTCGCCAGATCGAGCTTGGTGGCCCAGGTCTCGGCATCGGCCCGCTTGGCGCAGGCGCGTTCGAAAGGATCGCGGTAGCGAGCGTGCAGCGCATCGTCTCGCTGGCGTCGGGCCTGGTGCTTTTCGCGCGAAGTCCGCGGCGCCGACGCCAAAATCGACACCACGCCTCCCCCCTCCGCAACCCGCCGCACCAGCTCATCCGGCATGTCCCTGCGGCTCTCGCTCAGCGAGCGCATCTTGGTGTGGGTGACAATCGTCGGCTGGGTCGCCACCTCGAGGATATCCCTGCAGCTATGGTCGGAGCAGTGGGCGAGGTCGATCAGCACACCAAGCTCGTTGCAGGTGCGCACCACGTCGCGCCCAAACGCGGATAGGCCCGGCGGATCGTTCAGCTCGACGCTGGAATCGGCCCAGCCGGTGGCGCTGAGATGACTGGGGCAGATCACCCGTATGCCCTGGCGGTGAAAATCAGCCAGCACGTCGAGGCTGTCAGCGATGAAGCCGCTCACCAGCATCAGCACCATCGCGATTTTTCCTTCGGCGACGATTTTGGAAATATCGGCGCCCGCATAGGCGATTTCGATATGGTCGGCGTAGGCCGCGGCGAATCTCTTGTGGTCGGCGATATTCATGCTAATGCGCTCGACCAGCGCCTGGCCTGCAAAGTACGGTCTCCACGACTTGACGCCGGGCGCTGGCTCCGCCAGCGGGTCCAGCTCTGCGTTTGCGGCGACATACTGCTCCTCGGCACCAAACGCTTCGATGATCAGGTCGATGCGACCGCGCAGATTCTCCTCCAGGTCGACGATAGCCGAGTAGCTGTCGGCTACGGTAAGCCGCCGGTGCAGCGCGTCGTGCGCGCCGTGATCGAATCGATCGTCGGTCACATATGCGCTGGTCGAATCCAACTGCCCGAGGCGGTGCCCCAACGACAGCCCCAGTCGTTGGGTGTCGCGGTTAGGGGCGTAGTTGCCGCCGATCCCGCTTCGTTCGCTCATCAAAATCCGCCTTTCCTGCCCGCAGGTCGCGCGGGCGATCTCGGTTTTCTGCCTTTGTACAGCGGGCAGATATTGCGTATCTTGTGCGCAGGGAATGGGAATATATCTCTTCACACGCTGCCCTGCATGGAGCTTTGAGCATGATTGGGGACAACGATCGTCCGACCTATCATCACATACCGCCAGAGGGCCTGCTGTGGGATCCCTGTGCCGCGATGTTTTGGCAGGGGCGCTACCATCTGTTTTATCTGCACAGTTCGTGGCTAGAGCCCGGGCCACTGCGCCGCCCCGATGGGTATATGTACAAAGCCTGGGCCCATATCTCTTCGCCGGATCTGGTCCACTGGACATCGCATCCGCCCGCGATCGAGCGCGGCCAGACCGGCAATATATTTCTCTTCAATGACACGCCGACGATCGTCTTCCCGCATCCCGACGGCGGAGGCGCAAGCTGTTTTGCCAGCAATACCGCCCGCGATCTTGTGGAATGGCAGTTCGAGCCTGGTGATCCGGTTCTGCGCCATGCGGTACAGGGCCCGGGGCTCTATCCCGACAACAACGATGTCACCGCATGGCAGGAAGGCGCGTGGTCGTACGCACTGACGGGCAGCCGCGACACTCCAGGGTCGGGAGACACGCAACACCTGTTCCGCTCCCGCGACCTCGCCGCATGGGAATACGTGGACCGCTTCTACAAATCGGAGCGCAAGTGGACCGGCGCTAAAGACGATTGCTCCTGTCCCGACTTTTTCCGTATCGGATCCCAGTGGATGCTCTTGCATTTCTGCCATCATTTTCCGAGCGGAAGCAGGTACTACCTCGGCCGCTACCAGGACCAGCAATTTATTCCGGAGACCTTCGACCGGATCAACTGGCCCGGCGGCAATATCCACGCGCCGCGCACGCTGCTCGACGACAGGGGCCGCCGGATCCTCTTTGCCAATCTCAACGAAGGCCGCAGCATGGCGTCCTGTCAGGCCTCCGGCTGGTACGGGGTCATGAGCCTGCCGGTCGTTATCTCGCTGGCTGCCGACGAAAACGCGATCTGCTATGAGCCGGCCAGCGAACTGGAAGCCCTGCGCCAGCACCCACAACAGCGCACAGGTATCGCTATCGACGCCGATAGCGAGTTGCCGATACCCGAAATCCACGGTGCATGTCTCGAGCTCGAGCTCGAGATCGAATCGCACGGCGCGGCCGAGTTTGGCCTCAAAGTGCGCTGTGCGCCAGATGGCTCGGAAGAGACTCTTGTTTCGCTCGCACTCGAGCCGGCAGCCGTCGAGATCGACTTTCGCCGCGCAAGCCGGCGAGAGGATCTGGCCTATGCGCAGGATCTGGAGGTCCAGTCCGCTCCAATCGATCTCGAGCAGGGACAGCGCATCAAGCTGAGAATTTTCCTCGACCGCTCAGTGCTCGAGGTCTTTGCAGGCGACCAGCGTTATCTCGCCCAGCGGATTTTTCCCACGCATCCCGAGGCACTCGGTCTAAAGCTTTTCAGCCGCGGCGGTCCTGCATTTGTCCGCTATCTGCGGGCGTGGCAGATGGGCGGAAATGAGTGCGATTAGAAGAGCTTGTCGTTTTTGCAATTTTAACCCTGTAGTGCGCGCCGGTCCGGCAATGGGTCACCGCTACAGCTCGCCGCTGCGACATCTTGATGTCGGGGTGCTAATAGTGCAAGATCTCGAGATAATTCTGCGCAGGATCGGCGGGATTGTACACCACCGTAAGCTCGGCGGGAATGTACGCAAAGGGAAT
>PBOD01000261.1 GCA_002724215.1 Gemmatimonadota bacterium | reverse complement strand
GGGAGGGCAGTGGTGGGGGTTGGACATGGGCCGATTACCGGGATTCGACATGCGGGCCGACAGGGGTTTGCCCGGGGTGAGAATTTGCGCTATTTTCCACTGGCGGAATAACATAAACCCAAAAAACAGGGGATGTTGGGCATGCTTGAAGCCAGGGCCTACAAGGTCGCCGAGCCGGATGATATCGAGACGCCGGCGATGCTTGTTTTCGCCGATCAGCTCGACAACAATATCGGGGTTGTGGCCGAGATGGCCGGCGGCGCGGAAAATCTTATCGTCCACGTCAAGACCCACAAATCCGCCGCGGTTGCGCACAAGCAGTTGGCCGCGGGAGTGGCCGGCTTCAAGTGCGCCACGCTCACAGAGCTGGAAATGGTCCTCGCCATCGGTGCCCAAGAGGCGATTCTGGCGTACCCGATGGTGCAGAAGATCAAGGTGCAGCGCTTTGCCGAACTGGCGCAGGGCGAGGCCGCGGTCAGCGCGATTGTCAGCGATCCGGCGCACGTGCGGGTCCTGGGCGCGGTGGCGAGTGAACGCGGGCAGGCGCTGACGGCGATGATCGATATCGACGCGGGCATGCACCGCACGGGGGTGGCGCCCGAGCGCGCGGCCGATCTCTACCGGGAGATCGCGCGGCATCCGCAGCTGGAGCCGGGCGGCTTCCACATCTATGACGGGCACGAGCACTTTACCGACGAGGGCGAGCGCCAGGCGGCAGCACAGCGGCATATCGACGGCGCCCAGCAGCTCAAGGGCGTCCTTGTGGCCGAGGGAATAGCCGTGCCGCGGATTGTCGGCGGCAGCACCTTTTCCTTTGCCCACTACGCCCGAACCGAGGGCATGCACGGGTCGCCCGGCACCTGTATCTACTGGGATACGGGCTACGGCGGTCTGCTGCAGGATTGGCCCTTCGAGTGGGCGGCGCTGGTGCTGACCCAGGTCATCGACCGCCACGCTGGTGCCGAGATGGTCACCACCGACCTGGGGCTCAAGGCGATCAGCGACGATGGCCCGCTGCCGCAGCGGGCGACGCTACTGCAAAAGCCCGATGCCGAGATGTTGGGGCAAAACGAAGAGCATGGCATCTTCCGCTGGCCCGAGCCCCAGCCGGAGATCGGCAGCTACCTGCTGGCGGTGCCCCGCCACGTGTGCCCGACGACGATTCGCTATCCGGGGTCATACGTGATCGACGGCGAGGGCCAGATCGCCGACTACTATCCCCATACGTCGCGCGATCGCCACTAGCGCGGATGGGTCCCTTTGCCGCCAACTGGCTGGTCGAGCGGATCAACCGCGACTACGTGCAGCAGGCGGCGGTGCGTTACGCCCGGGGTAGGGTGCTTGATGCCGGCTGCGGGCGGCGGCCCTACGCCGGCTACTTCACTTGCTATGTCGGGCTCGAATTCGACCGCGCGCGCTACGCCGATTGCCCGGCCGATGTGTGGGGTAGCGGTATGGATTTGCCCTTTGGCGATCGGAGCTTTGAAACGGTTTTTTCCTCGCAGGTGCTCGAACACGTGCCCGAGCCGTGGCGGATGGTCGAGGACATGGCGCGGGTGCTCAAGCCCGGCGGCCACCTCATCCTCACCGCCCCGCATATCTGGGGCTTGCACGAAGTGCCGCACGACTATTTTCGCTTTACATCCTATGGTCTCCAACACCTGGCCCGGCGCGCCGGGCTGGAGCCGGTCGAAGTGCGGGCGATGGCCGGGTATTGGGTGACGGCGGGCACGCGCTTCTGTTATTATCTGCGGCGCTTCGCGCGCGGGCCGCTCAAGCCGTTGGTGAGTCTTTTCTTCGCGCCGATACAGCTTATGGCCTGGGGGCTCGATCGGATCCACCGGGTCGAAAGCGACGCCTGGAATTTTCTGCTGGTGGCGCGGAGGGCCTGAGCCGATGCCATTGCGCGAGCGCTTCGCCCAGCCAGACGCCGGGCTGATCGCCGGCATCGCTGCGGTGCAGGTAGTATGTATCGCCGTGCCGAATTTTTTCTCCGTGGCGATCGCGGCGGTAGTGAGTTGCGGTCTGCTGGTGGCTGGCTTTGTACTGTTTTCGCCGCAGCGCACGCTGCTGGTGGCGCTGGTGCTCAATATCGCGCTGCCGGTCAAGCTGCTGTTTGCACTGGCGCTGCCAGGCGGTCTGCGGCTGCAGGAGGCGGTGCTGTTGGTGGCCTTCCTTTTCGCGCTGATCGATCTGGTCTACCGGCGGGATCTGCGGCTCAGGGTCAGTGCTGTTGATGTGCCGCTGCTGTGCTTCTTGCTGGCGACGTCGCTATCGGTAGCGGTGGGGCTGGCGCACGGTCACGACTCGTCGCAAATCCTGCGCGATATGCGCTATCCCTTTTACTACACCGCGTTTTTCCTCGTCGTCAATTTCGTCGACCGCCGCGCAGTGCTCGATCTGTTCGCGCCGGCGCTGGTATTGTGTGGCGTCGTGGTCGGGATGGAATACATCCTCGAGTTTCTGGGCGCGATCGATCTCTCGGTGGGCACGCGCTTCGTGCGCGTGGTGCGGCTGCAGGGAATGATCCTGCCGCTGGCGATTCTACTGGTCGCCAATCAGTTTATTCACAATCCCGGCCGCCATAGCCGCTTGCTGCTGGTGGCGCTGATGCTGCCCATCGGTCTGGCGTTCGTATTGACCGTGGGTCGCGGGATGTGGGTCGCGGTGGTCGTGGGCCTATTGGCCTCGGCTCTCCTGCGGCACTTCAGTATGCCGCGAGAAGAGCGTCGGGCTTGGAAGCCGGTGTTGCTGATGCTGGGCGTGGTGGTGGTGGTGGTGGGCGTGGCGGTGGTGTTCCAGCGCTTTACCGGCGCGGCGATCGGCGCCCACGCCTTCGAGCGCTCACTGACCTTTGTCGACTACGAGCGCGACGCGCCGATTCTAACCCGGTTGTCTTCCTATGCGACGGCGCTGGCGGCGATCGCGGCGCATCCGCTTCTGGGCCACGGTCAGGGCGCGACGCTCAATATTCTGAGTCTAGATCCCGACACCCGCCTGCCCGAGGTCATCACCACCGCCACCATCGACAGCCTCTATCTGGCGCTGTGGTGGAAGATGGGATTGGCCGGTTTGCTGACCTTCGCGTGGTTTTACTGGCGGGTGGCGCAGCGGGCGTGGCGTTGCTTCAAGACCGCGCGCGATCCGCAGGTGCGGGTTTTCGCTGCCGGTGCGGTGGCCGTGATGGCGGGCATGGCGGTGCTGGGCCTGAGCGATGCGTCGATGGCGATGAGCCGCTTCGCGTTGGTCTTTGCCTGTTTCTTCGGGATGGTGTTGGTGGTCACGGAGGAGGGCGATGCGGCGTCTGGCTGAACTGGCCGCCAAAGAGCGGCGCCGGGCCGTGGGGTTGATATCGGGCACGTCGGCCGATGGAATCGACGCGGCGCTGGTCGAGATCACGGGCGGCGCCGCGCGGCCCTACGAGGTGCTGGCCAGCGCGACTTTGGCGCTGGCGGCGGATCTGCGCCGGGATGTTTTCGCGCTCTTTGCGGCCGACGCCTCGCTCGACGAGTTATGCCGGGTCAACGCGGCGCTGGGGGAGGCTTTCGCGGCGGCGGTGCTGGAGGTGGTCGCGCAGGCCGGGCTGGCGCCCGCCGACATCGACCTCGTCGGTTCGCACGGGCAGACGGTGCGCCACTTGCCCGACGCTGGCGCGACGCTGCAGATCGGCGAGCCGGCGGTGATCGCGGCGCGGACCGGTATCGTCACCATCGCCGATTTTCGCCCCGCCGATATGGCACACGGCGGCGAGGGCGCACCGCTGGTGCCGCTGGTCGACCGGCTGCTCTTTGCGCACCCGCACGAAGACCGGCTCGTGCTCAATATCGGCGGCATCGCCAATATCACGGTGTTGCCGGCCGGGGGCGGCGCAGGGCTGGCTTTCGACACCGGGCCGGGCAACGCGCTGATCGATGCTACGGTAGCCAGGTTTAGCGGCGAGCGCTGCGATCGCGATGGCGTGCGCGCGGGGCGCGGGCAGGTCGATGCCAGTGTACTGGCGGAATTGCTGCAGCACGACTTTTTGCGGCGCGAACCGCCCAAATCGACCGGGCGCGAGGAATTCGGCGCCGCCTTTCTCGACGACATTCTCGGCCGTCGCGATTGGCGCGAAGACGATCTGGTGGCGACGCTGACCGCCTTTACCGCGTCATCCATCGCCGCGGCGGTCGATCGTTTCTGCCCGCCGGGCGCTGCCGGGTTGTGGGTCGCTGGCGGGGGCGTGCACAATCCGCAGATTATGGCGGGTCTGCAGGCCGCGCTGCCAGATCTGCCGGTGGCTTCGCTGGCGGCGCTGGGGATCGATCCGGACGCGCGCGAGGCGGTGACCTTCGCGGTGCTGGCCGACCAGACGCTCTGTGGCCGCCCCGGCAACGCGCCGGTGGCGACGGGGGCGCGGCGGCCGGCGGTATTGGGCAAAATCTGCTTCCCTTAAAAGGAGGTTTACATGATCGTCGATACACACGTGCACATCTGGGAGATCGACCCGCCGCGCTACCCGGTTGGACCGACCGCCCCGGGTTGGAAATCCGAGCCGGACGAACCGGCCACCGCCGACGAACTGATCGCCGATATGGATGCCAACGGGGTTGACTATTCGGTCATCGTGCAGACCAGCTGGTCGACCTGGGACAATGGCTATATGGCCGATTCGGCGGTGCGCTATCCCGAGCGGCTGATTCCGCACGGGATGCTCGACCCGCAGGACCCTGCAAATGCCGATCAGGCGCGCTACTGGATGCACAAGCGCGGACTGGTGGGTTTTCGCTTTCATCCGATGTACTACCCGGACGAGCAAATTTTACTCACGGAGCAGAATGGGCCGTTGTGGGAGGAGTTGGCGGCGCTGGGCGCGGTGGTGCAATTCCACATGCGGCCCCAGGACGCGGTGCAGGTGGCAGCCATCGCCCGGCGCTGCCCGCAGATGCAATTGCTCATCGATCACATGGGCTATCCCGACCTCGCGGCGCCGGAGGCCTTCGATCCGATCGTCGAATTGGCGCGTTGCGACAATGTCTGCGTCAAGATATCTGACGTCAAGGGCCGCTCGCAGGAGGATTTTCCCTTCGCCGATATCCATCCCTTCGTGCAAAGGCTGGTCGATGCCTTCGGGGCTGAGCGCGCGCTGTGGGGTACTGGCTACCCCGGCCACCACCGCACCAAGCACAACTGGCTGACGCTGGCCGACGAGTTGCGGCTGGTACGCGAGGGTTTCTCGTTTTTGAACGACGGTCAGTGCGAGCAGATCCTGGGCGGCACGGCAGCGCGGGTCTGGGGTTTGGCGTGAAAAGTCCCGGGTTGGCTGGCGCATTCTATGGGCTGGCGGCGCTGGTGCTCGTTTCAGCACTGGCGGTAAACCCGTGGGTGGGTCGTTTTTACCGGGCCCAATCCGTCAATTACGAGGACGTAATGGCCGGTTATTTCCAGTGGAGCCTCGGCACGGTAGCACTATTGGCGTGCTGCGGCTGGTGGTTGGCTCGGAAGAGGACCGAGGGTTGGACCAATCTCTGCGTATTGGTGGCGACGATATCGCTGGTGGTGCTGGCCGACCGCATGGCGCTGGCCTGGGTCGGTTTGCCCTATTGGATTGTCGACGAGCGCATTCACTACCGGCACCGGCCCGGGGTGACACGGACCTGGCTGACGGGCAATCCCTCGACGGCCTCCGACCTAGGCTTCGGCGATAAGCTCATACGTATCAACCGCTACGGTCACCACGACGACGATTTTCCCATGGTCAAACCCGCGGGTGAGTTCCGTGGATTGATGATAGGCGACTCTATCGTCATGGGTCATGGGGTGACCAAGGACGAAGCGTTCGCTGGTCGGTTGGAAGGCTTGTTGCACGCGTATGGAAGCGGGCACGCCTCGTATCAGATGATCAACACAGGGGTGCAGGGATACGCTACATCGCAGGAATTACACATCCTAGAGGAGTCGCTGGTCTTCGACCCGGATTTTATCGTAGTCGGATTCGCCATCAACGACGTGACCCGGCCTTTCCGCGGCGACAGGGGGATAACCACGGCCCCCCACCTAATGATTCGCGACCTAGCGGGGATCGTCCACGCGAGTCCCTTATGGCGCTACGCGCTCAACGAAACGGGTTTCGGTCGACTAGTACAGGTGCGGCGACAGGACGCATTTCGACGCACAGGCGAATCCTGGACACTGGAGGTACAACAACTCAGCAGAGCCGACCGGGACGATCCCGATTTTCGTACCGGTTGGAATATTGTGCTGGCTGACCTCGAACGAATGTACACGCTCGCCCGCCAACGCGGCATTCCCATCGTGTTAGTCGTATTTCCCGAGACGCACCAACTTTATGGAGCGGGGAGGCAACAGCCTCAGAGAATCCTCGCCGAACACGCCAGGGTCCAGGGGGTGGATTGTCTGGACCTAACCGGGCACGTCGAGGAGTGGTTACAGTGGGATCTCGATGCATTAGTGGCACGGGCGGGGCGGCCGCAGCCGGACCGCAGCCTCTATAGCTCGTTGTACCAGTTGCTGGCGAATTTCTATTTCATGGATCCCCTGCACCTGACGCCCGAGGGGCACGAGCGGGTGGCCGCGGTCCTGGCCCACTATCTGGCGGACCAGGGCTTAGTCAAGATCGATCGCGAAGCCCTGACAGCGCATGGGCACGAGATCCGGGAGCGCGGGGTCGCTGGCTCTGGCCGCGTGCTTAATGTCATCGTGCCATCGCAGGGCGAGGCGCTGCTGGACCAGGGTGCGGCCCTGCACGCGCTGGGCCGCTACCGGACGGCGGTGAGAGTTTACGAAAGAGGCCTGGTGCAATTTCCCCAGGTCTCGATCCAGACCCGGCTCCACAGGGGGATCGGTGACGCGCAAGCGGATCGAGGCCGCGACGCCGAGGCACAAATGGCTTATGATCGGGCGATTGGCCTTGCACAGCGCCTTGCAGACGACGCGGCAGACAATGCGGCAGACGACGCAGTCCGCCACTATCTAGGCTTGCTCTATCTTTCGGCCGGTCGTTTAGAGGAAGCAGTTGCCTCGTTTGGCCGCGATGGCGGTGCCGGACTCTATACGCAGCTGGGCGCGGATTTGCTCTCGTCGGGCCGGTTACGGGCGGCGGCCAACGCTTATCGGACGGCCTTGACCGTGGACGCGACGGACCGTGTCGCCCGGATTAATCTGGGGTGGACGCTCTACGTCTTGGGCGAGTTGGACAGGGCGATCGCCGAATACCAGCGCGTACTCGTGGTGGGGCCGCATATCGTCGCGCAATGCAATCTGGCGTTGGCGCAACTGGCCCGGGGTGATGTGGCGGCAGCGCGGGCCGAATACCTATCGGCGATCGCGCGTTTTGGCGCCGACCAGGTACGGCGGAGCGGCGCCGTCGATGATTTGCGCGCCCTAGCCGCGCGCGGCGTGGAAGCGGACGCCGCGCGAAAAATCCTGCGAGCTTATTGGTAGCCCTGCTTGATCGCAGCGACCGCATTGATTTATATCTTTTAACATAAACTACGGGACATCGCTTCCCCACGAGGGAATCTAATGCAAGATTTCGAGCTATTGCGCGACGAACACATCTCCGAGCTCAACACCCAGGCGCTCTACTACCGCCATCGCACCGGCTGTGAATTGGTTTCGCTCATCAACGACGATGAGAACAAGGTCTTCGGGATCACCTTCCGTACACCGCCCTCCGATTCGACCGGCATAGCCCATATCCTTGAGCACGCGGTGCTGTGCGGCTCCCGCAAATACCCGGTCAAAGAACCTTTTGTCGAGCTGGTCAAAGGCTCGCTCAATACGTTCCTCAACGCGTTTACCTATCCGGATAAGACGTGTTACCCAATCGCCAGTACCAATCTGCGCGACTTCTACAATTTGATCGATGTCTACCTCGACGCCGTATTCTATCCGCGGATCACCCCCGAGGTCCTGCAGCAGGAGGGCTGGCACTACGAGCTGACAGATACAGCGGATTCGCTGAGCTACAGCGGTGTGGTCTTCAATGAAATGAAGGGCGCCTATTCCGACCCCGAGCGCGTGCTGGCCGAACATGCGCAGCATTCGATTTTTCCCGACAACACCTACGGGGTCGATTCGGGAGGCAATCCGCGCCATATCCCCGATCTGACCTTCGAGCAATTCAAGCGCTTCCACGCGGATTATTACCACCCGGCCAACGCCCGCGTGTTTTTTTATGGCGACGACAATCCCGAGCAGCGCCTAACGCTCCTGGAGGAATACCTCGGCGACTACCAGCCGCACGCCGTCGATTCGGCAGTCGGCCCCCAGCGCCGCTTCGCCGCACCGCAGCGGCTCGATTATCCCTACGCAGTCGATGGGGCCGAGGGCGATGAGCCCAAGGCCTTTGTCGCGCTCAACTGGCTCCTTGCCGACGATATCGATATCGATGAGCGCCGGGCGCTGCAGATCCTCGACTACGCGCTGATCGGCACCCCCGGCTCGCCTCTGCGGAAGGCGCTGATCGATTCGGGTCTGGGAGAGGATTTGACCGGCAGCGGCATTGAGGCCGATCTGGCGCAACTGTGTTTCGGCATCGGCCTGAAGGGCGTGGCGGCCGCCGATGTCTATAAGGTCGAAGCCCTGGTGCTGCAATTGCTTGGCGATCTGGCCGCCGGGGGCATTGAGCGCGGGATGGTCGATGCGGCACTGCACACCGCGGAGTTCCGCCTGCGCGAGAACAACACCGGCGCCTATCCGCGGGGGCTGGTGCTGATGTTGCGGCTCTTGACCGATTGGCTGCACGATCGCGACCCCTTTGCGCCGCTGCGCTTCGAGGCTTCGTTTGCCGCGCTCAAGCAGCAGCTGGCGGCTGATGGTCGCCATATGGAGGGTTTGATACAGCGCCACCTGCTCGATAATGCCCACCGCACCACTGTGGTGCTACGGCCCGACGCCGATCTGGCGGCACGGCAGGAGCGGGAAGAGGAGGCGCGTCTGGCGGCGGTGCGGGCCGAGATGGGGCCGGCGGAGCTAGATGGCCTAGTCGCGGCGACGGCCGCGCTCAAGCGCCTGCAGGAGCGGCCCGATGATCCGGCAGACCTAGCCAAGCTGCCGCGGCTGGAGTTGGGTGACCTCGAGCGCGAGATCAAGTCCATTCCGATTGAGGCCGCGCAGGTCGCCGAGGTGCCGGTGCTGCACCACGACCTGTTCACCAATGGCATCGCTTATCTCGATATCGGCTTCGATCTGCGGGTTTTGCCACAGGAGCTCTTGCCCTACATTCCGCTCTTCGGGCGGTCGCTTTTGGAAATGGGTACTCGCCGCGAGAGTTTCGTCGAATTGCAGCAGCGGATCGGTGCCCAGACCGGGGGGGTGTGGACCCAGTCGCTGCTCAGTTCCCGGCGCGATGGCGGGCCGGCGGCGACCTGGCTCTTTTTGCGCGGTAAGGCGATGGTCGATCGGGTCGATGAACTGACCCGGATCGCGCGCGATGTGCTGCTCGAGGGCCGCGTCGACGATCGCGCGCGCTTTTTGCAGATGGCGCTGGAGGAGC
>PBOD01000260.1 GCA_002724215.1 Gemmatimonadota bacterium | reverse complement strand
GATGTTGCCGCTGAGCATCGCGGCCTTGGCCATGGGGCGGATACCGTTCTTCTTGACGCCGACATCGCCGAGTTTGGTAGGAATACCCAGGTCGTCGTTCATATCCCGGACCACGTCGACGGCGGTCTGGGCAGCTTCGCGTTCGTCGAGGCCAGTGGTATCGGCGCCCAGCGCTGCGGCGACAATGGCGAACTTGCCCAGGCGGGCGGTGAGATTGAATTCCATCACATAGGGCAATAGAATGGCGTTGGCCAGGCCGTGGTGGACGCCGAATTGCGCGCCGACGGGATGCGACATCGCGTGGACATTGCCGAGGCGGGTTTGTGAAAAAGCCATGCCGGCGAGCATACTGGCGATGAGCATATTTTCCGTGGCGGCCAATTCGTGGTCGTTGGCACAGGCCAGGCGCAAATTCTCGCCGATGAGCCGGATGGCCTGCAGGGCCAGCCCATCACTTATGGGGTTGGCCAATAAATTGGTAAAGGACTCCAGCGCGTGGGTTAGTGCGTCCATGCCGGTCGGGCCGCCGACGAAGGCGGGCAGGGCGACCGACAACTCGGGATCGAGGATGCCGACCTGCGGTGCGATCTTGGGGCTGATGACCGGGTCTTTGTTCTGGGTCTTGGGATTGGTCAGGACGGCGAAAGGCGTGACCTCGCTGGCCGTGCCGTAGGTGGTGGGAATACAGACCAGCGGCGGGATGTCCTTTGCGACCTTGCCGATGCCTAAGTACTGATCAATGCGGCCACCGTGGCTGGCCAGTACGCCGATCATTTTCGCGACATCCATTGGCGAGCCGCCACCGAGGCCGACGATGGCCTTGCACTTTTCCCGCTCATAGAGGCGCGCGCCGGCGTGGACGCAGCGCGCGGGAGGATTGGCCAGGGCGCCGTCGTAAAGGGCGTGCGGGATATTGGCGTCGTCGAGCACACCACATACCCGTGCCGCCACGCCAGCGGCGACCAGACCCTTGTCGGTGACGAGCAAAACTTTGCTTTTGCGGGGCAAATACTCGGGGAGGAGCGCGGTGCAATCGGGGCCGTGGACGACGCTGGTAGTGTGGTGGAAGGTGAAGTGGGTCTGCAGGGGCATGGGGGCTATAAGTCCTTTGTGCGTGAAGAAGAAAAAGTAGGGATTGGGAAGGGGTGAGGCAAGGTGGTGGAGGTGCGGTCTCCGGGGGGGGTCAGGTGAAGAGGCGAGTGATTTCGTCGGCGACAAATGTCGGCAGGGGCACGCGCCGATCGCCGCGGCGCATTTGCAGGCCGAATGGCGTTTCGCGGACGCTTGCGATGCGGGTGGCGGCTATCTCCGCAGCGCGCAGGGCGGCGAGGATCGCCGCCGTTGCCTCAGCTGCACAACCGATCAGCAGTGCACCCGAAGAAATGACGCCGAGCGGATCGAGGCCGTATTCGGCGCAGAGGCGTTGGGTCGCCGGCGCGATGGGCAGGGCGTCGCCGTAAATTTCCAGGCCGACGCCCGACGCGGCGGCCAGTTCGTAGAGGCCGGTGGCGACGCCGCCCTCGGTGGGGTCGTGCATTGCGGTGACGCGACCGGCGTCGGCGGCGATGCGCGCGTCGCGCACGACGCTGATACCGGGGTTGTGGAGAAAGTCGGCGGCGGCGGCGACTTTCTCTGGATCGAGACCCCGGGCGAGCAATTCGGCGCGTTTTTCCGTGGCGATGATGGCGGTGGCTTCGATACCGAGGCCCTTGGTCAAAATGAGGTCGTGGCCGGGTTCGAGGCCGGAAGAGCGGACCAGGCCTTCACGGGTGGTCTCGCCGAGCATCTGGCCGATGACGATGGGGCGGTCGATGCCGTGGGTGATTTCGGTGTGGCCGCCGCAGACGGCAACGCCCAGATCCGAGGCGGCCCGGTGGATGGAGGCGAGGACGGATTCGGCGAGTTCGGGCGTGGCCTGGCCGACGGGGAGCAGGACGGTGCTCAAAAAGAACAGCGGCGTGGCGCCCATGGCGGCGATATCGTTGGCGTTGACGTGGACCGCGTACCAGCCGATATCCTCGCTGGCGAAGGTGATGGGATCGGTTTTGGCGACCAGGAGACGGTCGCCGCAGTCGATGACGGCGGCGTCCTCGCCCAGCGCTGGCGGCACGACGAGGCGCGGGTGGGAATGCGTGTAGGCCGCGAGCAAGTGTGCGAGGTCGGCGTGGGGCAGCTTGCCGGCGGGAAAGGTTTTCATGGCTCGGCGTAGAAGGCGCAGATGGCCTCGACCAGGGCGGGGATACTGCTTTCGGCGGGTTGTATTTGCACGGTGAAGCCGAGGTCGCGGGCGGCGCCGGCGGTGGTTGGGCCGATGCAGGCGATATGGGTGCGGGCGAAGATCTCGGCACTGCGCTCTGGGCCGAGAAGCTGGTGAAAATTGTGCAGACTCGAAGGACTGGCGAAGACGACGAGGTCGAGGGCGTTGTCGGCCAGCGCCGCCGGGATTTCGACCATGGCCGGGGGGCGATTTTGGTAGGTGGTCAGATGGCGCACCCGGGCGCCGCGCTCTTGCAGCGTCTCGACGAGCTGGGTGCGGCCGATCGACGAGGCGGGAAAGAGTATCTCGCAATCGGCGACGGCGATGGCGGCGAAGGCCTGTTGCAGCCCCTGCTGCGATTGGGTCTCCGGCACCAGGTCGGGTATCAGCCCCCGCTCGCGCAAGGCGGCGGTCGTAGCCAGGCCGACGGCGGCGATGCGGGTCGCGGCAAAGGCGCGGGCGTCGCGGCCCCGCGCGAAGAGCCGGTCGCAGAAGAAGGCGACGGCGTTGGGGCTGGTAAAGACGACCCAGGCGCAGCGGTCGAGTTTGTCCTGAGCGGCATCGACCTCGCGCCAGTTGTCGGGTGGGCCAATATCGAGCAGGGGCAGTACTGAGACATCGGCGCCCTCATTTTCAAGGCGGCGCTGCAGCGGACCGGCCTGGTCACGGCTGCGGGTTATCAGCAGCCGGCGCCCGAAGAGGGCTTTGTTCTCGAACCAGTTCAGCTCGCGGCGCAGCGCGACGACATCGCCGACAATGATCAGCGCCGGCGAGCGAATCGCGGCGGCGGATGCCTGGTCGGGGAGCCGGGCCAAGTCGGCGGCGACGGTGCGTTGGTCGGGCCAGGTGCCCCATTCGACGACGGCGGCGGGCGTCGTCGCCGCTTTGCCGTGCGCGGTCAGGGCGCGGCAGATCTCCGCCACTTTGCGGGCCCCCATAAAGATCACGAGGGTGCCGTCGAAGGCGGCGAGCCGGCCCCAATCGACGGCGCTGTCGGACTTGGTCGGATCTTCGTTGCCGGTGAGCAACAGCGCTGCCGAGGCGACGCCGCGGTGGGTGAGGGGAATGCCTGCGTAGGCCGGTACACCCGATGCAGCAGAGACGCCGGAAACGACTTCGAAGGGTATGCCGGCCCGGTGCAGATGCAGGGCTTCTTCGCCGCCGCGGCCGAAGATAAAGGGGTCGCCGCCCTTGAGGCGGACGACGACCTCGCCGTGGCGGGCGCGATCGACGAGCTCGGCGTTGATCTGGTCCTGCGGCGCGCTGTGGCGTCCCCCGCGCTTGCCGACGTCGACGCGCTCGCAGCCCGGCGGCACCAGATCGAGCAGGCGGCGGTCGAGCAGGTCGTCGTAGAGGATGGCGTCGGCCTCCTGCAGGTAGCGCAGGCCCTTGAGGGTGAGGAGGCCGGGGTCGCCGGGGCCGGCGCCCACTATATAAACGGTCCCGGGGACGGTGTGCTCGGCGGGCATCAGCGGTCTTGCAGCAGATCGTCGGCGCCTCGCTCGCGCAACTCGGCCGCCAACGCCTGGCCCAAATCCACGGCCGCCGCCAGCGGGGCGCGCAGACTGGCGCGGAGGATGCGGGTGCCCTCGGGATCGCCGACGAGGCCGTCGAGGATAAGGTCGTCACCTTGCGAGCGGCCCCAGGCGCCAACGGGCGCGTGGCAGCCGGCGCGCAGGGTTTGTAGCAATTGGCGTTCGGCGCGGACGGCGGCGGCGGTTGCGGGATCGTCCAGGAACGCGACGCGATCGCGCAGGGGGTGGTCGGCGCGCATTTGCAGTCCGAGGGCCGCCTGGCCGGGCGCGGGCAGAATCTCGTCGGTAGTGAGATAGGCGCTGATGCGCCCATGCCAGCCCAGGCGGTGGAGGCCGGCGGCGGCTAAAACCACTGCATCGCATTCGCCGCGCATGGCCTTGTCGATGCGGGTGTCGAGATTGCCGCGGATATCGGCGAACGACAGATCCGGGCGCAGGGCCTTGAGCTGGGCCTGGCGGCGCAGGCTACCGGTGCCGATAAGCGCGCCCTGCGGCAGGTCGTCAAGCGCGGTGAGATTGGGGCCGATGAGGGTGTCGCGGACGTCTTCGCGCTCGGGGGCGGCGACCAGCGCGAGGTCGGGATGGACATCGGTCGGCAGGTCTTTGAGGCTGTGTACGGCGAGATCGACCCGCCCGTCGAGCAGCGCGCGCTCGAGCTCTTTGGTAAAGACGCCAGCGCCGCCGAAACTGCGCAGTGACCCTTTGGCGGTGTCGCCGGTGGTGCGGATTTCTGCGACCTCGATATCGAGGTCGGGCTCCAGCGTTTGCAGGCGGTCGCGGACCCAGTGGGTCTGGGTGAGGGCGAGTTTGCTTCCGCGGCTACCAATGACGAATTTCACGAGGCCGATTTCCGTTGCGAGGATTCTGCGGTAATTCTGAATATAGGCAATGCATTGCCGGGAGGGTATAATGCGGCGGTCCAGTGGGCGGTTTTATGTGGGATAAATGGCGGCCGGACCTGGTCGTTGGACTGTTTTTGCTCGCGCATTTGGCGTTGAGTTGGCAATCCTTTCCCGCCTTGTGGGGTCTGGACCTGCTCTATTACGCGCCCTGGGGCTACGCGCTAGTGTTTGCGCTGGGTGCGGTTGCGCTATGGCTGCCCTGGCCGGCGGCGCTGACGGCCGCCGACCCCTGGCGCCGGGACGGTTGGGGTCGGCTGGCACGTCTGGCGTTGGCGACGGCCGGGCTGGCCTTTTTTGTGCTGTGGCACACGCGGACGCACCTGCTCGGCGACGGCTATCTGATGCTGCGCGAATTGGGTATGCTCGTCGATCGCACCGGCAACGAACCGCTGGCCCTGTGGGTTTTGGCCAAACTCTATCGCGCGGAACTCGGGCTCGGCGCCGAGGCGGTATACCGGACGGCGAGCTATGCGGCTGGCGTCTGCTATATCGGGCTGTCTTTCGCAGTCGCCGCTGCGCTCAGTGCAGAGCGGAAGGGGCGCTGGATCGCGCTCGGCATCCTGCTCTCGGCCGGCTATCTACAGCTCTTTTGTGGCTATGTGGAAAATTATCCGCCGCTCTTCGCGGGAACATTGCTCTATCTATGGGGCGGCGTTCTGCTGATGCGCGGGCAATTGCCGCTGTGGGTTCTCAGCGGCGGCCTGGCACTGCTGATGACCTATCATTTTATCGCCGCGATGCTGGGGCCCTCGCTATTGGTGGCGACGCGGCTGGGTTGGCGTCGCGGGCACGGCGTCGGTTGGGGGCGGCTGGTCGGCGGTTTGGCGCTGGGGCCGGTAGTCGTGTTGGCGATACTCTACGGGATCGGTCTGGATCTTTTCGCCTACGCGACCGGACTGCGCGGCGGACACCTGCTGCCAGTCTGGGCCGTGCCCGATACGACCCAGGCTTATGGTTTGCTGGATCTCCGTCACGGTCTCGATCTGTTGTCGGTGCAGTTGTTGGTAGGGGCAGCGCCGGTGCTGGTGGTGCTGGCCTGCAAGGGCGCATGGCGGCGCGGATGGAGCGACGAGCGGCTTTTCTTCGCCTCGGCCGGTGGCTGCGCGCTGCTCTTTACCGCACTGGCCAATCCCGAAATCGGCGCTTTCCGCGACTGGGATATCCTGGCCTTTCCGGCGCTGCCTTTGGGCTTGTGGGCGGCATGCGTGCTGGTCGAGCGCCAAGCCTGGCGGGCGGGCCGGTTGATTTGCGGCGCTTGCGCGTTGCACGCCCTGGTCTGGGTCGGGATCAATGCCGACGCGGAAGCTGGAACCGCGCGTTTTGCCCGATTGCTCGACGAGGGCTATTTGTCGCGCCATGCTCGCGCCCATGGCCTTGAGACCCTGGGCGTCTACTATCGCGAGACCGGACAGCGCGAGCAGGCTCTGGCGTCTTTTGCGCGGGCGGCCGAGGTGGATCCACACAACAGGCGCTACGGTTTATTAGCGGCCCGCGAAGCTCTGGCCCTGCAGCGGCCGGAAACAGCGGTGCGTATTCTCACGGCCGCGGTGGCGGTGGCCGAGGAGGATCCGCAGTTATGGGATCTGTTGGGGACGGCCTATGCCGCAGCCGGGCGCTACGGCGACAGCGTCGCCGCCCATCGCCGAGCGGTGGCGCGGCAGGGGCGCGATGCTGTTCAATGGTACAATTTGGGCAACGCCCTGCTGTTGTCGGGCCAACCGGCCGAGGCGCTGTCCGCCTACGGCGAAGCGGCCACCTGGGGCGGTAGCTTCGCGGAACTCAGCTACAATACGGGATTGGCGCACGAGGCGTTGGGGGCCTGGGCGGCGGCGATCAAATCGTATGGTGACGCGTTGCGGACCGATGCTGCTTATGCGCCGGCGCAAAGCCGGCTAGCCCAATTACAGTCCCGCATCAAAGCAGGTCCTTGAGCGGAAAGGGGAGATCTCCACTCAGAGCACTCGAACCGCGCGGGGCGAGCGTCGTTGCGGGGGGCAAGCCCGATACAGACGCAGCGTGCGGCCGAAAGTGGAAACCTCCCCTTTCCTGCAGGAATGCCTCAGGCGAGGGCTTTTTTGGTGGTCTTGATAATGACGGCGGCGACCTTGTAGGGATCGGCGTTGGATGCGGGTCGGCGATCCTCCAGGCGGCCCTT
>PBOD01000259.1 GCA_002724215.1 Gemmatimonadota bacterium | reverse complement strand
TGGAAATGGCCTCGAGCGACTTGAGGGCCTGTAGCTTGACGTAGTTGGGATTCTTGCCAATAGCCTCGTTGATCTTGGTGATCTCGTAGGCCTGGGCGTCGGCGAGCATGCGGCGCTTCTCAGCCTCGGCCTCGGCGGCGTCTTTTTCGGCAACCGCGAGTGCTATCTTCTGCTGCTGCTCGGTGTTGTAGCGCTCGAGTTCGGCCTTCTGCTTTTCAACCTCCTGCTCGCGTTCTTTCTTGGCCTCGATGGCCTTGGTTATGAACGGGGGCAGCGAAATATCGCGG
The DNA here is from genome assembly GCA_002724215.1 of Gemmatimonadota bacterium. Lineage (GTDB taxonomy): Bacteria > Latescibacterota > UBA2968 > UBA8231 > UBA8231. The sequence goes on along the minus strand of PBOD01000259.1, from coordinate 9,485 downwards.
ATCAGCACCGCTTCGACATCGACGCCTTTCGATATCAGGTAGTCCTTCAAACCCTCGAGCAGGGCCGCCTGCAGGACGGACTGGGTTTCTTCTCGGAAAAAGTCCTCGGCGCGCTTGATGGTCTTGCCCTGCTCGCGGATCAGCGAGCGGAGCTTGGGCACGATATGCACCGCCAAGACATTGGAGATGGCGCCGGTCTCCTTCAGGATGCGCGGTGTGTCAGCGGCAACCAGGCGGTACTGGACGCTGACGTCGATCTTGGTCTGCAGCTGGTCCTGGCTCGGGACCTGGGAGGTCTCGGAGTGGGTCTTCTGCCGCACGTCGTAAAAGTGCCACTGGTAGAGCGGATTGACCGGAATGGCCAGGCCCTCCGGATAGTGCTTCGGCTGGACTTCGCCGAAGAGCGTGGCGACGGCGACAACCCCCGCGGGCACGCTCTGGTAGAAGCGCGAGCCGAAGACCATGAAGACGAAGACGGCGCCAATGATGACCATCAGCGACTTAGGCAACTGGATCGAGGGGGGCTTTCTGAAAGGTGGGTTGGTCATGGGATTCTTCCCTTTGGTTGTGGTGAGTGCGTGTGTTCTATTAGCGTTTTTTTGGGGACTTTGTCAAGGGTACGGGCTGGGACGGGTTGGCACTATCGCGCGGTGGGCGTTCCTACAGTTTGCATAGGAGTGAACAAATGCTGCTGACTCTTTCTACTACTCACCAGCCCGCGACAGACCTCGGCTATCTGCTGCACAAGCATCCCGATCGAACTCGCCATTGGCACGGCGCATCTGTTCTACCCGGCGGCGCTGGCACTGCGAGAGTTCGCGCTGGGCCTGGAGGGGCTGGAACGCTTTGTCGCCGCCGAGCCGCTGCGCCGGGTGCACGAATGCGCCTTCGCCCTCCGGGCGCTGGAGAGCGAACCGGTCGATCCCCGGCTCTAACCTTCGTTGCCGCCCTCGGCCAGGGCGGAGACCGATTTTTCCATGCGGTCCGTGGCCAGGGCGAGCACGCGGTGGGCCTCGTCGTCGTCGGGTGAGAGTTGGACGACCTGGCGAAAGGAAGCGACGGCCTCGGCGTAGTGCCCCTGGCGGTACTGCAGCAAACCCAGATTGAAATGCGCCGCCGAGTAGGCGGGTATGGCCTCGGTCACTTCCTCGTAGATCGCCACCGCTTTCAGCGGCTGCTTGTGGCTGTGGTAGAGGAAGGCAACATTGCTGTACTCGATCCAGTAGTCGCGCGAGGCGCCCGATAGGGCCAGGGCCTTTTTGATGGCAGCTTCGGCCTCGGGCGCCTGAGCGGTAGCCCGGTAGAGCACGGCGAGTTTGTACCAGAATGCCGGATGGTGGTCTTCGAGCGCGACCCCTTTTTACAGAGCCTCTATGGCCTTGGGCAGGTTGTTCTTTTTAATCAGCAGCGCGGCGAGGCTGAAATGGCCGACGGCCATATTGGGCCGCTGGTGCAGGAAGCGGCGGTAGTGGTCGATCGCCAGGTCGATCTGGCCGTTCTGCTTATAGGTTTCGGCCAGGCCCCCAAGGGCGAGTTCGTAGTCTGGTTGCAGGGTCAGAGCGCGCTCAAAGGCATCGACGGCTCGCCGGGTTTGCTGCTGCTCGGCGTAGTAGAGGCCGATATGATGCAGGGCGACGGCGCCCTGACGGCGCCGCGGGCTGGTGGTGGCAAGTTTATGCTCGGCGTCGTCAAAGGCTTTGGCGGTGTGGTGGTAGAGGGTGGAGTCGGTGTGGAGGAATTCGCCGATTTGGGCGAGGAGGCGCAGGGACGGATGCCCGGCGTGGATTGCGACCCCGCGGCGCAACTCGGCGCGGCAGGCATCGCCCCAGCGGAAGCCGGCCGTGGCCATGCGGGCGTAGCCGTCGGCGGGGATCAGCCGGGGATCGCGGGCGAAGGCTTCCTTGTAGAGTGTCAACGCGGCCTGCCGGTGACCCCGCGCGTCGTGCGAGCGCGCCGAAAGGTAGAAGGCCAGGGATTCGGCCTTATGCAGCGCAAAGGTGCTGGCGGCGACGAGGGCGACGAGCGCACCGCTTGTGGCCAACCTGGGGAGTGTGGTCCCGCCGAAGCGCTGCAACTGGCCGCAGCCGGCGCGGAGGAGCCAGGCCAATACCAGCGAAGCACCGGCCGAGCTCATATAGAGGAAGCGCGAAGGCTCGATGGTTGCGCGGGCGGCGAAGGGCAACAGGGCGAGCAAGGCGAAGACCGCCCAATCGGCTTCGGGCCCCCGGCGGCGGGCGACGAGCCAGGCCGCGGCGAGCAGAGCGACGGCGCCGGCGGCGATCTCCGCGGTCTGGATCTGTCCGGCAACCAGCCAGTGGGCGGCGCTCACACTGCGGCCAATATAGCCCAGGAACTGGCTGCCGATGGCGACGGGATCCACCACGGAAAGCGTTTCGCGCGATTGCGGGGCCAGCGGGTAGAGAAAGTGCAAGAGCATGGGGACTGCGGCGGCAGCGGCCAATAGCGGCGCGGCGGTGAGGGGGCGCCGCGCGCGGCGCCAGGCCAGGTATAGGCAAAAGGCCGCTGCGCAGACGGAGCCGGGGTGGGCCAGAATGGCCAGCATTTGCACCAGCAGCGCCCCGAAGAGCAATGCGCGCCGATTGGTCGCCAGATAGCGCGCAAATAGCAAGATGACGACCAGACCCAGGCTCAGGGCCAGGGGGTAGACCAGACAGGCGATCCACTGTACGGCGCGAAAGTGGGCGACATTGATCAGAAAGAGCAGGCCGCCGGCCAGACTCAACTCGAGGTCGGCGCCGAGGCGGCGGAAGGTCTGCGCCAGCAGCAGGCTGGTCAACAAGTGCAACGCGACGACCAGCAGGTGGAAGGCCGCCGGTTCTGCGCCCCACAGACTGTGGCCGAGCAGGAAGACGATCTCGGCGACGGGGCGGCCGGGAAGCTCCCGGGCATCGGAAAATAGCAGCGAGAGATCCTGCGCGCCGGCGGCGGCATCGCGCAAGTACTCGAAGTCGTCGGTATCCAGTGCCTGGGCGGCGAGGCCGCCATAGGCCACGGCGGCCAGCAAGCCCAAAAGCAGGGCATAGATGGTCCAGGTGGTGCGGGTATCGCGGAGAGCGAACATGCGACAACCTTCCTTGCTACGAGGGCAAATAGTCTTCATTGTAGAAAGAGACTTGCAAGGACTGTGCCCCCGGATCAAAATATGGATATTTATTTTATTAACAGGTAGTTAGAGTGCGTATAACGTTGCAGTTTAACAGCGCATAGGTGGGAAAATTATGCTGGCGGCGGAGATTTTGTCTCTTTGGGCCGGCTTGACTCCTGCCGACCGACTCGTACTTTTCAAAAGAGATTAGCGCCTGTATTCACAGAGGATAGATCATGCTGACCATAACCGAAGCCGCCGAAAAGAAAATTGCCGAACTAGTCACCGAGAGCGAAAAGCCAGTCAAGGGGTTGCGCATCGGCGCCCGGCTCGACCCGGCGCAGCAGGTCGATTACAAGCTGGCCTTTATCGCCGACGATCAGATCGCCGATGACGATCAGATCGCCAATTTCGCGGGTTTTGATGTCTATATGGACCCCGACAGCGCCGACCTGCTCGCCGAAGCCAGGGTCGATTATGTCGATGGTCTGATGGGCTCGGGTTTTAAAATCGAGCGCCCCCGCAAAATGCCTGCGCACCTTTCGGGACCGGTTGCCGAAGCCGTGCATCGGGTCATCGAAACTCAGGTCAATCCCGGCGTGGCCTCGCATGGGGGCGTGGTGACGCTGGTGGATGTCAAAGACAACAAGGTTTTTATCCAGATGGGTGGTGGTTGCCAGGGCTGTGGCCAGGCCGATGTGACGCTCAGGGACGGCATTGTCCGCATGATTCAGGAGGCGGTCCCCGAGATCGACGAGGTGGTCGATGCGACGGATCACGCGTCGGGGGAGAATCCGTACTATCAATAGCGTCCCGCATTCAGGTGCGCAAAAAGCCCCGTCGGCCGTAGGTCGGCGGGGCTTTTTGCGTTGGGTGCTCGCCGCGCCGTATCTTGGACGCATTGACGCCACTCCTTCACCGGGAGATCGCCATGACCCTGCGCATCCGCATACAACTGTCCGCCATGATGTTTCTGCAGTTTTTTATCTGGGGAACCTGGTTTGTGACGATGGGGACCTATCTCTTCGCCATCGGCTTCGAGGGGCCGGATATCGGCGACGCCTATTCGACCACGGGCTGGGCCGCGATTCTCTCACCCTTTTTTATCGGCATGGTGGCCGACCGCTTCTTCGCCGCCGAGAAAGTCCTAGGCTTTTTACATCTGGCCGGTGCGGCCTGCCTCTGGTGGGCGGCGCAGGTGGTGGCGCCGGGCGCGTTCTTCTGGGTGTTGCTGCTCTACGCGCTCTGCTATATGCCGACGCTGGCGCTGGTCAATGCGGTGGCCTTTCGCCAGATGGAGGATCCGGGCGCGGAATTTCCCAACGTGCGAGTGCTGGGCACGATCGGCTGGATCGCCGCCGGTTGGGTCGTCGGGCTGATGGGCATCGAGGCCACGGCGCGGCCGCTGGAGATCGCCGCCGGGGTCTCGCTGTTAACCGGGGTTTATTGCTTTTTCCTGCCGCACACGCCGCCACAGTCGGTCGGGCAAAAGATCACGGTTTCCGATGTGCTGGGGCTCGAGGCGCTGCGGCTGATGAAGGATAGATCCTTCGCCGTCTTCGCCATAGGCTCGCTGCTGGTGACGATCCCGCTGGCTTTCTACTACAATTTTGCCAACGCCTTCCTCAACGAGGTCGGCATGGAAAACGCCGCCGGCAAGATGACCTTCGGCCAGATGTCGGAGATCGTCTTTATGGTCCTGATGCCGTTCTTCTTCGCGCGGCTCGGCGTGAAGAAGATGCTGCTGATCGGCATGCTGGCCTGGGTGGCGCGCTACGTGCTTTTTGCACTGGGCGACAACGACGCGCTGGTGTGGATGTTCTACGGCGGGATTTTGCTGCATGGCGTCTGTTACGACTTCTTCTTCGTTACCGGGCAGATCTACGTCGATAAAAAGGCCGGCGAGGATATACGGGCCAGCGCCCAGGGCTTTATCGCGCTGGTCACCTATGGGGTGGGCATTTTGGTGGGAGCGCAGATTTCGGGGCAGGTGGTGCAGCACTATGCGTTGACCGGCGGCGGGCACGATTGGGGTCCGATTTGGTATGTGCCAGCGGTGATGGCGGGTGTGGTGGTGCTGCTGTTTGCGTTGTTGTTTAAGGAGGAGCGGGGGTCTGGGGAGGATGCAGTGGCGCAGACGGCGGGATAGCGCGGTCGGTGCGGGGGTGCGAGCCGCGGGAATCGCATTCTGCATATCGACGGCCCGGGCGGCGCTCTTGCCACCCGGCAGCAACTGCCGCGACTCCCACATATCACCACTCGAAAACGGGTCGAAGATCGCGCATTGCGATAGAATGCTGGCGCCCGCACCCTCCATCGCATCCTCGCACGGGGGTCGCTGCCGCCGGAGCGGGCTTGTGGAAACGGCCTCACTTGCCGCATATTGCTTTCCGCATTGATGACCTGGCGGCGATCGGGGAGGGTGAGGTTGTCTACGGGCCGCTGAATGCAACGCATTGCGTGCGCACTGCGACCAGGGCGCGCATGGCCTTTGTCGACAAGAGCGGGGGCCTCGTCGAAAATATGCAACGCACCAAGCTGGACACCTGGCGCGGCGAGCCGATGCCGTGGACGCAGGCGGGACCTTAGAGGAGATATTCGCATGGCAACGGCTTTGCCGCTGGTGGCGCGGGACGATCTGGCGGATTACGTGCGGGCGATGGAGGAGGACGGCTACGCCTATTTTCCCGGCGTGCTCGACACCGACGAAATTGCGGCGTTACGCGAGGCGATGGACAAGCTCACGGCGATCGAGGAAAGCTACGACCGCCACACCGACCCGGCCCAACACGGCTTTATGAACAAGAGCATCAATAACGCTTTCAACCGCGACTCGCATTTCGTGCAATATCTCGACCGGCCCGAGATTATCGATCTGATCGAGGCGGTACACGGCGCCGACTGTCACTGCATTGGCATGACCGCGTGGATGACCGGGCACGGTCGGCCCGAACAGACCCTGCACGCCGACTGGCAGCCGTTGACCCTGCCGGCAGAGGTGATGGAAAACCCGGAAGTAAAAATCCCGATCTTCATCACCACCGCCCACTATTATCTCGACGACTTGAGCGAAGAGCTCGGGCCGACCAAATTCGTGCCCGGCAGCCACCGCGCGGGCCGGCGGCCCAGGGAGGGCGAGACCAGCTTCAAGGGCGTCGAGGAACAGAGCATCATGTGCAGGGCCGGCGACTGCGTGGTTTTCCGCTGCGAGGTTTGGCATCGCGGCACGGCCAACACCAGCGGCCGCACCCGCTACCTGCTGCAGGTGCACTACGCCCAGCGCATCATCACCCAGAAGTACCCGCCCTACCTCAACAAGTTCCAGTTTGACGAAAAGATCCTGGCGCAGGCGACGCCGCGGCAATTGCGGCTGATGGGCGACCACGTGCCGAGCAATTACGACTGAAGCCCGGTGTTCTACCGCCCGGAAGAAGGTTGTCCCTTGGCGCGCGATCCGCTAAACGCGGTCGTGGTGCCGCGTCCGATCGGCTGGATTTCGACGCTCGACGCGGCGGGGCGCGCCAACCTGGCGCCCTATTCGTTCTTCAACGCAGTTGCCTACCGCCCGCCGCAGGTGATGTTCGCGGCGACCACCCGTCACGCCCATGGCGGCTTGAAGGATTCGATCGCCAATGCGCAGGAGACCGGCGAGTTCGTGGTCAATCTGGCGACGTGGAGCTTGCGCGAGCAGATGAATGCCTCGGCCGTGCCGGCGCCGAGCGATGTCGATGAATTTGCATATGCGGGTTTGCGCAAGGCACCCGCCGCGGTGGTAAAACCCCCCAGGGTGGCCGAGAGTCCAGTGCAACTGGAGTGCGTGTACACGCGAACGGTGGCGTTGGAGAGCGACGAGGCCGAAGGGGCGAATACGGTGGTCTTCGGCAGAGTAGTGGGCGTGCATATCGACGACCGCTTTATCGTCGACGGCGCGGTCGATACGCTGGCGCTGGAGCCCATCGGCCGGTTGGGCTACCTCGATTACGTGAAGGTCGCCGATTGTTTTGCGATGGTCCGGCCCAAGTGGGAATAAACCGAACGAGCCCCTGTGAATATCATCTATGTAAACCCCGACGAGATGCGCGCCGACGCGCTCTCGTGCTACGGCCATCCGCTGGCGCAAACCCCCCACTTCGACCGCCTCGCCGCCGAGGGTACGCGATGGGACCAGTGCCACGTGCAACACACGGTCTGCACGCCTTCGCGCTGCAGTTTTATGACCGGCTGGTATCCCCACAGCGCTGGCCACCGCACGCTGTGGCACCCGCTGCAGCCGCACGAGCCCAACACCATGCGCTATCTCAAAGAGGGCGGTTACGAGGTCCACTGGCTGGGCAAGAACGACTGCCTCGCTCCCGGGGCGTTCGAATCGTCGGTGACGAAGATCTACGGCGCGGGGCAGGGTGTGGCGGGCTCGTCGCAGAATGTCTTCCAAAAGGGCGAGCCGGGCTATTACAGCTTTCTCAACACGGCGCTGGACGGTCCGCCGCGCGACGCGATCTTCTACGAGCGGGCGATCGAGTATATAAAAAATCGCCGGGTGGGCGACGCGCCGTTCTTCATGTTTTTGGCCACCGGTTTCCCCCACCCCATCTACCACGCGCCCGAGCCCTGGCACAGTATGTACGACCCGGACGACCTGCCGCCTTTGCGGCCCGTGGTCGCCGAGGGCAAGCCCGACTATCATAAATTGATCCGTCAGTACCGCGATTTGGAAAAGGTCGATGAGTCGGTACTGCGCAAGATTATGGCGGTCTACCTGGGCATGACCTCGTACGTCGATCACCTGTTGGGCCAACTCCTCGCCGCGCTGGAAGAGACGGCGCAACTGGAGGAGACGGCGATCATCGCCTTTTCCGATCATGGCGACTGGGCCGGCGACTACGGGCTGGTCGAGAAGTGGCCGAGCGGATTGGACGACGCGTTGACGCGGGTGCCGTTGATCGCGCGGGTGCCGGGGGGGGCGCGGGGGCATGTGGTGGACGAGCCAGTCGAGCTCTTCGACATCGTGCCGACGACGCTGGAGCTGGCAGGGGTTGAGGCTCGCCATACCCACTATGCGCGCTCGCTGGTGCCGCAGCTGCGCGGGGCGGCCGGTGATCCCGAGCGAGCGGTTTTCGCCGAGGGCGGTTACGATCTGCACGAGCCGCACTGTCTGGAGGGCAAGCCCTCGGACGGCATCGCCGGCAATCCAGACGGGATCTATTATCCCAAGGGCATGCAGCAGCAGGAGCATCCCGAGAGCGTGTGCCGCGCGACGATGATTCGCACCGCGACGCACAAGCTAGTTTGGCGGCCCCACGGCGTGAACGAATTGTACGACCTGGCCGAAGACCCGTGCGAATTGCGCAATGTGTTCGATCAGCCCGCATGCGCTGAGGTGCAGCGGCACCTGGAGCGCAGGCTGCTCGACTGGCAGGTGCTCACTGCGGACGCGGTGCCCTTCGAGCCCGACCCGCGCGGCTTTCCGTCGATGCGGATGACTTAGTGGCCGGCGATGCGCTCTTGCAGGATCTCAGCGACCAGGTCGGCGCCAGCCGGCGAAAGGTGTCCGTCGTCCATAAAATAAAGGTCGATTTGGGACTGCCGTTCGACAAAGGCCCGATGGGGGTCGATGCAGTCGATCCGCAACGCGGCACAGCGGTCGGTAAAGTAGCGTTGCGGGGCGAAGTGGTCTACGTGCGGTTGGGCGATCTGTGCGATCTCGGGCAGGTAGAGCACCACGAGGCGGAAGCCTTCGCGGTCGCCGAGTGCGCTCATGTGAACGAGCAGCTGGAAGAACAGGCTCCACTTCGGTCCGTAGAGTTCGGGGCGGGTGTAGTAGGTGGGGTTTCTTATCTGGTACTCGTACTCGTTGTCCTTGGTCAGGGCGATTTGCTTCTGCAATTGCGCGAAGGTGCCCCCCGGAGAGGGGAGTGCCGCGTAGGTCTTGCTGATTTTCCCCAGGACGCCGTCGAAGAAATCGTAGACGCAGCAATCGGCCACTGTGCGGTTGGCGGTCGCCGACCGCAAGCTATCGCCGCGAATGGCCGGGGGCAGCCGCGGATTGGCAATATCGATGAGCCCGTCGATGACCTCGAAGCGGGGTTTTTCCATTTCCCAAGCCATGTCGCTTTTCAGGTAGAGCAAATCATTGGCGAAAAAAACCAGCGCGACCCAGGCTGGATCGTGCGCTTGCAGTAATTGTTGCAACAACAAGAACTGCTGGTCCGTGGAATAGCCGCCGACGCCGGCGTTGAGGGTGGCCATGCCGGTGCGCGCCTGCAGGCGCGCAGGGATGGATTCGCTTTCGTATAGGTAGTAGCCTTGGACGAAGGAATCGCCGAGCAGGATGATTTCAGGGCGTGCGGCGCTGTCGCGCCGGGTCGTCCTCAGGCCGTCG
>PBOD01000258.1 GCA_002724215.1 Gemmatimonadota bacterium | reverse complement strand
TTCCCGCAGACCACGTGGCCCGCCAGCTTATTCTCGCCGCTGTCATGTGCATAGATATGGTCCTCAAAGAATGAGTCCGGCTGCGCAACGACCCTTGTCGTACGGGCGGCGCAGATCTCCGCGCGTATCGACTCGTGCCGCAGCTGGGGATCAGTAAGGGCGTTGCCAAAAATAAACACCGTCCTTGCTGCAGCTGGAGACAGATCCTAAGGGAGAGCGCAATGCATCTCACGACAACACTCGCGCCGATCATCTGCATAGCTATTGTCACCTTATTGCCGCTGGCGGCATACAATTCGCCGCAATTCTCGCCGAAACCTGGCTCTGCGCCGCCACCGCAAACAGAAGAGCTCGCAGCAGTGACCTCCAGCGCCGAGCACAATGCGCTTTCCCGCGTTCCCGCAGCCGCGCTGGCGGAACTGAGTGCCGGCAATACGGATTTCGCTTACGATCTCTACCGGGCTATTCGAAAAAAAAGTGGCAATCTCTGCTATTCGCCGTTCAGCATCTCAACTGCGGTGGCGATGATTTACGCCGGTGCACGAGGGGAGACCGAGCGGCAAATCGCAGATGCACTGCGCTTCACCCTGGCCCAAGATCAATTGCATCCCGCCCTGAATGCCCTGGGGCTCGACCTCGATCCGCCCAGCCCAGGCGCTCCGGTCCCGGAGCCGGGCTTTGCACTGAGTATTGCCAATTCGATCTGGGGACAGGTCGATTATCCGTTCCAGACGGCGTATCTCGACCTGCTTGGCGATATCTACGGAGCGAGGATGGGCTGGCTGGATTTTGCAGATGCGCAGCAAAGCCGACTGACGATCAACAATTGGGTCAACGATCGCACCTCGGGCCATATTGAGCACTTGATAGCACCGGGCATCCTGACCAGGGACACCAGGCTCGTGCTGGCCAATGCGGTTTACTTCAAAGCTGAGTGGGAAACGCCGTTTCTGCAGGCGACTCGAGAGGAGCCCTTTTATCCGGGCGATGGAAAGCAGGTCACCGTAGCGATGATGTCGCGCCGGACGATGACCGGCTACGCGTGGGGCGCAGGCTATCAGGCAGTGGAATTGCGCTACAAGGACGAGAGAATGCGGATGACGATCGTCCTGCCAGCGAAAGGCACGTTCGAGGAATTCGAACGCTCCCTAGATAGCGAGCGTATGGCCGCGATCACAGAGCGCCTGGCCCGTGAAGACGTTGAATTGTATATGCCGAAATTCGATTTCGCAGCAGGCCTCGATCTTGCAACAACGCTGAAAGAGATTGGAATGCCGGATGCATTCGATTCGGGTCGGGCGGATTTTTCCGGTATCGACGGTACGCGCAAACTCTACCTATCGGCCGCTGTGCACAAAGCATCGATCACCGTCGACGAGATGGGCACAATAGCTGCTGCGGCCACGGGGTTGGGATTTGGGGTAGAATCGATGCCTACCGAGGTAGTAGTCGACCGTCCCTTTATTTTCGTTATTCGCGATGTCGAGAGCGGCACGACACTATTCGTGGGACGCGTTATGGACCCGAGTACGGGATGATCCGGCGTACGGTCGGTGCCGAAATCCCTGGAATTGGGAAGATATAATGGCCATACCAAAAGACTTAAAACTACTCAAAATCATCCAGAAGCTCGAACTCTTTGCGCACCTGACGGTGGAGGACGCTCAGGTTGTGCTGTCACTGAGCGAAAGAAAGACCTACGAACCAGGCGATATTGTGTTCCGCGCAAGAGAAGTACCGCACTTTTTTGTAGTTGTGGTGAGTGGACAACTATGTCTTGACGAGACCATCTACACTACAGATCCTGGAGAAAGTAATGGTGCGATCAGCGCGCTCACACGGCAACCGCATTTGTTCACTGTCTCTGCTGCGTCGCGGTCTGCCGTACTTGCATTTGAAATACTGTCGATTCGCACCCTGAAGTCGTCTCACCCATCTCTATACGGGAAGATCCTGGAACGTGCTCTGGAACTGGCCGGCAATCTGCTCACCGAGCACATGGATCTGACAAATCCTACCTGAATTTTGCCTGCTACAGAGGTTCGAGGCGAGTGCGTGGGATGGCCAACCTGGAGACGCCAACAGGTTGGCGCCGCTGGCCGATGTCCGACAGCGAAGCGGCAGAGCTATACGGTAGGGTCATTTTGCCCGGGCAGCCGCGACCATTGCTCTCAAATGGCCTTTGTCGATCGCGCCGCGCACGATATTCGAGCCGACGATGATCGCCGGCGTTCCGGTGACGGACAACTTATCTGCGAGCGCTCTGGTTTTTGCCAGCGTGGCCGCTATTTCTGTCGATTCTATGTCTCGCCGCATCCGGACCATATCCAATCCGATCTCTTCGGCGATGGCGAATACCCTCTTCTCATCGAAACCGCCGCGCATGTTCATCATCGCCGTATGAAACTCGAGGTACAGGTTTTGTTGCGCCGCAGCAAGAGCCACCTGCGCCGCCCGTTCAGATGCGGGTCCGAGGATGGGCAACTCTTTGAAAACGACTCGCAGTTGCTCATCTTCAGCGATCAGCGCACTAAGTGACGTGAAGAATGTCTTGCAGTAACCGCAGCGATAGTCTATAAACTCTACGACAGTCACATCGCCATCGGGGTTGCCGGCGACGGGATCACCCGGGTTGTGGAGGATATCGTCGGCTAGCGCGATAAGCTTCTCCTTGGTTTCCCGCTCCACCTGAAGTCGCTCTCGTTCTCGCATACCTTCGATGCTCTGGAGAAGTACTTCGGGATTTTTCAAGATAAATTCCTCGATCAACTCCTCAATCGCTTGTTTTTCCTCCTTGTCCAAAACCTCCTCACCGATGGATGCATCGGCCAAGCTCAGCACGCTGACAAGCAAGGACAACGCGACCTGCAACCATCTGCCACCGAACCCTAAGCACTCGCCGCAGCGATTTTTGTCGATCACACGCTCCAACATTTTGTGGGCACTCCCTTGTGAATGTTTGCTGGCGACACGATTACCGGTTTCTTTGGCGTATACGGCGCCCATGCGTCATCGAATGGGCGCCGTATACTTCGCCAGGTTTCGATTGGATCTTCACCGACGCAGACCAGCCCTTGCTATGGCGCCATAGTCATTGTAAGAGCCAGTGGGAGATTGTCGGCAGGCCCGGTTCAGCAGTTTGATAAGGCAATCGTCAGGTGCATATGGTCAAGGGGCCTCAGCGGACATCTGCGCCGCCAGGGCTTCGCTGGCCCGACGGCGCAGGTCGCTCCGTTCCACGCGCTCTACTCCATCCGGTTTCTCCGCCGCCAACCGCTCCAGCATTGCCAGTGCCTCTGCGCGACGATGCGGATCTGTGCGCAAGAGTGTTCTGGCGTAGAGTAATCGATTGCCCGGGTGTGCTGGATCGAGAGCCAGAGCCTGCGCGGCCAGAGGCAGTGCCTGGTCGCGACGCACGAAACTTGAAACAAAAGGTATCTTCGGCAAGCGCCCGTGCAAGCCCGAGAGCAGCCGCAAACCCCCGCCCTGCTCGCACTCGGGATCGAGCTCGACGACTCGTGTGCCATATGCGAATAGCCGACTGGCCAACCCCGATCGCAAGACCGCGAGGGCTCCATTTTCGCGGCCCCACTGTGCCCAGGCGATCGCGCTCCAAAAATAGAGCCGCGCGGCATCGGACGGGTCGCAGTGTCCGGCGAGCTCCGCGCGCGTTCCCGTCGTCCACAGTCGCTCGCCACCGCAAACGTCCGGGGCAAATTTGACGGCTGATTCGGCACGATCTCGAGCTTGCCGCAACAAGCGCTTGCGCTCTTCCGCGCTGCGATCGGTGTATTGCGCCTCAAAAAACAAGGCGCGCAACAGACGCCATTGCGCGGCGAGTTCCCTCGGGTGGGTTGCCGCGATTTCTGAATAAGCGGCGATCGCCGCGGCAATGGGCTGCGGCTTTGCGCGATGGCCCTCGGCACCCATGGCCCGCAGCGCGTAGAGACTATCCGCGCGAGATAGCGGATCGGCTGCGGCAACCGCAGCGAGACTCAGTAGTATTGCTGCTACTGGTGCCGTGCCAAACAATGGAGTCGATCTTACAGCAATCACAATATCCATACGTGCTCTCGCACCCCGAGCCGACCGGGAGTAGGTTATATCCTCGCTGTTGTCGCTCGCCCGCGGCTTAAGAGGCGAACTGTGGATGAGCGTGTGGAGCCAGGGTGCTCGTTACGCCCTGACTCGTTCCCGAACGTTGGCCAGACCACCGTCGACGCATAGACCTCATTACTTCGTGATTGGCAGGGCCTACTGCTCCTGCTGCTGACTTGGGTTTTGCCGACCGGATATCACCGGAGCAGCGAACGCTTGCGGGTTTCGATTCGCCGCCAGTGCGCAGGCGGTAGGGGCCGGTCGCGCTGGCCAGCCGCCGCCCCTGCTCGTTGCGACCGACCCCACACGCGTAGTGACAACCCGCTTCGCGCCATTGTAGGTCATGCACGACAGCGCTTAGGCGATGCTGCGAGTCTCGGCCGATAAACCGCCTCTGTTGGCCACTCCGGTCCGGTGCGGTATATTCTCTCAGCGGCTTAGTCCACCCCGTCCCTTCATTGAGCGCCCATGTTCGCCGATAGTCCATCTATGGTTGCACTGTACGAGTATCTTGGCATTGCGCTGGGTCTTGTCGGCTTCATGGCAGTCTATCTGCTGGTCGGGCTTCCGCTCAAATTTGCCGGTGCGCGCCGCCTGGGTAAAAGCTACGGCGCCGTTTTCTATCTAAGTGCGCCCTGTTATTCGCCTACGACCTGGGATCGCAGTCCCGGTTTTTCGCCCGAGCGGATCTGGCCGGCGGTGCGCGCGGTGCTGTTCTGGGGGGTGCATTGCGCTTTGGCCTATAGCGTCTATTGGTACGTGGTGAAAAATTTCGCACCCTCGCCCCTGCAGCGCTCCTACCTGGCGCTACTGCCCTTCTACGTGTTCTCCGAGACCTTTGCGGCGTTTCTGCGCCTGGTGTTCCTGCCCGCCGGCCGGGTGCTGTGCCCGGTGCACGCACGGCCGCTGCTGGCCCCTTCGCTCGCCAAGTTTTGGGGTCGCTGCTGGAATCGCTGGGTTAGTGACTGGCTGCGCCATCTGATTTTCGCGCCGCTGCTGCGCACGCCGTACCGGGCGGCGATGGCCGTCTTTGTCGTCTCGGGTCTCTGGCATGAAATTGTGCTTGAATTGCCTCATTACCTGGCCGGACACCAACCGGCTTTCGGCTCGATGACCTTATTTTTCCTCGTCCAGGGGTTGGCGCTGTTGATCGAGCCTAAGTTCGTCCGTCGCCAGCCGCTACTGCGCCGGCTCTACGCCTGGGTCGCGGTGGTGGGGCCGTCGCCCTTGCTATTCAACGAAGCGTTTCTCTGGACCTTTATGCTCTGAGCACTACCAGCTCGCCTGGCATGTTCTGGATGTCGGTCGATACTGTGGGGTCTCGATGCCGGACGGCGGACGATGGCGGGTCATTGCAGAGCCGCGAGTTCTTCATGTATTTTCGCAGAGATCGACATGTTTCGCTTGAGAGCATTACTGATAAAGTTGTTGTAGACGTACTTCACCCAGATCTTCGACTGCAACAGGCCGATGAAGTTATTGTTTTTTTTGAGCATAGATTTAGTGCTGTCGCTAAAAGAATAAAACGCGGTTTCAGTGTTGTTTTGCTGTCTCAGGATATTCGTTGTAGAGACTGAATCGATTCTTACTTCTGCTGCGATCAAGAGCAAATTCTGCAAAGCCACCTCTTCATCGAATCTCGCTGCATCATCGAGAAAATCATAATCCTGTCGGTAGTACGTCAGAACCTCGCTGATTAGCGCCTGATTCTCGAAATCTTCTAGCAGTCCCGTCGACATAATTGATGTGATCGTGTTGTCGTTGAAGAAAGTTCCGTAGTACGTGATGATCTGGTTGAAATTCGTCTGATTTAAATTCCCGGCGACAATTTCCCGGGCTGCTGCTATCTGGATCTCATTATTGGCAAATGCCATGTTGAGGTATTCGCGATCCAACGCCAAATCTTCAGATATTCGCCGGTAGGCCTCGATCTGTTTGCGGGTGTTCTCACTATCCTTCAAGTGCGACTGTACCGCAAAGGAAAGAGTAATACCAACGACAATTATGCTGAGCTCGATGAAATACTGGTTTATCTTGCTTTTTGAGAATACGCGTTTTATAGACATACGGCGCTTCTGTTCCTTGGTCTGTGTACGGGGGTTTATATAACGACCTCCTGCGCGCGGCGTCAATCAATGCAGGGGGTTGGCTATACGTTCGTTACCGCCTTTTCATCGAGCTCATTTTTCCGTATGGCGAGAGAAGTTAAGTTGCGCCAAGTTTGCCAGCTCAATCTCCCGTTGCCAGAACTGTGGCAAAGCCCACGCGCAAGGAATATTCACGGAGGTCTACTTCCTCGTCGAACCAGTGCTGAAAGGCCCCCTCCAACCGCAACGCTATGTGTTCATTTACGAGGTAGCGGTATCCAAGACCAAAGCCGAGGCCGGAATTTGTGTCTGACTCTTCTTCCTTATAGCCTCCAAAGTAGGAGCGAGAAGACGTGTGAAACAAAGTGCCATGCCCGGCAATGTAGCCGTCCCAAGTACCAAACCACAATCCGCCATCCCGGGCCCGGAGCATGGAGACAACCTGACTCTCCTTGACACTTTCCCCGAGCCAGTAGGGGACCCAATCATTGCCGCCACCCCAGCGGGTGGTCAACGACTTCCCAAGAGCTGCGAATCCAGCAAACCACATCGCTCCGTCGGCCGATTGACCCAACGCCACAGTCAGGTTGTCGCCAAGGTCGGTATTTTCGCTGGTGAAGGTCTCGAAGGCATTCCCATCGTAGCGTGTAACCCCGCCGTCAGTGGCGAACCAGATAGACCCATCATCCGCCTCGTAGATATCGCGCACGACGTCTGCGGCCAGCCCATCGGCCGACGTGTAATTGACCCAGGTCTCTCCGTCGAAGCGAGATACCCCGCTGTCGGTGGCAAACCACAGGGCATCGTCGGAGAGCCGGCGGATCGCAGCCACATTGTCCGAGACCAGCCCATCGGCGCGGCTGAAAGCCTGCCAATTACGGCCATCGAAGCGCGCCGCACCCGAGCGGGTACCGGCCCAGAGCCGGCCCTGTACATCTTCAGCGATGCCGCGCACCAAATCGTCGGGCAGCCCATCCGCAACGCCGTAGCGGTGCCAGAGCAGGCCGTTGTATTGACTGACGCCGCTATTGGTAGCGAGCCAGACGATGCCCGAGGGAGAAACCAGAGCACCATGCACCTCATCGTCGGCCAGCCCATCGGCCTCAGTCAGCGTTGTCCAGGTTGCGCCATCGAAGCGGCTCAACCCGCGGTCGGTGGCAAACCACACCGCCCCGTCGGCTTCGAACATGCCGCTGACCCAGTTATCGCCGAGTCCATCGTCTCTGGTAAAGTGCTGCCACTCGCTATCGCGGTAACGGATGACACCGCTGCTTTTGCTGTAAAACCATATCGAACCATCGGTCGTCTGCATACCATCAAGTATATCGTAGAAGCCATGCAGGTCATCGGACGTAAAATTCTCCCATACAGAACCGTCAAAACGACCGACACCGTGATCCGTAGCCAACCACAGCGTCCCGCCCTGCGCCAGGAACAGACCATTGCTCCAATCGCTGACAATTCCGTCTTCGAAGGTGATTTTGCGCCACCTCCGCCCATCGAAAACGCGTGGGCCGTTACCAGTGGCTATCCAGATATCGCCATTGGCGGTCTGCTCGATTTCGTACACCCGGGAAGATATTCCTAAACCATCTGGCGGAAAGGTGTAGGTGGAATCGCCATCGATCCGCGTTAAACTTCTTCTGGTGCCAATCCAGATTACTGCGTCCCGATCCTCGAAAACGCAGTAGACGTCGTTATGACTGAGCCCGTCATCTTCGGTAAAAGTCTGCCATCCACCGTCGTAGCGGCTCACCCCCTCGCGAGTGGCAAACCACAGCGCCCCGTCGCGGGTCTGAAAGACTCCCCCGAAGACCTGGTTATCGACCAGACCGTCGGCCGTAGTCCAGGTCTGCCACAACTGCGCGCGGCTCTCTGCGGCGGATAAAATCAGCACCCAGGCCAGCAGGGCATATGAGAGGCCATCTCGCGCTTTTGTTACGTATGGGAAATTCAAAGTCCGTGCTCCGAATGGCGCTTAGTCAAGATCGAGCGCCTTGTCCGCTTGCTA
>PBOD01000257.1 GCA_002724215.1 Gemmatimonadota bacterium | reverse complement strand
CTGCATCCGCGCCAGGTCGACACCGGCCTGGTGCAAAGCGACTGGCTGACCATCGACGTCTCCGCCACCCTCGCCCGCCATCGCCGGCGCACCGCCGACCCCGAGGCCCTCATCGACCGCGAAGTCGCCTTCCTGCGCGAGGTCGGTAGCGACCTCGTCGTCGCCGAAACCGCGCCCGTCGCCCTCGAAATCGCCTACCGCGCTGGCTTGCCCTCCGGCCTGGCCACCAACTTCGACTGGCACTGGCTCTACCGCGAACTAGCCCGCGCCGAATCGGCGCTCGCCCCGCTCGCCGACCAGGCCCACGCATGGTACCAGCGCGCCATCCGCGTTCTGCGCCTCCCCCTCGACGTGGGTATCGAAGAAACCTTCGCCAGCTTTACCGACATTCCGCTGCTGATCGGCCAGCCGACGCGCGATCCCGCCGCAGTGCGCCGGGCCCTCGGCCTGCCGCTCGACGCCAAAACCTTGATGTGGAACTTCGGCGGTCACCAGGGCGACACCCCCGACTTCGACGCCATCCTCGACGCCCTGCCCGATTGGCACCTGCTCGCCTATGCCGAACACCCGACGGCCAACCCGCGCTATCACCAGATTCCCCTCGCCTTCAACACCACCGACCTCTTCTCCATCCTCGACGCCCTCATCGGCAAACCCGGCTACTGCACCTGCGCCGAAGCCTATGCCTTCCAGATTCCCTTCTTATTTTTCTCCCGCGCCGGCTACCCCGAAGATGACGCCTTGGCCACCCATTGCCAGCGCGCTATGAACGCCGCTCCTCTAACCTCGGCAAATTTGCAAGACGGCACCTGGCTCGATACATTTCACGCCGTAATTTCAAAACCGCCACAATCAAAACCCCGCGCCGACGGCGCCGACCAGGCCGCCTCGATCTTTACGGACATGCTCTCATGAAAATTACTGCCCTGAAGCCCATCTTAGCCGACGGCGGCCAGGTCGTGCGCAGTTACGGTGCCTACCATCCCGACGGCGGCGGCGCCGATTCCTGAGGCATAGCCGCCGCTGGCAGCAGCGGGGAATAGCTTCTCGATAAGTGGCAGTAGTACCAGAAGTCGGCGCGGACCACGCCAGCAAAACCGTACTGATCATCGGGAGACGAAGAGGAAGTGCGAATGGCATTGAGCCGGGCACTGGCCACTGCAGCGGAAGGAGGCCTCGCGGGATTGGTGCTCTACCAGGTGCAGCGCGCCGACCGCGACCGGCGTTTATTCGTCCAGCCGCGCCCTGAGCCAGGCGGCGATATCCTCTAGACAGGCCTGGTCGATCGCGTGCGGCATGTCGTATTCGTTGTAGACCATATCTAAGCCGAGCGGATCGAGCAATGCCTGCGCGGCGCGGGCCTGGGCGATGGGAATCACCGGGTCCTGGACCCCGTGTGAGACGAAGACCTTGAAGCCGCGCACGGTCTCGCGGTCTTCGGGCATTAGCGCCTCGCCATAAAGCCCGCTCAGCGCCAGCGCCCCGGCGAAGCGATCGGGCTGCTGCAGCGCCACCGCCAACGCCATGCTCGCCCCCTGGCTGAAGCCGCCGACGAAGAGCTTTGACGGCTGGTACTCGGCCGCAAGAGCCTCGACCAGTGCGAACACCTGCTGCAGCGATTGCCGTGCCTCGTCAAAATCGACGTCGATTCCCTCCGGCCGCATATCGATATTGAACCACGCGAAGCCGCCGAAGTCGAGCGCATAGGGCGCGCGGGCGCCAACGCACATCAACCGGGCGTCGAGATAGGGCGCCAGGCCAAGCAGGTCTTGCTCATTGGAGCCGTAGCCGTGCAGGAGCAGGAGCAGCGGAGCGCCTGGTTTTTCGTTGTGGGCGATATAGTGGAGTGATACTTGAATCATGGAGACGACCTTATTTCACCTCGACCTCGTACTCACCCGCCTTACGCACCACCAGCACCACCCGCTCCTCTTCGCTGGCAAACTCCTGCACCAGGAAGTTGGGGTACACCTTCTCGTTGCGCCACACCGTCTCGCCATTGACCGCGACCTGCGGAAATTTCTTGTCCCTGCGCGGCACCGCCATATGCGTCTCGCCATCGTGCGCCACCGTCGCCCGCAGCGAAAACCCGCCGCCATACGCGCCCCAGCGTATGGCGACATCGCCATAGGGTGTCGCTACCCGCCCTTCGGCGCGCTCGCGCCCCGCCAATTGCGGCCGAATCTCCACTACCCCGTCCGGCCTCGTCCGCACGCCCAGCATATAGGCCGCCAACAAAGCATCCGGCCCCGGCTGCGCCTCGCGCGATCCGGCCTTTTCGCCCCAGGTCCGTCCAGACCGGTCCAGCAACCGTCCCCATGTTTTTTCGATCAACGTCAGCGCCTGCTCGCCGTCGCCCGCCTGCCATAGTGCCTCGATCGCGAAAAACGCCGACCACAAATCATCGCCGCGCTCGGCGCCAGCGACGATATCGCCCATGCGGCCCTGCGCCAGTTCTATCAGCCGAGCATGGTAGGACGCCTGCACGGCGTCTGCTGGCTCGTCCCCGCTCGCCAGCATCGCCTGCGCCGTCGCGACATTACCCGTCGCGTATAGGTCATTAAGCGCCAGCGCACAGAGCTTGCGCCAATCGTAGACCGGCCGTCCAGGCGCGAGCGCATAGACCTGGCGACGGCAGGCCGCCAGAGACTGCGCCCCCACCAGACCGATCCGCGCCCAGATCTCCCCCTCGGTCTCGAAGTGCCCCCGCACCGCGATATCCACCCGGCGCTCCATTATGGAAACGCAATCAAACTCGATCTCCTCCGGGCACAGGCCGACCCGCACCACCATGTAACGGCAAGCCACCAGGGGCGGAAAAGTCCAATCCTGCACGCCGTCTTCGCACACATAGCGCAGCCGCGCGGTGATCGTCCCGCGCTCCTGCGCCAGCCCCAGATCGACCACCGCGCCCGCCCGGCCGCGCAGCCGCAGCCGCGCCAATCCGCTGACGACCCGACCAAAGTCCAATAACAAATACGCCGCACGACTCTCGTCTCGCGCCTGCACCTGTGCCCGGATCTTGCCCGCCGCCAATAGCGCCTCGCGCCGCACGCACTTGGCCGTCTGCATCTGCTCGGGAAACTCCACCCACTCGACCGGCCCCGAGCTAGCGACCTCACCAAACGCCGCCACTGCCCGCGCCCACACGTCCTCCTCGATCGTCTGCAACGGCGCCCAATCGCGCGGCTCCAGCCCCGCGACCTCCACCGCCCCGACCCAATCCCCCGACTGCACCGCCGGCGCATAGGCGCTGCCGCCCTCCATCGCCTGCCACCCGTCCACCGACTGCACTTCCCACGGCGCGCCGGTATTCAACTCGCGCGTCGTAGCGCCGTCACTACCCTCGATCTCCCCCTCAGCCCGGAACCAATCCTCTGCGCCCTCACCCACCGCAAAGACTACTAATGCGTTCTCCCCTGTTTGCAATGCGCTCAACTCGAAACGCTCCCACACCGCTACATCCGCCACATCCGGCCCCAACCCGCACCCAACCCGCACACCGTTCACATAGACCGCGTACGGCCCGCTCGCGGCGCAGCGCAGAGTCCCCCCATTGACCGCGCCGCTCAGCTTGATTATCTGGCGGATGCGCACGGCCCGCGCCGTGGGATGCCATATGGCCTGGGATCTCATAGATTATCTTTATTGCGTATATTTGGAACCGATGCCTACTGCGCGTTACCACGGACCGCTCGTCGCCGCCATCGTCCTCCTCCTCTACGCCGGCACCCTCGACAACGCCTTGGTCTTCGACGACCGCGCCGCCATCGCCGACAACCCCGTCGTCCACCGCGGCGATCCGGGCGAGATCTTCACCGCCGACTACTGGGCCGGCTACCACGCGGACCGCTCCGGCCTCTACCGTCCGCTGACCACGCTGAGCTATGCGCTACAATACAGATGGTTCGGCGCCACGCCCTACAGCTACCACCTGGTCAATATCCTGCTCCACGCTCTCGCCGCGCTACTGCTCTACCGCCTGGTCTGCGACCTACTCAGCGACGCCACTCCGGCCCTCTACGCCGCGCTGCTCTTCGCCGTCCACCCGGCGCTCAGCGAAGCCGTCTGCGCCGCCGTCGGCCGCGCAGACCTTCTGGCCGCCGCGCTGGTTATGGCCGCGCTTATCTTGCATCTGCGCGGCCAAACCACACCCGCCGGCCTCGCCTATCTCGCCGCACTGCTGTGCAAAGAAAGCGCCATCGTCGCGCCGGCGCTATTGCTGCTGGTCGATGTATTTCAATATCGGACTTTTTCGCAAAAACGCTATAGCAGGCCCTATCTGTTCTACGGCGCATTGACGCTGGCCTATCTCAGCTGGCGCTACTACGTCCTCGGCGCCTTTGGACCGGCGGATATCGACGGCCTCGACAACCCGCTCGCCGCGCTGGCTCCCTCCTTGCGCCTGCTCAACGCTTTGGTGATTCTCGGCCGCTACCTCGGTCTGCTCGCCCTGCCGACGCACCTCTCCGCCGACTATTCCCACGCAGCCCTGCCGCTGGCGCCGCAGTTTTTCTCCTGGTCGCTGGTGCTGGTCTGCGCGGGCTCGATGCTCGTCGCCCTCGTGCTGTACTACACCTGGCACCGGCGGCCCTGGGCCTGCTGCGGCCTGGCCTGGACTCTGCTCGCGCTGGTGCCCGTCGCCAATATCCTGCTCCCCATCGGCACCATTATGGCCGAGCGCCTGCTCTACCTGCCCGCCATGGGCTTCTGCTTCGCGCTCGCCGTGCTGCTGCACAAAATGCCCCGCGGCGTCCTTATTGTCCTGCTCGCGCTCCTATCGCTGCACACCACCGTCCGCGGCGACGACTGGCAGGACGACCACGCGCTCTTTGCCAGCGCGGTCGCAGCCTACCCACAAAGTGCCCGCGCCTGGCGCGCCCTCGGCAAGGCCCATCTCGAACGCGGCGAAAACCAACAGGGCCGCCAGGCCTTCGACCAAGCCCTGGCGATCTTCCCCAACTACTACGAAGTCTATAACGACCTCGGTGCCTACCACCTGGAGCGCGGCGAGTATCAGCGCGCCCTCGGCAATCTCGAAGCCGCTCTGCGCATCGACAGAAAACACCCCCCAACCTGGCTCAACCTGGGTCTGGCCTTCTACCACCTGCAACGCCATACCGAAGCTCGCCAGGCTTTCGCGCAAGCTTTACGCCTCAGTCCCGACTATTCCCAGGCCCGACACAACCTCGCCCTGCTCGACGCGCAAAAATAAAGCCCCGCCCTTGGTTAGAGGGCGGAGCTCAATATATTGTCGGGCGGGCGGTTTTAATGCACCGGCATGCGCATCCCTACCAGTTCGGAGGAGTTGTTGTCCCGCGACCATACTCGCATCATAAAGGCGTCCCCCGGCTCGATCGCGGCAAGCAGATCCTCGTAGTCATCGACCGACCCGACCTCAATGCGGTTGATCGCCTGGATCAAATCGCCCCGGTCCAGACCGCGGCGATCGGCCTCGCTGCCCGGCGCCACCCGCGAGACCAGCACCCCGCGCTCGTCTTCGTAACCCAGCCGCCGCGCCAGCTCATCGGTCAACTCCTCCACGCGAACGCCCAGCGGGCCCTGGACCTCCTCATCGCCGCCGCGCGGATTGCCGGCGGCCAGCACCTCTTCATCCAGCTGGCCGAGTTCGACATCGATGTGCTTCTCCTTGCCGTTGCGCAGAACCAACAACTCGACCTCGACGCCCGGCGCAGTGCGGCCGATCCGGCTCTTGAGCTCGGTCGAATTGCGCACCGCTAGGCCGTCCACCGCCAGCACGATATCGTCTACCTTGACACCGGCCTTGTCCGCCGCCTTGCCCTTGAATACCCGTTCGACCAGCACGCCGTGGGTGTTGTCCAGACCCATCGCCTCAGCCACCAGCGGCTCTAGGTCGCCGATGCCTATCCCCAGCAAGCCGCGGCGCACCTCGCCGTACTCGACCAGTTGCGCCATCACGTCCTGCACCAGATTGACCGGGATGGCGAAGCCGATGCCCATATAGCCGCCGCTGCGGCTGACAATCGCGGTGTTGATGCCGACCAGGTCGCCGCGCAGGTTGACCATCGCACCGCCGCTATTACCGGGGTTGATCGCCGCGTCGGTCTGGATAAAGGAGCCGTACTCGCGCGCGAAGCGACCGCGCCCGACCGCGCTGACGATGCCGGTGGTCACCGAATGGGCGAAACCCATGGGGCTGCCGATGGCCAACACCCACTCGCCCTCGCGCAACGCGTTGGAATCACCCAGCTGCACCGCCGGCAGATCCTGCGCCTCAATTTTGAGTACCGCGATATCGCTCAGCGAGTCGCGACCCACCACTTCGGCCTCAAAGAAACGCGAATCCGACAGCTCGACGCGAATCGCCTCGGCGTGGCGTACCACGTGATTGTTGGTGATGATGTACTGATCGCCGCGAAAATTGACGATCACGCCCGAGCCCTGGCCGTCGCGGCGGCGCTCCTGCGGCCGGTTGGGCAGACCGAAAAACTCTTCCCACGGATTGCTGCGGAAACGGGGACTGCGCGACTCGCGGGCGACCTTTCCCTCAGTGGCGATGGCCACCACACCGGGCTTGACTGCAGCGGCGATTTCGGCAAAACCATCGCTCATCATCTGCAACTGCCGCACGTTCTCGCTCTCGTAGGCAGCGGCGACGCCGGTGCCGGCTACCAGGCACAACATAAGCAGAGAGGGCTTCAAACTCCGCATGGTATTCCTTTCCATTTAAACAGAAGAATTCGTTTGAAATATAAACTATTAATTTCTTCGCATATAAGCAGACGATGGGCGGAAAAGGGAGTTCCCGACCATCGCATGGTCTCAGGCGGCGACGGCCGCCGGGCCGACCCGCACCGCCAGTTCGTCCCCGTCCAGCTCGACCCTGAGCGTCGAGCCCGCGGCGATCTCGCCGGCGATCTGCGCGCGGGCGATGTGCGCAACCGCCACCGGCGCAATCTCCAATGCCAGTCCGCGCTCTGCAAGCCGCTGCCGCAATTGCTCGCAGAGCAGGCCGACGATCTGCTCGATCTCTGCCAGCGCCAGCGGCCTGA
The DNA here is from genome assembly GCA_002724215.1 of Gemmatimonadota bacterium. Taxonomy (GTDB): domain Bacteria; phylum Latescibacterota; class UBA2968; order UBA8231; family UBA8231. The sequence continues at coordinate 1,423 of PBOD01000257.1, read as the reverse complement.
ACAGCACGATCTCATCGACGCGATTGAGGAATTCGGGCCGGAAGTGCGCCCGCAACTCGCCCATCACCCTGTCGCGCGCCACCTCGGTCAGGCCGTCGAGCAAGTGCGGTGAGCCGATATTAGAGGTCATTATGACTACCGTATTCTTGAAGTCCACAGTGCGGCCCTGCGCGTCGGTCAGCCGCCCGTCGTCGAGGACTTGCAGCAGCGCGTTGAAGACATCGGGATGCGCCTTCTCAATCTCGTCGAAGAGCACCACCGCATAGGGTTTACGGCGCACTGCCTCGGTCAGTTGACCGCCTTCCTCGTAACCGACATAGCCCGGAGGCGCACCCACCAGCCGCGACACCGCGTGCCGTTCCATGTACTCACTCATGTCGATCCGCACCATATTGTCCTCCGAGTCGAAGAGCGCCTGCGCCAGCACCTTGGCCAGTTCGGTCTTGCCCACGCCGGTCGGCCCCAGGAACAGGAAGGAGCCAATCGGCCGTTGCGGATCCTTGATCCCGGCGCGAGCGCGGATCACCGCGTCGGCGACCAGCCCCACCGCCTCGTCCTGGCCGACCACTCTGCGCTGCAGCATTTCGTCTAGGCGCACGAGCTTGTCGCGCTCGCCCTCAACCAGCCGCTGGACCGGAATGCCGGTCCAGCGCGCGACGATCTCGGCCACCTCTGCTTCGCTTACTTCCTCGCGCAACAGGCGTGGAGTTTCATCGCTACACGCAGCGGAGATGGACCCATCGCGCGGCGATGGGGTTGCTGCGCCCAGCTCCGCTACACCACTTTCGGTCCGCCGCCGCTCTTCGGACTCGTGCAGTTGCCGCTCCAGCTCCGGCAAAGTACCGTGCTTGAGCTCGGCAGCGCGATTGAGATCGTAGTCGCGCTCGGCCGCCTCGATATCGCGCCGCACCTTCTCGATCTGCTCGCGCAGCGCCCGCTCACCGCCCAGCGTGGCCTTCTCCGCCTCCCACTGGGCGCGCAGCGCACCGGCCTGCCCCTTGAGATCGACAAGCTCTTTGCGCAGTGTTTCGAGCCGCGCCGCGCTGGCCTGGTCTTTCTCCTTCTTCAACGCCGCCTCTTCGATCTCCAGTTGCATGACCCGCCGCTCGGCCTGGTCCAACTCAGCGGGCAACGAGTCGATCTCGGTGCGCACCATAGCGCAGGCCTCGTCTATCAAATCAATAGCCTTGTCGGGGAGAAAGCGGTCCGATATATAGCGGTTGGACAGGACCGCCGCCCCCACCAGCGCGTTGTCCTGAATCCGCACGCCATGGTGGATTTCGAAGCGCTCGCGCAAGCCGCGCAGGATCGAGATGGAGTCCGCGACCGTCGGCGCATCGACCAGCACCGGCTGAAAGCGCCGCGTCCTTCTCGATGTAGTTGCGTTGCTCGTCGAGGGTGGTGGCGCCGATGCAGTGCAATT
>PBOD01000256.1 GCA_002724215.1 Gemmatimonadota bacterium | reverse complement strand
GAATTCTGGGCCTGGATCGTCGATAATGGCTGGCTGGTCAGCGTCAATTCCCAGGGCGAAGACTGGAACGCCTGGCACGAGGTGCTCAATCGCCACCGCGATTTGCGCGTGCTCATTTCCCATCTCGGCCTGCCACCCAAAATGGCCGATGCCCCTAGCGCAGACGCGGCCCGAGAATCCATGGCCACTGTGCTCGCTCTCGCGGCACATCCGGAGGTCCGCGTCAAACTCAGCGGCTTCTACGCCCTCACCGACCCCCAGCACGACTACCCGCACCGGGCCGCCTGGCCCTATGTCGAAGCCCTAATCGCCAGCTACGGTACCGACCGCCTGCTCTGGGCTTCGGATTTCTCCCCCTGCCTCGACGACCTCAGCTTTCCGCAAACCTTCGGCATGTTCGCGCACATGCCTTTTCTCAGCGATGGCGACCGGGCAAAAATAGAAGGCGGAAATTTGCTGGCGCTCCTCGGTGATTGAAGTTTTGCTATGCGGGTGACTGCTTCAGGCATTATCTACGACGGGCGCGACATGGAAGCCTGGCGCTTCGATCATCCCCGCGGTGTGCTGCTGCCCGACGGCGAAGTTTTCGTCGTCTATTACGCCGGTGACGACCAGGCCAAAAGCGCGCGCTGGACCCGCGTTGCACCGACTTGATCGAGCCCGGCGATGCCATTCCAATTTATCCGCCACCTAAAAAGCCCTTTATAATTCTCATGCAAGATGTCGAGACAGACCACCTACCCCCCGCACAGCGCTACTTCTATGACGTCAACGGCTATGTGCTGCTGAAAGGCGTCTTTAGTCCGCGAGAATGCCGGCGCCTTATCGCGTTGGCCGATCAGATGGACGCCGATGACGCCTGCGCATACAAGCACGACGGCTACCCGAAAACGTCCACCTTGACCGTGCTGTCCCGTTGCGCCTGGTATCACTCCCATCTATTGGAAACCGCAATGCATCCGCATGTCTTGCCCGTCATCGAGGACGTGGTCGGCGGTCCGGTGCGTTTGGAAGAGCACCAGTTTTTAATCAACTACCCCGATCCAGACACGGCTGACCCCGCATTGGCGGCCCGGGATCAGCAATGGCATCGCGGTATCGCGCCGAATTTCGGGAGCTTCGAGTCGGACGGCCATTACCATTGTCTGTTCACCAAAGCGTTCATCTACCTGACCGACAACAGGCCGGGCGAAGGAACCTGGGTCGTACCCGGCAGCCACCGCATGGATATGCCGACGCACGACTTGCGTGAATTTTTGGACGACACGCTGGCGTGCCAACTCGCAGCGCAGGCGGGCGATATGTTGCTTCTGAGCGAAACCCTTGTCCACGCCGGTCCCCTACTCAAAGCCGGGGCTTCACCGCGTTATAGTCTGGTCTATGGTTATGCGGCTCCGTTCATGCAGACCTGGCAGCGCTACGATCCGCCGAACGAGTTACTGCAGCGGGTGACTCTCGAACAGCGCGAATTACTGACCGGCGAGATGCGCTATGGCTTTCGCCGGGGACAATTTTGAAGCACAGAGCTATTTCATCGATCGCCCTCCGTTACGCTCATAGACTCTCCTAAACGCTGACCAACATTGGCAATCAAATACCAGCGGAAATACGACTCCACTAATCAGCCGTTAGTGAATAGACAACGGAGATATACCGGTTGACCTTTGTTTTTTCACGCGCCCAGAAAAGTGCACTTAGACGTTGAAACCACAATTTTTCTCGCATATCGCCACAAAAACAACGCTGCTCACGCTGGGCGTTTGTCTGGTATTTGCGTGTGGACTTCGCTTTACCGGCCTGACGCGTGGGCTGGTCTCTGTTAACTCCGAAAATTCGTCGAGCGCCCGTTTTTACGGTTTCCATCCAGACGAGGATTCCGTCGTCGCCGCCGCGTTGTCCCTGGCCAGCCCCTTTGAGCCGCCCATCACTAACTACGGCTTGCTGCCCCTGTACTTGCTACGCGCGACTGTCGAGTTGGTGGGGCCGGGCGATGGTTCCGAAGCGACGGTCGAGGCGCGCAAACATCAATTGTATATCATAGCCCGCTTCCTGGCCGCGCTGGTTTCGTGCGCGCCGGTGGTGCTGGTGTATTTTTTGGCGGCGACAGCGCAACGACACTGCGGTCGCCACATTGGCGGCGCTCTTTGTCGGGGTGGCGCCGATCGCCGTACAGCAAGCGCACTTCCATACCGTCGATAGCCTGTTCTTAGCCTGCAATACCGCCGCGCTGCTCGCCGTGCAGCGGATGCTGGATCGCCCATCGCACATGGGGTTGTGGCTTTGCGGTTTGCTCATCGGGTTGGCCAGTTCGGTGCGCCATATGGGCTTGATGCTCCTGCCGGTTGTTGCCCTGTGCTACTGGTTGCGCGGAGACTGGCGCGGTACTTGGGGCGATAGACTGCGGCTGCTCGTCGAGCCGTGGCCCACCGCCTGCGCCGCCTGCGCCACGGTGCTGATCTTGCAGCCCTATTTGCTCACCGCACCCGAGTTGTTGCAGCGCACCAGTGCCGGTACGGATTTCTACTACGCCGCGCAAGTGGCGCGCGGCGAGTTGCTGCGGATCTGGTCCTTAGCCGATTATCACACTACATCCTATCTCTATCACTGGACTTCGCTATGGCCCGATGCCGTGGGTTGGCCGGTTGCGCTGTGTTTTTTCCTGGGGGTGATCTATGCCGCCGTGCGGATTGAGCGCAGGGAACTACCGCTATTGCTGTGGGCGGGCATTTACTTTGCGTTAGTCGGAGGTTTTCACACCAAGCACATGCGCTATGTTCTACCCCTATTGCCGGTATTGGCGCTGTGGGCGGCGCATGCATTGGTGGCGCTTTATCGGCGTTTCCCCGGAGGGCTAGTTGCAGCCCTGATCGCGGCGGTGGTGGGCTATGGCGCGCTGTACGGGGTGGCCTTTGCCAGTATCTACGCGCGGGAAGACGCCAGGGTTTCTGCGGCTCGTTGGATCGAGCGGCACGTGCCGCCGGGCAGCACCATTTGCGTCGAGCGGGGTGCTTTTACACTCAGTGGTTTGATCGACGACCACACCTATAGCCCGGTGCATTTGGAACTCAATAGCTTTTTCGACCAGCAGGGCTATCTCACCTGCGGTGCGGTGGCGGATCGGCTGGAGAGGCGGCTATATGGCTGCGATTATATCGTCTTTACCGATGTCAATCGCCTGCGGTCCTTTACCCACGTCCCCGACCTATTCCCGGCCGTCGCCTCTTTCTACAATGAACTGGCAGCGGGGCGACTCGGCTTCGACCTGGTCGGCCATTTCAAGCAGTATCCGTCCTTGTTCGGCGTGGAATTTCGCGACGACGGCGCCGAGGTGTCCTTTCTCAGCTACGACCATCCGGCGGTCTTCGTCCTGCGCCGCGATGTACGCTTGCCGGCGGCCATTGCGGGTTGGCGCCAGAGCCTGCTGGGCGATCCGCACTGCGTCGATCCCAAAATGATGGGCCTGGCCGCCCATCTGAAGGTCGGTGGTTTTCAGCAGGTCGCCGAGCGTATATCGTCCGTGGCCCAAGGACATCCCGACGCCCTGCTGCTCCAATTAATCGCCGCTTATGCGCAAGAGCAGGTGGGTTTGCCTGCCGATGCGGCATTGCGGGCATATCGATCCGGTTACTATCGTCGGCGATTCATCCACGGGGTGCCCGGGGCGGCCGCAATGAGTTTTGCCAAACTCGATCTGGCTGCCTTGAGCCTATTGGCTCTCGACGATGGACTGAAGTTGTACGAGGCGAATGCTCCCACCTATACGCCGGGTGAGAGGCAGGCAATGGCCCATTCCTATGTGGTGGCTGGAGACACCCTGGCTGCACGGGGGCATCTGGCGCATGCCCAGCACGCCTGGATCAAGGCGATGGGCGTCGATCTACCGGTCAATGCCGTCGTCGAAAGGCGTCTCCGCTTGCTCAGAGCAAAGAGCGGGATTCAGGAGTGAGTGCGGATGGCCAGTGAGAGGGAATTCCGAGTTTGGGCGCACCACGCGGTTAACATGGCGCGATGTTCCTGCAGCGGGTCGGCGTGGGTGGGTTGGCCGACCAGATTGATCGTTGCGCGGGGATCGGTCTGGAGGTCGAATAGTTGCTCGGGATTTTTGCGGATTGGAAACTGATTGTGTTTAGCTCTCCGTTAGATTAGAGCAGATTTGAGAAACTAACCGACCACTTGATGGATAAATTACCTCTTCTACCTCTCTGTATTCGATTGATATAATATAATCTACAGCTTATATTCGCGATATGGAGATCCTCTACTATACTACTGCTTCAGGTAACTCACCGGTTAGAAAATTTGTCGAAGGACTATCTCAGAGTCTACAGGAGGATTTCTTACTTGCTCTTGATCGGTTGGGCCAAGGGGAGACTCTGAGTATGCCATTGAGTAAGCCGTTGTTCAATATCGCCCTTGGCTTACATGAGTTGCGATTCAAAGAGCGGCGCAGCATATATCGGGTGTTTTATTTTATCAAACGCGGAGATGCCATCTACTTGGTCCATACCATGCAGAAAAAGACCGAGACCATTCCCGATAAAGATCGACGGCTGATCCTCAGAAGACTGAAGGAGATTTGAATATGCCTTGGGAAAAAGTAGATATCGACCAATGGGCCGATGAACTTGGCGTCAATATCAACGAATTGCGCCAGAAAGAACAGCTCATCGAGAAAATCGTGAAGAGCAGAAAACGGTTTGATTTGACGCAAGGCCAATTGGCCGAAATAGTCGGGGTCTCCCAACCGCGCATTGCCCAGATTGAAAATAGAACCAAGATCGGCAAAATCAGCTTTGATGTGCTTTTCAATATCCTCGGCGTCTTGGGACACGACTTCAAAATCACTACACGTAAGGTGCGCGATCTGGAGTATTCAGACGCATAGCGACTGAATATAGCCAGTCCACGTATCTCTTACTCCCTATTCTGGGCTTTATCGTTAGTATACGATCTCAAAATCTCAAATCAAACCCGTATTTTCAGGGTCTGTAAAAAACCTTGTGTAACTGGCCATAAACCACCATCCTATCCATCAGATAAGGAGCGTTTATGGCTTACCCGCAAAGAGCTGCTCGACGAGCTACTCAAAGATGTAAAATCCTCGGATGACCTCAGCCCCAGCATGCAGTAATTTCATTGGTTAGCTCAGTGTTAGATTTTACATTTTCCTACAACCAATTTCCCGCCACTAAAACCACTATTCACAGCCATTTGCAGAAAGCTCTCCATGCCCCGTCCCAACATGCTCTTCATCATGGACGACCAGCACCGCCACGACTACCTAGGATCAGCCGGCGCCTATTTCTTGCAAACGCCCAACCTCGACCGATTGGCCGCCCGTGGCGTGCGCTTTACCCAATGCACGGTCAACGCCCCGCTGTGCGCCCCATCGCGCATCGGCCTGGCTTCCGGCCTGCAGCCGGGCCGCCTCGGCTGCCTCAACAATTCGGGTAGCCTGCCCACGCATACCACCACCTACTACCAGCGCCTGCGCGACGCCGGCTATCGCGTCGGCTGCGTCGGCAAGCTCGATCTGCGCAAGTCCGATGGCTACAATGGCCGCTACGGCGACCGGCCCTGCGCCTATGGCTGGGGCTTTACTCACCCGGAGGAATGCGAGGGCAAGATGCACGCCGGCTCATCCGCCACGCCCATCGGCCCATATACGCACTACCTGGAGCAAAAGGGTCAGTTGCAGACTTTCCACAGCGATTACGAGCGCCGCAAAGCCGACTGGATCACCGATTGCGCTGACTCGCCCCTGGCGACCGAGGACTTTGAGGATAGCTACATCGGCCGCCGCGCCGCCGAGTGGATTGAGCAAGCGCCCGACGACTTCCCCTGGCACTACTTTGTCAGCTTCGTCGGCCCGCACGACCCCTTCGATCCGCCGGCCGAATACGGCGACCGCTACCGCGATACCGCGATGCCGTCTGCCATCGCCGACGACCTGGAGGGCAAACCCGAGTGGGTACGAAAGCGCGCCAGGGACTACGCACCCGAAACCATCGCCGAAACCCGCCGCCAGTATTGCGCCGCCACCGAGCTTATCGACGCCCAGATCGGCCAAATCCTCGACGCGCTCGAACGCCGCGGCCAGCTCGACGACACCTATATCATCTTTTCGTCTGACCACGGCGAAATGCTCGGCGACCACGGGCTCTACACCAAGAGCGCGGCCTACGAGGCCAGCTTGCGGGTGCCGCTGATCATCGCCGGGCCCGGCATCCGTGGCGGCCGCAGCTCCGACGCGCTGTGCGAACTCATCGATCTCAACGCGACGATCTGCGACCTCGCCGGATTGCCGCCGCAAGAGGGTATCGATGCCCGCTCGCTCAAACCCGTGCTCGACGGCACTGCCGACACCCACCGTGAGGACGCCGTCGCGGCGCTCGACAACTTTCGCTGCCTGCGCACCGCCACGCACAAGTACATCCACAACCACAACGACCGCCACGAACTCTACGACCTCGCAGCAGACCCCGATGAACTCCACAATATCGCCGCGGAACAACCCGAGCTCGCCACCGATCTGGCGCACCGCCTGCGCCGCCGGCTGACCTAAAGCCCGTGCCCTACGGCCTGCTCGCCGACCTGCTGGTCCTCCTCCACTTCGCCTTTATCCTCTTCGCCGCCGCCGGCGGGCTGCTCTGCTTGCGCTGGCGCCGCGCTGCATATGTGCATCTTCCCGCCGTCGGCTGGTCTGCCCTCGTCGAACTGGCGGGCTGGATCTGCCCGCTGACCCCGTGGGAAAACCGCCTGCGCTGGCAGGCGGGCGAGACCGGCTATGGCGGCGACTTTATCGGCCAGTACATCCTGCCGCTGATCTATCCCGCAGGGCTTACGCGCGGCGTGCAAATCGCGCTGGGCCTGGGCGTGCTCGCGCTCAATGCGGCGGTCTACGCCTATGTCTGGCGGCGGCGATGAGGATCATTCTGCTGCTGGGGCTGTTAGCCGTCATCGGCTGCGGCGACGATGACGCCCGCGAGTTGCTCGACGACTACCTCGCCCGGGTCAACAACGCCACCGGCACCCCCGCCGTCGCACCGGGCGCCTTTCCCACAACGCTCGTGCCCTACCCCCGCCCCCGCGACCTGCGCATAGCGCAGCAGGATCTGCGCATCGGGCTGCTCGATCTGGTATCGTTGGAACAATGCGGCCTGGCCGAACTGGTCTCGGCGCGCAACAGCGGCCTGGGCAAGGTCATGACCCCGAGCCAGCGGCTCATCTACGAGCACCGCTTCCTCGCGCTGGCTCGCACCTGCGTCGATACCCTGGCCCGCGGCGACGACCGGGAACTGCACCAGCTGATGCGGGAGATCGTCGCCACCAAAGAACGCGATATCGGCCGCGCCTTCTGGAACGCCACCTTCGCCGGCCCCGAATTCGCCGACCAGTTCTCGTTGGCGACCGCATTGTTGCCGGCGGAAGCCTCAGGTGGCGCGACAGAAGAAGCCCTGCGCTATTTAGTCGGGTTGCGGCCCCGGCTGGGGCAGGCCGATCTGATCATCGACAGCCAGCAGTTGGAAAGCTATTTCCACGCCTTGCAGGATCGCCGCTACGGCGGCCAGCTACTGCACGCACTGGAAGCACTGACCCGCACCCTCGACGGAGCCGCCGGCGCGCTCGAGCAACGCCTGGAGCAAAGGGCGGTCTGTTTAAACAGCCGCCCGACGCCCGACGCCCGCGTCCTGCACACCGTCTTCGGCAAGTTCTACGCCGGGCGCGTCCAACCCTACCTCGCCCGCGTCCACCGCCAAAGCCAGACCTATTTCGCGCTGATCGACCGCCTGGCTGAGACCACAGACGCGCCCGGGGCCTTTGCCGCCTACCGCGAAGCCCAACTGCGACCGGACACCCCGCACGGACCCCAGGCGCGCTTCGCCGCTGCCATCCAGCGCCACGCCGCCGCCTGGCAGCGGCTCTTCGACCAGTGCGGCCTCAGCGCTGCCCCGCTAGCATCCGCGCAATAGCGGCCACCTGCGGATGGTCGGGCGCCATTGCGCGGGCGCGGGCAAAAGCCGTCTGCGCCCGCTCGCGCTGGCCGCTACGCCCGTAGGCCACGGTCAAGCTGAGCAGATTCTCGACACTGGGGTCCAGCGCGGCGGCGCGCTCGAACCGCGCGGCAGCCTCGCCATGGCGCCCCAGTTGCAATAGCCCCGCTCCGAGATTGTAGAGCAGCACCATGTCGTCGGGCTCCCGTTCTTCCGCCATTAGATAGTATTTTACCGATTCTTCGTACTGACCGCGTTCGGCCAATAGCTTGCCCAACTGAAAATAGGGTTCCGCCTCTTGCGGCTCAGTCTCGGCCGCGAGCAGCCACGCCTCAGACGCAGCTTCCTCGGCGCCCAGATTATCAAACGCTGCGCCCATTCCCAGGAGCATCTGGTACATATAGCTCACGGTAAATAGCTCATTAAGCATCAGGGGCGAATCCAGCAGGCCCTTGTAAAGCCGCGCCGCCTCGGCCCACCGCTCCGCGCGCGCGGCCTGGTTGGCCGCCAGTAGCAGTCCGTAGGCGGCGAAGAGTTCCCGCCCCGTCGGCAGCGGCTCACTCTGGTACCAGGGCAGCGCGCCGATGCGTAGCGTCGGCCCGGAACGCGCCACCGCGCCAAAACGCCCGATCGGTGCAAAGTGCCAATCGACCTCGTCGAAAATCGCGTCCTGCGGACGACCACCGCTAAAGTGGGCCAGCCATTTGACCGCGGGTTCCGCGGCGGCAAAAGCCAGCGAATCCGCGACATCGGTCGCCGTCAACGGGTGTGTGTAGCGCAAAACCAATACCTTGTGCCCGGGCTCCGGTGCCAAGTCCATCTCGCGATAGCTTCGCAACGTCCAATCAACGTACAGCGGCGGCAGCGGCGGTCCCTCCGCCAGCTCTTGTAGTGCCCGCTCCAGGCCCTCGACACCAAAACTGTCGATAAAGGGATCCATCCGCACGAAGACCTGCTCCGCCGTAAACAGCGGCACCTGACCCGCGTCCTTGGGCACCTGGACGATGCGCTGGCCCTGCGGCGCATTGGCAGCGAGCCAATCACGCGCCTGTACCCGCGTGTCCACGCGCGACAGCAGCGCGCGCTGGCGCAGGGTCGCGTGCAGTGGCTCGGCCAGCATCAGCGCCAACCACAGCGCCAACCATCCGCCCCGCGGCAGCGCCGCGCCCCAGCGCGCCAGCAGCACCGCCAGTAGGGGCACCAGCGGTTGCGCATAGCGCATAAAGACCGAACTGGCCGCGAAGAGCATCGCGGCGAATAGCGCGACGGCGACGATCACCACCCATTCCTCACGCCGCCGCTGCCCCGGCCACACCAGCGCCACGGGCAGCGCCAACAAGCCGCCCCATCCGAGCCCGTAGCGCAGATTGTGGTGCAGCCAGTACCACCAGGACACCTCGGCAGCGGCGTGGCCGTCGCTGGCCAGGTGCTCTCCCGCCATGCGCCCGAAGGCCTCCCGAAAGCCCGCCCAGTCGAGCAGCGTGTAGGGACTCGCCACCGCAAAGGCCAGCGCCGCCGCCGCCGCCGGCAACCACAGCCATCGCCACCGCCGCGCCAGTGCACACCCGGCCAGCACCGCGACCAGCACCAGGCCCGCCGGATATTTGCTCGCCGCCGCCAGACCCGCCCATAAACCCGCCAGCACCCAATCACCGCGCGCATCCTCTTGTATCGCCCGCACTCCGTACAGCACGGCAAGTGCCGCGCACAATCCTGCGGCCACGTCAGTAATTGCCAGCGATGCAAAACGCGCGTGCAGGGGCATCACGGCCAGCAGCAGTCCCGCCAGGCGCCCGCCCGTGCGGCCGTAGAGCCGGCTGCCGATCGCCATACACACCGCAACGGTCACCGCCGACACCAGTGCATTGGCGGTGCGGGCTATGGTCAGCAGATCGGACGGATCGACGAAATAGCGATAAGCGACGAAGTACTCCAGCGACCCAGCGCCCAAGAGCAAGAAGTAGACATAATACAGCGCCGAACACAGATAGAGCGTCAGCGCCGGATAGTGGAAGAAATGCGGGTTGAAATCGCCGCCCCAGAAACCGAGGGGGTACATTATCAAGGCGCGCTCGTCTACATGGGTCCACTCCGGCAGCGGCAGGGGCCAGCGCAGTGCGAACGCCAACAGAACGATCGCCCAGTGCAGGCCCTGCTTTGACAGCGGGCGGAAACGCAATATCTCGGCAGACGGCATGGATTCCGGATAGATTAGATGGTGTATCGCATAGGATAGACGCGCCTAAGAGGTGCGCCGTCAATGCCTTTTGGCCCGATTGTCGCCGCGTGGGCGTTGCGGTATATTGTCCCCACATCAACAGAGCGAAAGGTACGCCATGTCCTATAAGTTCATCTTCCTACCCCCTGCCGGTGAACGCGCCCGCAGCCTCGGCGCCGCCATCCAAGCGGCCGTTTCCGGCATCGAGATCGCCTACGGCGACGACCGCGACCAGGCCCTGGCCGCCCTGCCCGGTGCCCGCGCCGCCTTCGGCACCTTAGATGCCGAGCTGTTGGCCGCGGCCAGCGACCTCGAATGGCTGGCCTCGCCAGCGGCCGGGCCGCCCAAGGGCTATTACTTCCCCGAGCTGATCGCCAGCGACATCACTGTGACCAATATCCGCGGCATCTACAACGACCATATCTCCACCCACATCATGGCCTTCGTGCTGGCCTTTGCGCGCGGCATGCACCGCTACTTCCGCGACCAGTTCGAAGGCCACTGGCGCAAGGGCGGCGAGGGCAGCCCCTCGACCTACCTGCCCGAGTCTACCGCGCTGATCGTCGGCGTCGGCGGCATCGGCGCCGAAACCGCCCGCCAGTGTAAGAACTGGGGCATGACCACCGTCGGCATCGACCCCCGCGTCGAGGAAGCGCCGGAAGGCGTCGACGAATTGCACCGCCCCGACGCACTCGATCGGCTCTTGCCGCACGCCGATTTCGTCATCGCCACCGCCCCGCAAACGCCCGACACCGAAGGGCTGTTTACCGCCGCCAAATTCGAGCAGATGCAAGACAGCGCCTTTTTTATCAATATCGGCCGCGGCTCCAACGTGGTGCTCGCCGACCTCGACCAGGCCCTGCGCGAAGGCCGCATCGCCGGTGCCGCGCT
>PBOD01000255.1 GCA_002724215.1 Gemmatimonadota bacterium | reverse complement strand
GCGTGGTGAAAGGCGGCTTTGGGCGTGCGGGTGTCGGACCAGAGGCCGTACTGCCCCTGGTGCCCGGCGGTGCGGTTGAGCGCGGCGCGCCAGGTGTCGCCATCGCGTGGCGGAATGCGCCCGCCGACGTGGCGAAAATTGTCGAGGGGGATGGCGATTTCGAGGATCCAGCCCCGGTCGGTGTCGACGTGGTCGTTGAGGGTGCCGTCGTAGCTGGTGGCGATCTGTACCCCCTCGCTCTGCCAGGCGAAGAAGATATTCGGCGTCCACTCCTCGCCGCCGCCAAAGGCGATATAGTCGAGCAGAGCGCCATTGATATTCATTTCGTAGCCGAAGTAGGTGCCGACATCGTCCGGGTTGGGGGTGGCGAAGATTTCGACGGCATCTTCTGCATAGACGGGGCCGTCGTGCGCCACAACCTCGGAGTCGAGGTAAGGATCGACGCATTCGTAGATTATGTAGAGGTTGTCGTCGTCCCACAGCAGGCGTGCCACCGTCGATTGCGCGCCGTCGCGGGCGGTGTCGTTCCAGGGCGTGATAAAGTCTATCGGCGGTGTCTTTTGCCAATCGGTTTCTGCCAGGCGGCCGTCGATGGCGATGCCGGCGTCGGTGCGCAGTACCTGGTAGGTGGGCAGTGCGGTTGCGGGCGGGAGGACGCGGGTGGTCTCGGGGACAGCGGCTTGCTCAGCCGCCAGGGGCGGGGCGAGGCCGATGAGGCAAAACAACAGGCCGTAGCGCATGAGGTATCCTTTCGCGGGGTGGCGCCAGCAAGATACCCATTGCGACGGCCACTTTCAAGTGGGTATAGCGCAGCAGAGGTCAAGTGATGATATCACCGATACTAGCCAAATTGCTCATGCCGTTGATCGCCCCGCTGGGATGGAGTGCCGGCTTGTGGTTTATGGCGGCGGTATTGTATTGGCGCGGTCGCCGCTACGGAGCATTGTGCTGCATGGTGCTGGGTATCGCGCTGTTGTTGGCGATGAGCAGCCCGCTGGTGGGAGAGCGGCTGCTGGGGGCACTCGAGCGCGAGTATCCTACGGTGGCGGTGAATGCCAGTCCGACGGCGGAAGCCATCGTGGTGCTGGGTGGGGTCACGGTGCCGCCGGTGGCACCGCGGCTGGAGGTTGAAGCCTTGGGCGGTATCGACCGCTTGCTGCACGGCATGCGGCTGTATCGCGCTGACAAAGCACCGGTGCTGGTCTTCAGCGGCGGGGCGCTGACGCGGTTGACGGGCTCGGGTATGACTGAGGCGGAGCAATTTTTGCAACTCGCCGTCGCCAGCGGCATCGACTCCGCCGCAGTCATTTTGGAAGGCCGCTCGCGCAACACCCATGAAAACGCGCTCTACGTGCGGGAGATTCTCGTTGCGCGCGGTTGGCGCAGGGTGTTGCTGGTGACTTCGGCGTCGCATATGCGGCGGGCAGCAGCGGCCTTTCAGACCCAGGGCGTCGATGTGATCCCCGCCCCGACCGATGTGAGGGTCGTCGGCAGGGTTTTTTCGCTCTGGCAATTGCTACCGACGGTGGGTGGGTTGGAAAAGTCGAGCATTGCCACCAAGGAGTACCTGGGGTGGTGGATCTATCGGCTGCGCGGCTGGATAAAATAAACTCAGGCCCGGTGTAACGGGGGCGTATCGCCGCGCGAGAAGGCCTGGGCGATTTCGTCGCAGCGCTCGTTGTCGGGATCACCGGAGTGGCCCCTGGTGTAGCGCCATTCGATATCCGGTGAATTGAGGGTGTCGAGCTCGCGCCAGAGATCCTGGTTGAGCACGGGTTTTTTGGCCGCGGTGCGCCAGCCCCGGCGTTTCCACGAGTGGATCCATTCGGTGATGCCCTTGCGCAAGTACTCGCTGTCGGTAACCATGGTGATGGCCATGCCTGCGCCGGCGGCCTTGAGTCCTTCGATGGCAGCCTGCAATTCCATGCGGTTGTTGGTGGTGTCGGCAGCGTGGCCGCCGAGCTCGTTTATACGGCCGTCGTCGTAGAGCAGGCGGGCAGCCCAGCCGCCGGGGCCGGGATTGCCCGAGCAGGCGCCGTCGCTGAAGATGGTCAGTTTGTTCATTGCGTCCTATCTGGTCTGTCGTTTATTGCGGATAACTCTTAGATTATAGGCCGTTTGCATCTGTGTCAATTCTCGGGAGAAAATGATGGCAGCGTACGATGTTGTGGTAATCGGCGGCGGTCCAGGCGGGTATTCGGCAGCGATTCGCGCACGGCAATTGGGGCGCAAGACGGCCTTGGTCGAAGAGGCCGATTTGGGGGGCGTTTGCCTGAATTGGGGCTGTATTCCAACCAAGGCCCTGCTCAAGCAGGCTGAGGTCTACCAACTGGTGCGGCACGCCGACGAATACGGGATCAAAGTTGGTGAGCCCGAGGTCGATTGGGAGATGGTAATCGGTCGCAGCCGCGACGTGGCCGAGCGTTTGTCCAAGGGCGTGGCCTATTTGATGCAGAAGAATGGAGTGGACGTCTTGCAGGGGCGCGGCAAGCTGACGCCTGCGCGCAAGGTCCAGGTCGACGATGGCAAATCCGTTACCGAACTCGACGCTGCCCAGGTGATTCTGGCTACGGGCAGCCGGCCGAAGTCGATTCCCGGCGTCGAGTTCGATGGCACGCGGATTATTTCGAGTAAGGAGGCGATGGTACAGGAGGAGCGGCCCCAAGCCCTGGCCATTATCGGCGCCGGGGCCATCGGCGTCGAGTTCGCCTATTTCTATCGGGCCTACGGCAGCGAGGTCCTGCTGCTCGAGGCCCTGCCGCAAATCCTGCCCCGCGAAGACGAGGAGATCGCCGCCGGCCTAGCCGAGAGCCTGTCCGAGCAGGGTATTGAGGTTGCAACGGGCGCCAAAGTGGTCGCAGTCAATAATAAAAAGCGTCGGGTGGCGGTGCGCTACGAAGTCGGCGGCGAGGCGTTTGCGCGCGAGGTCGATCGGGTCCTGGTGGCGACCGGAGTACAGGGCAATATCGAAGGTCTGGGGCTGGAAGCAGCGGGTGTACGCACCCGCAACGGCATGGTCGAAGTCGATGGCCGGATGGAGACTAGTGCCAAGGGGGTCTATGCCATCGGCGATGTCGCCGGAACGCCGCAGTTGGCGCATGCCGCGGTGCAGGAGGGCATCGCGGCGGTGGAGTTTGCCGCGGGCAAGGAGCGACCCGAACTGGGCCAGGTGCCCAATTGCATCTATTGCCAGCCCCAGGTCGCCAGCGTCGGTATGAGCGAGAAAGAAGCCCGCGAAGCCGGACGCGATGTCAAGGTTGGGCGCTTTCCTTTTGCCGCCAGTGGCAAGGGGCAGGCGGCGGGCGAGACCGCTGGCCTGGTCAAGCTGGTGTTCGACGCCCGCTACGGCGAGTTATTGGGCGGGGCGATCTTGGGCGCAGAAGCTACTGAGTTGATCGCCGAGTTGGGTTTGGCATTGCGGTTGGAGGCGACCTACGAGGAACTGTTGTTGACCGTACACGCGCATCCGACGCTGTCCGAGGCGGTGATGGAGGCGGCGGGGCAGGCCTTTGGCGAGGCGATTAACATATAAAAAGAGAAATTATGGATCACGCGGAGTCCTATCTGGAAGACTTGCAGCAAGCCCTGGCGGGTCTGGACCTGGCGGTGGTGCACCAGGTGCGCGCAGCGCTCGGGGCGGCGCGGGAGGCTGGCAGGCAGGTCTTTGTCTGCGGCAACGGGGGGAGTTCCTCGACGGCCAGCCACATGGCCAACGATCTCGGCAAGGGCGCGAGCCAGGGCGGCGGCGCGCCCTTCAAGATCATCGCGCTCACTGACAATGTGGCCTGGATGACGGCCCTGGCCAACGACATGAGTTACGAAGATGTCTTCGTCGAGCAATTGCGCAACTTCGCCAGCGCCGGTGATGTTTTGATCGCGATTAGCGGCTCGGGCAACAGCCCCAATGTGCTGAAGGCCGTCGAGTTGGCCAACGAGCGCGGATTGACGACGGTGGGGTGGACGGGTTTCGACGGCGGGCGCCTTGCGACAATGGTCGATCTATCCATTGTCGTGGGCAGCCACCACATGGGGCGGGTCGAAGACGTACACGTGGTATTGATGCATTTGGTGTGTTACTACTTTATGGAGAAATAGCGATGCGTGCGCCCGATGCGAGCTACCCACGCCCACAGATTCCTTCGGTAAATCAGCTCTTGCCGGCCGAACCGCTGTTGTTGATGGGGGCCGGACCCGTGCCGGTGCCGACCGAGGTCGCCCGCGCCGGTGGTCTGGTCATCAACCATCTCGGCGACACGACCGATATGGTTGTGCGCCACATCAAGGAATTGTGCGGCTACGCCTTCCAAACTGCCGATCGGCACATTTTTGGTATCGGCGGGCCGGCATCGGCGGCGATGGAAATGGCCATGGGCAACCTGCTGTGGCCGGGGCGGCGTGTACTCGTGCTGCAAAATGGCTGGTTTAGCGGGCGCTTCGCCGAGATGGCCATGGGCGTTGGGGCCGAGGTCGATGTGCTGGCGGTGCCCGAGGGCGAAACCGTGTGCGCCGGACGCGTGGCCGAGCATTTGCAAGGGCGCGACTACGACGTGGTGACGATGGTCCAGGGCGAGACCTCGAGCGGGGTTTGCACGGTGGAATTGCCGCAGATCGTCCGTCTGTGCAAAGAGCATGGAGCGCTGGCGGTGGTCGATGCGGTGTGCACGCTGAGCACGATGCCGCTGCAAAAGGACGAGTGGGGGATCGACGTGGTTTTCACTGGCAGCCAGAAGGGTCTGTCGTCGCTTCCGGGCGTCGCTCTCATCAGCTTCTCCGACGATGCCTGGACCCAACTCGAACGGCATCCCGGACCCAAGCCGCACTGGTGCCTCGACGTGTTGCGGGCGCGCAATTTCTGGGAAAACCACCACTACCACTATACCGCCCCGGTGTCGGGTTTGCTGGCGGTGCACGAGGCGCTACGACTGATCTGCGAGGAAACACTCGAGCGCCGCTTTACACGGCACCGGCATTCGTCGTTGGCGCTGCAGGCTGGGATCGAGCAGATGGGGCTCAAACTCACGGCCCCCGAGGCGATCCGGCTCAATTCAGTCGTGGCTATTGAAGTGCCCGCTGGCATTGACGACGGCCGCGCGCGCGGCTATATGTCGAGCCGCTTCAAGGTCGAGATCAGCGGGGCTTTCGGTCTCAATATCGTGCGCATCGGCCAGATGGGCGAGCAGTGTCGTGCGCCCAATCTCTTTCGCGTATTGCACGCGCTCGGCGTGGCATTCGCCAAAGAGGGTGCGAAGATCGATGCAAGCGCGGGGATGGCGGCACTCGAGGGCTATTTGTCACGCAATGTCGACGATCTCCTCTGAGACGCACGCTGCGTGGCGATGTTTTCGGTGGCGACCTCGGCCAATGCAGCGCGACAGCAGATAATCTGTCCGGCGATCTAATGCGGTATTTCGGCCAGTGCGTGCTGCTGGCGCAAGCGGTCGACGGCGCTGGGATCGTTGGGCTCTTCGCCCCGGCGCAATAGCACCGAGAGCGGGTTCGGAGCGGTGCTGTCGGGACGAGCGGTCTCGATGCCGGTGCGGGGATCGACGGCGACCAACTCCAGGTGCGCTGGCACCGCAAAATCGCGCCGCGGCCTACCCGCGTTGACCGCCGTCATAAATTCCGCCCAAATCGGTGTAGCCCCGCTGCCGCCGGTGATCTGCACGCCCTCCGCATCGACCAGGCGGTGGTTTTCGCGCTCGTCAAATCCCACCCATACACTTGCAACCAGATCGGGCGTAAAACCCGTAAACCACGCGTCGGTGTTGTCGTTGGTGGTACCCGTTTTGCCCGCCGCCGGCCCCCCGAAGCCCAGCGCCCGGATTCTGCGGCCCGTACCCCGATCGACGGCCTGGCGCAGGAGGTGGACCATCTGCGCGGCGAGATCGGGATCGACGGCCCGGCGGATGGCGGGCTCGTGGGCAAAGAGCGTCCGGCCCTGCGGATCGACCACGCGCGCGACCAGCGTCGGCTCGACCCGCAGACCGTAGTTGGCCAGCGCCGCGTAGGCGGCGGCCATTTCCAGCACTGTGACTTCCGCAACCCCCAGTGCGATGCTGCGATAGGGACCGATAGGGCCGGCGAAGCCGAGGCGGCGCGCCATCGCGACCACGCGTTCGGGACCAACGCTTTCAGAGATCTGCACCGCGGTGGAGTTGGCCGAGTGGACCAGGGCCCAGGCCGCGGTGGTCAAGCCGAGATAGCGACCGCCGTAGTTGCGGGGACGCCAGGTTTTGCCATTGACCTCGTATTGGCGTGCTTCGTCAAAAAAAAGCGATAGGGGTGTGATAGCGCCTGCCTCCAGAGCCGCGAGATAAGCCACCGGCTTGAAACCCGAGCCAGGTTGGCGGCGGGCGGTGAGAGCGCGGTTGTAATAGCTGACGAAAATATCCCGACCCCCGACCATCGCCAGCACTCCGCCCGTCGGCGCCAGACAGACCAGGGCGGCCTGAACATAGGCGCGGCGCTCCTCGAGCGTAGCGGCTGCATAGGGTTTGAAACCGAGGCGCTGGTCGAGCGCGGTCAGCCCGCGTTCTACGGCATCTTCGGCCGCTTCTTGCAGGGCAATATCGAGCGTGGTGTGGATTTTTAGCCCGCCGTAGTGCAGGGCCTGGGGGCCCCAGCGCGCGACGATTTCGGATTTGATGGCTTCGACCCAATAGGGCACGGGATTGCGGGGCGCCCGGCCTGGATTGATGAGGTCGGTGGCGCTCAGGTCGGCCATGGCCCACCGCGCGGTAGAATCGAGATAGCCCGTGGCGACTAGGCGGTCGAACACGTGCTGGAGCCGGCGGGTAGCCCGCTGGGGATGCCGCAGGGGGTTAAAGGCGGTGGGAGCATTGATCTGGCCCATCAGCAGCGCGGCGCGGGGCAGGTCGAGCGCATCGGGGGTGGTGTTGAAAAAGATGGCCGCCGCGTCGTGGATCCCGTGGGCGTTGGCTCCGTAGAAAACTTCATTGAGATAAAGCTCGAGCAGGCGGTCTTTGTAGGCCGGGCGTCCCAGGGGGGTGGTGTCGGGATAGGCCGCGGCGAATTGCGCTTCCAGTTGCAGGGCCAACAGCGCCTCGGAGAGTTTGCGGGCCAGGCTTTTGTCCGGCGAAAAAAACAAGCGCTTGATCAGTTGTTGGGTTAGCGTGCTGCCGCCGCGGGTGCGGTAACCCCGCAGCACATTGTCGCGAGCGGCGCCGGCGATGGCCTTGAGATCGATGCCGCGGTGCGCGTAGAAGTCGGCGTCCTCGGTGGCGATCAGCGCCGCTGTGACGTGCGGGCTGATATCGGCGAGGGGCACCCATTGCCGGCTCTGATTGAAGGTGTAGATGCGCTGGCCGGAAGCGGCGTATATGTCGGTGCCGGGGCGGAGGCCCAATTCGGCCGGATCGGCCGGCAGGGCGGGTAGGTCCGCGACGACGCGGTGGAGGGCATAAGCCAGGCCGAGGCCCGCGGTCAGGGCCAGAATGCAGGTCGCAATCGCGCCGATGAGCAGGGGCCGCAGGTTCATCGGCCGACTTCCGTGTCACCCAGTTTCAGCTGTTCGGCAACCAGCGGGGTTGGCAGCGAAAATGCGGTGGGCAATTCGCCCGGCAATAGGGCATAACCGGCGAATTGGTCGGCGCCGCGGTTGAGGCGGATTTCAAAGCCGCTGACGGTGTCCCAGCTGCGCAGTAGGCGGTCGATTTCGTCGCGTCGCAGCGAATCCTGCCGGCTCTGCACGATCTCTCCCAGCGCCTGGCGCACCACCGGGGCGACCTCGAGGTCAGCTGCGGTTGAAGCAGCCTGCAGGTAGGGGTCGAGCAGGGTGCGCCAGTAGGCCTTTTCGGCGGTGTCCATGCGCAAAAAGGTCCAGGCTTCGACCGCGTCCAGCGCCAGCAGGCGCCGGTGCAGCTGGGTGAAGAGTGCGCCGTCCTCGAGTGCGATCTGGGCGCCGATCAGCGCGTGGATATACAGGGGGTCGGCGGGTAGCTCGGCGCGGGCGAGCAGCGCGCGGCCACGCTCGTAGACTTGCAGCGAACGGGCCAATTCGCGCAGCACCTCAGGGGTGGGGCCGTCGAGTTGGAGCGGTTGCTGGCGCCGCTGCACCCGCAGCAAGACGGCGTGGGGGCCGTGGTGTTGCAGGCTGTAGCGGTGCTGCAGCACCGGATCCGGAGCGCTTTGTGGCGCCAGATCGGCGCTGGAGTCGGCCAGGGCCAGGCGCGCCCGGCGGCTAGCGAGGATGCCCTGCCACAAGGCGCCGCGAGGTTGGCGATCGGCATTGTGGCGCAGCAGATAGGCGCCGATGTAGCGGGCGGCGTAATGGGTGCGGTATTCGAGGACGAGCATACAGGCTCCCAAGACCAGCGCCAGCGCCGGCGCCAGCGCGAGCAGGGCCAGGCGGGCGAGCCAGGGCTTGAGGCGCTGCGATCTCGTTGTGGACATAGGCGATCGGGAGTGGGCCGCTTGCCCAATTTATGGTCCTTATGGTACCTTTGCTACAGAGGCAAACTAAGGGGAGAAATAGCAAAGATGAAACGCCTAAAGGCATTCTCGGTTCTCTGCGCCCTCCTGGGGTCGTGGCACTGCGGCGGCGACGGCGGCAGCGGACCCGTCCTTATCCAGAATGTTGGACCGCCCGCGCCGCCGGCCCAACTGCGGGTGGATAAGATCGGCGACGGCGAGGTCTGGCTCAACTGGCAGGCGGCGGGAGAGGAAGGCGATTTGCTCTATATCGTCTACCGCGCCGTGGCCGACAGCGGGGCGGCGGCGCTCGATTCGACCTTCCGCACCAGCTTCCAGGACCGCGGGCTCGAATACGATTTGGAATACACCTACTACGTGACCGCGCTCAACATCGCCGGCGGCGAGAGCGCCCCGTCAAATTCGGTCAGCGGCCAGCCCTTCAACAACCTGGCGCCGTTAGCGCCTACTGCCGTCCGCGCTGTTGCCCACCACAGCGAAATCCTCGACCAACTGGATATCGTCCTCGATTGGGATGAGAACCAGGAAGCGGATCTCGTCGGATACCGGGTCTACCGTTCGACCGAGGAGGCCTTCGCGGCGGATGAGTCTCTCTTGCACAGCGAAGTGACGAGGGCCCGTTTCGTCGATGAGGAAATCAGCGTCGGCACGGTCTATTACTATCTGGTCACGGCCGTCGACCGCGGCGGCAAGGAAAGTGCTGTTTCGGAGCGAGTCACTGATGTGGCACTGCCGCTTGTGCAACTGGTCGCCCCGGTCACCGGCGAATTGACCTCCTCGCAGCCGATCTTCATCTGGCACAACCTGCCCGAGGCCCTGTCCTACCGGGTTGTGGTCACCACCGATCCGGGCAGCGGTGAAGTTTCGGACATGCCGTTGACCACGGATACCACCGCTGTTTTCGTGGGGCGTGTTCAGGACGGCAGTGCGATCGCACTCGCCTCGGGCGAGGAGTACTGGTGGAAAGTCGTGGCCAGCACCAAAGAGGGGGGCGTCGAAAATTCAGTCAGCCAGGTCGAGAGCTTCAAAATACGCTGAGGCGGTAGACGCCGGTGTCCTGCAGGTGGTCGAGACCTTGCGCGGTGCGGGTTACGCGGCGCTACTGGCGGGTGGATGCGTGCGCGATATGGTGCTGGGCCGTCCGCCCAAGGACTGGGACGTGGCCACCGACGCCGATCCCCATGCGGTGGCGGGGCTTTTCGACCGCACGCTGGAGATCGGGGCGCAATTCGGCATCTGCGT
>PBOD01000254.1 GCA_002724215.1 Gemmatimonadota bacterium | reverse complement strand
CGTCGGTCTCAAGGGCATGGGCCAGCAGCACCTCAAGGCCCTCGCTGAAAACCCCCGCGCCGACCTGGTCGCCGTCTGCGACCTCGACCGCGACAGCGCCCGCGAGGCCGCCGCCGCATATGGCGCCAGAGCCCACATCGACTATCGCGACCTCCTCGCCAGCGCAGACCTCGACGCGCTGCAAGCTGGCGTGCACACTTTCGTCGAAAAGCCCATCGCCAACCGCGTCTCCGACGCCGACCGCATGGTCGCACTCGCCGAATCGAAGGGACTAGTCCTCGCCGTCGGCCACAATTACCGTACTTTCCCGGTCAACGTCAGACTCAAGGAATTGCTGCCGCAGCTCGGCCCGATCCAGCGCGTATTGTGGCAGTGGCTCGAAAACCGCCCCGAGTCGTATTACGATCGCGATATCTGGCGCTCGACCTGGCGCCACGCCGGCGGCGGTGTGCTGATGAACCAGACCAGCCACGACCTCGACCTGATGTGCTGGCTATTCGGACCGCCGGCGGAAGTTTCGGCGATGATATGCAACCGCGGCCACCAACACGAGGTCGAGGACACCGCCATCGCCTGTATCCGCTTTGCCTCCGGCGCCCTGGCCAATGTCCAGCTGTCGACCGTCACCCACCGACTCAACCACCGCCAGATAGCTGGGGCAAAAGGCGCCATAGTCGTCGAAGACACCAAAAATGCCAATGTCCACGTGCCCGACACCTTCCGTCTCGGCCTCTACGACCGGCCCGTCCACGACATCATCGCCGACGCCGCCGGCGCCACCGGTCAGCCGCAACCCGACTGGCGCGATATCGACTGTGCGGACGCCAAGTCGCCCAGTTTGCCTGACAGCTTCGTCGCCGCCTGCCTGGACGGCGACAGCCCCATCACCGACGGCGCCAGCGCCCGCAACACCATCGAGCTGATCAACGCCATCATCCTCTCGGGCGTGCGCAAGAAAGTCGTCGCCTGCCCCATCGACCGCGATGAGTACGACGAATTGCTGAATGAGTTGAGCAGTGGTAAAACTCGGATAGAGCGCGGGTGAAATTCAGTATTCCCGCAAGTCCTCGTCGATGGCCCGCACGATCCCCTGCAGCATACCCGCGAAGACCAGCCGGTGCAGCGGATAGATCCCGTACCAGTAGAGCAACCCCGCCAGACCAACCGGATCGAAAATTGCCGTCTGCCGGATCACGCATCCACCGGCCCCCTCCGCGACCTCGAATTGCAGCCAGGCGCGGCCCGGCAGCTTCATCTCCGCGTGCAGCCGCAACAGCCGATCGGTCGCCACCTCCTCGACGCGCCAGAAATCGACCGCATCGCCGGGCGACAGCAGCTCGGGGTCGCGTCGGCCGCGCCGCAAACCCGGCCCGCCGCAGAACAGATCGATAAAGCCGCGCAACCTCCACAACCAGTTGCCCCAGTACCATCCCGCCTTGCCCCCGATCCGGCGAATCGGTCGAAACGCCGCCGCCGCCGAGCACGCCAGCAGCACCGAGCGCGAATCGACCTTGCGCAGACCGAAGGTCACCCCACCGAAACCGCGCGTCGGCGCCGCCGACGAAAAGGCATCCGACCAGCGCGTCTGCGCGAAGTCGCCGTCCTCGTGGCGCAGCGCGCGAGCTACTGCCTGCCGCAAACTCATCGGCTCGATCTGAAAGGCCTTCATACCCTCGGGATCGCGCACTACCGTGTCGTGCCGCACGCTGTCGATCAGCTTGCGGCCCACCTGGGCGTAGAGCGGCGTAATGAGCCGCAACCACCAACTCGACAGTTTGGGCGTCAGCACCGGCACCGGCACGATCAACCGCCGCAGGCCGCGCTGGCGGGCGTATTCCCTCATGATATCGATATAACCGACCGGGTCGCGCCCGCCAATCTCGACGATCCGGCTCTGCTCCAACTCCAGCGCCAGCGCCGCGTGCAGATAGGCGACAACATCCTCGACGGCGATCGGCTGCGCCCGGGCGTAGACCCAGCGCGGCGTCACCATCAGCGGCAGACGCTCGACCAGACCGCGCACCATCTCAAACGACAGACTCCCCGAGCCGATGACGATCGAAGCGCGGAATTCCAATGTCGGCACGCCCGACGCGCGCAGAATCCGCCCCACTTCGTGCCGGCTGCGCAAATGCGGCGATGCGGCATCATCTCCGCCCAGACCACCAAGGTAGACTATTTTGCGCAACCCGGACGCTTTCGCAACATGGGCAAAGCGCTCTGCCGCCTGCCGCTCGCTGCGGGCGAAATCCGACCCGTCCCCCATCGAGTGGACCAGATAATAGGCGGTGTGGATGTCCTCCATGGCCGGCGCCAGCGCCTCGGCGGCCAGTAAATCTCCGGCCACGACCTCCGTAGCTGCGGCGGCCCGCGCGGCGAGCGACTCGGGCCGCCGCGCCAGACAGCGCACCCGGCGCCCAGCCCTCTCCAGCACCGGCAGCAAACGGCCGCCGATATAGCCGCTGGCCCCAGTGAGCAGAATCCTCTCCTCGGCCAACGCTACAGCAACTCGCGGCGGAAAGTCCGGGTCCAGCGCCGTTGAAAGTGCGGTAACTCGTTGACCTCAACCGCCAGTTGTATGGTCAAATGAAAGGCCGTTTCCGTGCTGCGCAGACTGCAGACCGCGTCCACTCGGATCTGGCCGTCGCCGCGGGTTATGCGCCTAAGATGCTTCCCCACTGCCGACACATCTGCTGGATCCGCCTCGCTCGCCCATATCTCGAGGAGCCGCTCGCTCTCGACCTCGGCCGCACCGGTCTGGACCGTATCGCGCGTCTGCGTTTTGAGCCCTTTGCGCCGGCCCATCACATCGTCGATCAATTGCCACACGGGCTCCCGCGGACCGAGCGCGTAGGGAGCGACCGCTGCCCCGGGAACGAAGGCGATCTCGTCGGTAGCCTCCCGCAGGGGCCATACCGGCAACGACAACCGCGACCACTCCGTCGGCCGCCGGTAGATCTGGTTGCTGCCCCGATAAGGCGTAGGCCACAGATTGGGAAAATCCGCGCTGGCGACCGCCAGGCGGATGCGGTGCCCCTTGCGGAAGCGCCAGGCCGTCGCGTCGAGGTCGATGTTCAGCGCGTAAACCGTCCCCGACTCCAGCGCCTGCGGATCGTCCAGCGACGCGCGGCGGGTGCCATTGAGCACCCCGCTGCAAACCAGCGCGCTGGTGCCGTCGGGCGCCACGTCACACAGTCGGACGACGAAAACCATCACCGGGGCGGTCGACGAGGCATAGAGCTCGACCTGCGGCCAGCCACAGATTTCCAGGTCTTGCGCCAGCGGCTCGGTGCTATAGGTCAGCGAGTGCACCTCATCAGGCCTCTGGTCGGTGGGCAACCCGAAGGGCACCCCGCCACTCCACAACCCGCCGCAGATCCCGACCGTGGGGCGATATTCATACTCGTCGTATCCCTCTTCACCGCGCGGCGTAGCCTCGAGCGCCAGCAACCCCTCGGCGCGCAATTCGTACACGCGCTTTTCGCTGTCCTCCGGCTCGAGATCCGCCTCCGCCCGCCAGTAACCGCTGGTCTCAGTCCGCGTCGGCAGCGGCTCGTCGTAGGTCTGCATGTAGATCTGCACCGCGGGCTCGTCCATCACCCCGTTGTCCTCGTCCTTGAGCCAGTGGTCGCACCAGCGCACCACTTCGCGCAACCAGTCGATCCGCGGACCGGGAATCGCCACATTCGGCCGCGCGTGATTCCACGGCCCCATCAGCAGCCGCTTCGGCACCTCCAGCGCAGCGAAGGTGCGCAGCGGCGGATTGGGATAGCCGTCGCGCCAGCCGCCGATCATAAACACCGGGCACTTTATCTGCTCGTAGCGGCCGCGAATACTGCCCGGCCGCCAGTACGGCCCGTCGGTCGGGTGCGTTAGCCATTCGGCGATATAGGGTGTATTCTCCTCCAGATGCTGCTCCCAGATCTCGGCCCAGTCGTCGCCGCTGTATTCGGGATAGGGCGGCATTGCGTTCATACCGATCATCGACGCCCCGTATGCGCCGATGTCGTAATAGCAGCGCCAGGCCCCACCGCGGTAGTGACAATCATCGGTGTAGCGGTCGTCGGTGAAATAGACGGGAATAATCGTCGCTAACCCCTCGGGCGCCAGCGCCGCCACCTGTACGCTGGTAAAGCCCCCGTACGAGCCGCCGGTCATGCCAATCTTGCCGTTGGAAAAGGCCTGCCGCGCCAGCCACTCGACCGCCTCGGCACCGTCCTGCTGCTCGCGCTCGCTGTATTCGTCACCGCTCGCGCCACGGCTGCTGCCGGTCCCACGGCAGTCGAGCCGCGCGCCGATGATGCCATTTTGCGCAAAGTAGTGGTGCTGCCCCGAATAGGGCGCGCTGTCGTCTTTGCGGTAGGGAATGTATTCGAGCAGCAGCGGGCGAGGCGTCGTCTGCCAGTCGCCATCGTCGGGCACGTGCATATCCAGTGCCAATTGCACGCCGTCGCTGGCAGTGAAGATCAGATTCTTTACGAAGCGGACCCCGTCGTGGGGCGGAAAAACGATCAAGATACTACTCCTCAGCTCAGAACTTGCCCGCAAGTATAGACTGCCAAAGCGGCCACCGCAATATAGACCTCAACGTAAATAACGCATACTTTAACCCCCATAACTTGACATGGCCCTCTATTGCAGTATGTACAAAAAATGCATCTGAGTTTTGTTTCATCATCGCCCAAACGGACTGAACATACACGACATGAATGAAAGCGCAATCGACGACGGCAATCGCTGGTATCACAACCTCCTCCGCTGGTTCGATTCCTCCAGCACCTATCGCGACGCGATAATCAGCCGCTATGATATCGAGTGGCTCCGCGCATTGCCCTTCGGCCTGGTTCACCTGGTCTGTCTCGGCGCCTTCTGGGTCGGCTGGAGCCCGACGGCGCTGTGGGTCGCCGCCGGCGCTTATATAGTGCGGATGTTCGCGATTACCGGCTTCTACCATCGCTATTTCTCGCACCGCACCTACCGCACCTCGCGGCTGGTGCAATTTATTTTCGCTGTCGTCGGCAATAGCTCGTTGCAGCGCGGCCCCCTGTGGTGGGCCGCCCACCACCGCCACCACCACCGCTACGCCGACCAGCAGGCCGATCCACACTCGCCGCACCAGCACGGCTTCTGGTGGAGCCACATATTCTGGATCACCTCGCGCCAACACTTCGCCACCGACGAGGACGCCGTCGGCGATCTGGCCCGCTACAAGGAGTTGCGCTTTCTCAACCGCTTCGACTTTCTGGTCCCAACCCTCTTTGCCACCGCGCTCTACGCGCTGGGGAGCTATCTGGAAACCACCATGCCCCAGCTCGGCACCAGCGGGCCGCAGCTGCTGATATGGGGCTTCTTCATCTCCACCATCGCGCTCTTCCACGCCACCTGCACCATCAACTCGCTGGCCCACCAGTTCGGTCGCCGGCGCTATGCGACCGGCGAGCACAGCCGCAACAACTGGTTTCTGGCGCTGATCACCTTCGGTGAGGGCTGGCACAACAACCACCACTTCTGCCCCGGTGCCTGCCGCCAGGGCTTCTACTGGTGGGAGATCGACCTCACGTATTACGGCCTCAGGGTCCTTTCCTGGCTCGGCCTGATCTGGGATTTGCACCCGGTGCCAGCCCGCGCCTACCGCCGACAGCCACCGCCATGATCCGCACCCCAGCCTCCCCGCGCCAGGTCGCCATAGTCGGCAGCGGCATATCCGGCCTGGCCGTCGCCCACCTGCTGCACCGCGACTGCGATATCACCCTCTTTGAAGCCGACGACCGCATCGGCGGCCATACCCACACCCACGCGGTCGAGCAAGAAGGACGGCCATACCAAGTCGACTCCGGCTTTATCGTCTACAACGAGAAAACCTACCCCAACTTCATCAAATTGCTAAACCAGCTCGGCGTCGCCACCCAGCCGAGCAATATGAGCTTCTCGGTGCAGTCGGCGCAGAGCGGCCTCGAATACAACGGTACATCGCTCAACCCCCTCTTCGCCCAGCGCACCAACCTGCTGCGCCCGTCATTCCACCGCATGCTGCGCGATATCCTGCGCTTCTACCGCGAGGCCGGCGAATTGCTCGAGGGCCGCGACCGCAGCACCACCCTAGGCACCTATCTCGACGACAACAAATACAGCGACGAGTTCGTGCGCGACCACCTGATTCCCATGGGCGCCGCAGTGTGGTCGGCCAATCCGGCACAGATGCGGGAGTTTCCCGCCCAGAGCTTTATCCGCTTCTTCCACAACCACGGTTTCCTCCAGCGCAACGACCGCCCCAAGTGGCGCGTAGTCCGCGGCGGCTCACAGCGCTATGTCGAGGCGCTGACCCGGCCCTTTGCCGACCGCATCCGCCGCCGCAGCCCGGTCTCTGCTATCGCCCGCTACCCCGACCGCGTCGAAATCACCGTCGGCGACCGACCCCCAGAGCGCTTCGACGAAGTCGTCATTGCCGCACATAGCGATCAGGCGCTGCGCATGCTCGCAGATCCGAGCCCAGCCGAAAGCCAGATCCTCGGCGCACTGCGCTACCAGCGCAACGAGACCGTGCTCCACACCGATAAAAAACTGCTGCCGCGCAAAAAACTTGCCTGGGCCAGCTGGAATTACTACCTGCCGCAGCAGCGAGTCGAAACGCCGACGGTCACCTACAATATGAATATCCTGCAGACCCTCGAGAGCCCGCGCCCCTTCTGCGTCAGCCTCAACCGCGAGGATGCAATCGACCCCAACCGCATCCTCGCACGCATGACCTACCACCACCCGGTCTTCGACTGCAAAGCACTTGAAGCTCAGGACCGCAAAGCCGAAATCAGCGGCGTCAATCGCACCCACTACTGCGGTGCCTACTGGGGCTACGGCTTTCACGAGGACGGCGTGGTATCGGGCCTGGACGTAGGGCGCAACTTCGGCAAGGAGCTCTAGGCGTGCACAGCAGCATCTATGAAGGCCGGGTCCGCCACCGCCGCTTTGCCCCAGTCGCACACGCCTTCACCTACCGGCTCTTTATGATGTATCTCGATCTCGACGAGTTGCCCCGGCTCTTCGATCGGCACCCGCTGTGGTCGCCCGATCGCGCCAACCTCGCCCATTTCCGCCGCCGCGACCACCTCGGCGACCCCGACCGCCCGCTCGCCGCGAGCGTGCGCGACTACGTCCAGCAGCAGGGCGGCCAGCGCCCGGCAGGCCCCATCCGCCTGCTAACGCATATGCGCTACTTCGGCTACCGCTTCAACCCGGTTAGTTTCTTTTACTGCTTCGACGCCGCGGACCAGCAGGTCGAAACCATCGTCGCCGAAATTACCAACACTCCCTGGGGCGAACGCTACCCCTACGTATTGCCCGAAAGCCTCAACCGCGGCAGCGCTGGCAAAAAGTTATACCACCTGACTAAGGACTTCCATATCTCGCCCTTTATGGGTATGGACCAGCACTACGCCTGGCGCTTTACCGCGCCGGGTACGCACCTGGCGGTGCACATGGAAAACTACGAGCACGACACCCGACTCTTCGACGCCACCATGACCCTGAAGCGTCGCGAAATCACCGGCCGTGCGCTGGCCGGCGCGCTGCTGCGCTACCCGCTGATAACCGCGCGGGTCAGTGCCGCCATCTACTGGCAAGCCGCGATGCTCTACCTCAAAAAATGCCCCTTTTATCCCCATCCAAAATCGTTGCAAGCGGAGACCGCCCGATGACCGTAGCCAGAGCCGATACGCCCTCCAGCAAGACCACCGACACCCTCATCCGCGCCGCCACGGACCGCTCGACCGCGCGCTCGGGCCGCTGGGATGACCTGGCGCGCAGACTCGTCTTCGCCAAACTCGGCGCGTTCAGCACCGGGCTTATCCGCATTGTCGAAGAGGGCCAGGCCCATGAGTTCGGCACAGCCGACAACACGCTTGAGGCGACCGTGCACGTCCACGACCCCCGCTTCTACCGGGCGATGGCCCTGGGCGGATCGCTCGGTGCGGCCGAAGCCTATATCGACGGTCAGTGGAGCACGGACGATCTGATCGCGGTCTGCCGCATTGCGGTGCGCAACGGCGATACGCGCCAGGATATGGAAAAGGGCTGGGCGCGACTCGGCCGCCCGCTCAACCGGCTGTTCCACAGCCTGCGCCGTAACACCCACGCGGGCAGCCGGCGCAATATCGCCGCCCATTACGATCTCGGCAACGACTTCTTCCGGCTCTTTCTCGATGAGACCCTGATGTATTCGAGCGCGATCTTCCCGCATGAAGACGCCAGTCTGGCCGAGGCTTCGACCTACAAAAACGAGCGCATCTGCCGCAAACTCGACCTCAAACCCTCAGATCACCTGCTCGAAATCGGTACGGGCTGGGGCGGCTTCGCCCTGCATGCCGCCAGCCACTACGGCTGTCGCATCACCAGCACTACCATCTCGCGCCAGCAGTACGAACTGGCCCGCGAGCGCATCGCTGCCGCCGGCCTCGCCGATCGCGTCGAAGTCGTGCTCGAAGACTATCGCGACCTCAAAGGCCACTACGACAAACTGGTCTCGATCGAAATGATCGAAGCGGTCGGCCACCATTACTACGACGCCTACTTCGGCGCCTGTGGCCGCCTGCTCAAACCAGACGGGCTGATGCTGCTGCAATCGATCACCATCAGCGACTGGGTCTTTCCCGCCCACACCCGCACGGTTGATTTCATCAAGCGCTACATCTTCCCCGGATCCTGCGTGCCCTCAGTAGCGGCGATATCGGCCTCGATAGCCCAATCCTCCGACATGCGCATCGCCCATCTCGAGGATATCGGCCCGCACTATGCCCGCACGCTCGCGACCTGGCGCGACAACTTCCTGGCCAATATTGACGAGGTGCGGGCGCTCGGCCTGCCCGAAGAGTTCATCCGCATGTGGGACTACTACTTCTGCTATTGCGTGGCCGGATTCACCGAGCGCTATATATCGGACGCACAGATCCTGCTGGCCCGGCCGCAAAACCGCCGCGCCCCGATCCTGCCCGACCTTGCCGCCGCTTGAGCCCATCGTCTGGGGCGTGCTCGGCGCCTCCGCGCTGATGGCGCTGGTCTGGCTAGTCCAGCGCCATACCGGCGACGCCGGCCTGGTCGATGTAGCCTGGGCCGGATCGGTAGGCGCGCTGGCGCTGGCCTACTGCTGGCACGGTGCGGGACTGCCCGAGCGACGGCTGCTGGCGGGGCTGCTCGGCGGCCTGTGGTCCTGTCGCCTCGCGCTCTACTTGTTCTGTGACAGGATCCGCGCCGCAGCAGAAGATGGTCGCTACCAGATGCTGCGCCACAATTGGGGCGACCGCGCCCCCCTGTATTTCTTCCT
>PBOD01000253.1 GCA_002724215.1 Gemmatimonadota bacterium | reverse complement strand
TAGCGGCCGGCCGCCTTGTCCACTGGGACCTCCCCCTGCGCTGCGTCGCTGCGCAACCCCTGGCCATCGGTGTAATAGGTGACGCTGAACTCGTTGGTACGGTGGCGGTACGCGAGATCCGGCAACATGCCATAATAGCGATGGGGCTGAGGCCTGTAGAGGGGTAGCGCCACGCGGCGGAACAGGAAATCTCCGTTGAGAGAGAGGTAGAATACCTGCAGCGCGCATTCAAGAAGCAACAAGGCGACCAGGGCCATCCCGCCCCACAGCGCCAGCCTCTTCCGCTCACTCGGCGGGCCGTTATCCACGGCGCCTGGCCACCGCCGTCGCCAATTCGTCCAACACCGCCACCGTCTCGTCCCACCCCATGCAGGCGTCGGTGATGCTCTGACCATACACCAATTCACCGACGCCCAGCTGCTGGCTGCCCGCCATCAGGTGGCTCTCCAGCATCACCCCGAAAATATCCTCCGACCCGCCGGCGATCTGCGCGGCGATATCGCGCGCGACCGCCGGCTGCCGCCGGTGGTCCTTATCGCTATTGCCGTGGCTGCAGTCGACCATCACCCGGTGCGGCAAACCCGCCTCCTTGAGCTTGGCCGCCGCCGCAGACACGCTGCCAGGGTGGTAGTTGGGCCCCTGGCTGCCGCCGCGCAAGATCAGATGACAGCAGGCGTTGCCCGCCGTCGCGACGATCGCCGAGATCCCCTGCTTGGTGACCGAGAGGAAGTGGTGCGGATGCCGCGCCGCGCCAATGGCGTCGAGGGCAATCTGCACGTTGCCGTCGGTGCCATTCTTGAAGCCGACCGGCATCGACAGCCCCGAGGCCAGCTCGCGGTGGACCTGGCTCTCGGTGGTGCGGGCGCCGATGGCGCCCCAGCAAATGAGGTCGGCGATAAACTGCGGGGTGATGGTGTCGAGGAATTCCGAGGCCGCCGGCAGCCCCACATCCGCCAGTTCGACCAGCAGGCCGCGCGCGGCGCGCAAGCCACTGTTGATGTCGAAGCTGTCGTCAAGGCGCGGGTCGTTGATCAGGCCCTTCCAGCCGACAGTGGTGCGCGGTTTCTCGAAATAGACCCGCATCACCACGCACAAATCTTCCTTCAGCGCCGCCGCCCGTTCGCGTAGTTTATCGCCGTACTCTAGCGCTGCTTGCGGATCGTGGATCGAACAGGGGCCGACCACCACCGCCAGCCGGTCGTCCGCACCAGCCAGAATCGCGTCGAGCTCGCGGCGACCGGCAGCAACCGTGTGCGAGGCCTGCTCCGACACCGGTAGTTCTTCCATCAGGATCGCCGGCGGAATCAGCGGCTTGAGTTGGTCGATGCGCAGGTCGTCGGTCGATTCGAACAAGAATATCTTCTCCTCTTAGAGTAATCCGATATGCAATACCAGCCGGCCGCCGGTGACGGCGACCTTTTTCAGCACCATCTTGGCCAGCGATTCCTCGAAGTCGTCGGAATCGAGCCGGTAGACCGCAACCCGGTCTAAATAGCGGCCGGTGAGTTGCTCGGCCAATTGGCGCGCCAGGGACCGGTAGCGATCGGGCACCTCCTCGAGCTCCAGCTCCCCAATCTGCGGGTCCACCAGATAAAACTCGCCCTTTTCGGCATTGTAGTCCAACGCCGCATCAAAGGCCATCTGCCCCAGGAAGCGCCGCCCCAGCGCCGGCGCGATCTCCACCGCCGCGCGCAACCCGACCCGCTCGGAATCGGCCGCGAGCACCACCTCGGGGTCGCGCAACACCACCCTGGCCAACTTGCCCTTGCGCTCGAGTGGGAATTGCCCGGCGATTTTGGCCTGCAATTCCTCGGCGGTAAACGAAATTTCGTGGCGAAAAGTCTCCCTGCACGCAGCCAGCGCGAGCAGCGCGCACAAACACCACAGCGCCCTCCTCAAGCCGATTCCCCGGGGGTCCAGCCCAGCGCCGCGAAGTCCTTGCCCATGAACTTGCGCATAAAGTCCCGCCGCTCGCGATCCTCGCGCAACTCCTCGTGTAGATCTTCCGGGCGATAGGCCACACCGGCCCGCACCGTCAGCGCCGGCACAATCTTGCGATCGCCCTTTTCGGTGCGCCCGCCCACGTCGCGATACTCGAAATCTCCGCTCACCACCTCAAAAGCCGCCAGGTCCGCCACCGTTCCCACCCGCAGCGTGCCCAGCTCGTTGGTCCGTCCCAGCGCCGCGGCCGCCGCCGTCGACGACTGCCGCACCACCTTCTCAAGCGGCACGCCCAGGTTGAGCAGCTTCGACGCGGCATCGGGCATGCTATCGACCGTCCGTTCCCAACTGCTCGAGTGCAGATCGGTGCTGATCACGTCGGCGACGAAGCCGTCAGCCAGCGCGGGAATGGCTATCCGATAGTCGAAGCTGCCGCCGCCGTGCCCCACATCAAAGAGCACACCCCGCTCCCGCGCCGCCCACACCGAATCAACGATCTTCCCCCCCTCGTCCACGACCCCGTCGCCCGTACCCTGATAGCAATGGGTGACAATATCCCCCGGCCGCAACAGCCCCATCACCTCATCGACTGGCACCCCGGTAGCGATATGCACCATCACCGGCACCCCCGCCATAGCCGCCGCCTCAATACCCATCTCCAGCGGCGCGGTCCCGTTGTCCCCCACCTGGAATCCCCCTTGCCGCACCTTGACCCCCGCGCATTGTTCCCGCCAATAGTGCGCCACAAACCCCGTCCGCTCGACATCCCCATAGCGCAAATCTACCATCTCTCCCACCGGCCCATACGTTAACCCAATGCCCGAGACATGCACATAACCCAGCACCTGCGTCCGCGCCGGTCTCACTACGCGATCGACAAACCCCAACCAGTTGGCCCACCCCGCACTCCCCGCATCCACCACCGTAGTCACCCCCGTCGCCAAACACAGCGCATCCCCCCGGATCCCCCAGGTCGTTGACCCCTCATAGAGATGCGTATGAATATCGATCCACCCCGGCGTCAATATGCGTCCCGAAAGGTCAATCACCTCCTTCCCTCCCTCTATTCCCTCTTCCACCACCGCAATTTTATCCCCATTAATCCCGACATCAAAAATTCCATCCAACTCCTGGCTCGGGTCGATCACCCGCGCCCCTTTCAACACCAAGTCATATGCCATCTCATTCTCCTACCATCTTGAATTAACTTATCCCGGAAGACCCTCCCAAGCCGAGCGAAGAATCGGAGGTGCGACGGAGGATTGTTTTCGGGTGGAAGGGAGAAAGGGCCTGGCAGAGATCACGCTCGATCTAGTTCCAGGGCGCAACGCGCCCTCCCAAAAGCCAGGCCCGGGCGCGATGCAGAAAACCATCCGGAGCTCGCAGCCCCGATCCGTAGCGTCCCTTCCACCTTGACATCATCCACCCCGACCCCGTATTTACCCCGTTGCAAAACCACCCCCAAGAAAGAAATCGAGCATGGGCAACACCCCCCCCAAAGAGGGCATCCGCATCCCCGCCCCCGTCCTGCAAAACTTCATTGCCGACCTGTTCCAAAAAGCCGGCACCACCCAATCGGACGCCGACCTCCTCGCCGACCTTCTCGTCGCCACCGACCTGCGCGGCGTCCACAGCCACGGCACCCACCAAACCCCCGGCTACACCCGCATGATGCGCGACGGACGCGTCAATCCCCGCCCTAATATAAAGGTGGCCAGCGAAACCACCACCGCCCGCGTCTACGACGGCGACGGCGGCATGGGCCACTTCCCCTGCCACACGGCTATGAAGTGGGTCGCCGCCACCGCACTCGAATACGGCACCGCCGCCGCCACCACCCGCAACCACTTCCACTTCGGCAGCGCCGGCAAATACACGCGTATGGCCGCGGCCAGAGGCTGCATCGGCATAGCCGTATCCTCGCACCGCTACGACCTGCCTCCCGAAGCGCTGGTCAAAAACGTCAATGCCACCTCGCCGATCAGCATCGGCTTTCCCAACGGAGAGCAACCGCCGTTAGTCCTCGATATGGGCGCGCATATGCTGCCTTGGGACGAAGCGATCTACGAGCAAATGCCTTTCGCCTTTTTCAAGGAATTGGGGATCGGCGCGATCAACCGCGCGCTCGGCGGCGTCCTCGCCGGCATCTACCTGCCGCAATTTATTCCGCCGCAATCACCGTGGGAATCCAACCAGGGCGCCTTTCTCGCCGCCTTCGACGTGCGCGCCTTTATGCCACTTGAGGAATTCCAGGCGCAGATGGACGCCTTCGTCGCCGCCGCCCGCAATATGCAGCCCTTCCCCGGCACCGCCCAGGCCGAACTACCGGGCAATCTCGAATGGCAGCGCGAGCGCGACTACATCCGCGACGGCCTGCCCATCGAGCCGGGGCACCAACAGGCTCTGTCAGACCTCGGCGCCGAACTCGGCGTCGAGAGTCCCTTCGCCCAATACGAGCACCAGCGCTTCGGCGCCGAATAGAGGAAGCGATGACCCAGCGCGTACTCTCCAGCGTCAATCTCGAATTCGGCGGCGAGAGCCCGGCTGCCGCCCTGATCGAAGCAGCGGGCTTCGCCGTCGAGATCCGCCGACCCGCGCCCGGCTGGCGCGACGAGGAAACCCGCGACAAACTGGTCGGCTTCGCCGCGCTTTTGGCCGGCGCCGAAAACCTCAATGCCGCTACCATGGACCGGGCGGAAGATCTCAAAATCGTCGCTCGCAACGGCGTCGGCTACGACAAAGTCGACCTCGACTACTGCACCCAGCGCGGCATCGTCGTCACCAACACACCCGGCGCCATGGCCGACGCGGTCGCCGACCAGGCCTTCGCCCTGCTGTTGGGCATGAGTCGACAGCTGGTCCTCGGCGACGCCCGGGTCAAGGAGGGCCAGACCTACGACGTACCGCTCGGCGAAGATCTCTGCGCGATGACCCTGGGGCTTTTAGGCTGCGGCCACATCGGCGCCGAGGTCATCCGCCGCGCGCTGGGCTTCAAAATGCAGATTATAGTCCACGACCCCTTTATCGACGCGGCGCGCATCCGCAACCTAGGCGCTGAACCGGTCGATCGCGACAATTTGCTCTCGCGGGCCGACGCCATCACCCTGCACGTGCCGCTGACCGACGCCAACAGCGCGATGGTCGATCCCGACTTTCTCGGTCAGATGAAAAAGGGCGCCTATCTCATCAACACCGCACGCGGCGGCCTCGTCGATGAAGCCGCGCTGCTAGCCGCGCTCGAATCAGGCCACCTCGCCGGCGCCGGACTCGACTGCCAGGCCAGCGAACCGCCCGAGGGCCGCTCGCTCGAGCTGGTGCGCCATCCGCTGGTACTGGCCCTGCCGCACTCGGGCTCCAAGACCACGGCCGCGCGCAAGCGCATGGCGCTGGTCGCCGCCCGCGATATCGTAGCCCTGCTCGAGGGCAAAATCCCCCAACACGTGGTCAACAAAGCCGTGCTCGACAAGCTGGACCTAGCGATCTAAGTTCCGCCGATCCACTGCTCGTATTCAGCTCTGCGCTCGTGTTCCGGCCGCAGCCGCAAGAATGCGCGATAGGCGGCAACGGCCCTGTCTCGATCTCCCATCTCGCGATAGGTATGACCGAGGTTTTCCCACGCCGGTGCGAAGTCGGGCCGCGTATCCACAGCTTGGCGATAGGCTGCAGCCGCCGCCGCCAATGCCCCCAGCGCGTGGTGCGCTGCGCCCATATTCATCCATGCCCGCGCGTAGCCGGGCCGGATCGCTACCGCCCGTTCGTAGGCCGCGATCGCGTTTTCGTACTGCCGTAGCCACCAGTAGCACAGGCCCGAGTTATAGTGTGCCGCCGCGTATTGCGGATAGATCGCCGCCGCCCTCCCAAACTCGTCGAGCGCCCCCAGCCAATCGCCCCGCTTCATCATCGCCTCGCCCAGACCCTGGTGCGCCTTGGCGCTGTGGGGATAGGCCGCGATCGCCGCGCGGAATAGCGTTTCGGCGTCGCGCCAATCGGCGTTGCGCGCCCAGGTACGACCCAGCAAAACCGCGACCAGCACCGTGCAAGCAAGCACAAACAAACGCCGCCGCCCCAGGCCCCAGACCCCCTCCATAAGCGCCGCCACCAGAAGGCAGAAGCCCACCGAGGGTAGATAGAGCAGGCGCTCGGCCATAATCGTGCCGATCGGTGCGGCGACATTGGCCACCAGCGAGAAGGCAATGAGCATCCACAGCGCACCCAGCGAGCGCAATCCGGGCGCCCGCGCGAACTTGCACACCACCAGCAATATCGCCATCCCCAGCGCCGCGGAGGCCACCAGCGCCCAGGAGAAGAAATCCGCGTATACGGGTAATGCCGCGAAAGAATAGTCGGCGGAAAGTTTGTACGGCACGACCAGTAAGCCCAGGTAACGCCAGGCGATCGCCCCGGCGTTGGCGATCCGCACAGACGGCGCCAGTTCGACCAGCGGGTTGTCCAGGCCGCTGATATCGGGCACCGCAAAGCCGCCCAGCACCTGCCAGCGTAACGCCAACCACAGCGCTACCACCAGACCGTAGAGCGCGTACTCTTTCCACGGCAAGCGCCCGAGTCGGCCCGTCGTACGACCGTGCCAATCGAGCGCCAGCGCCAGCCCCGGCAAAACCACCGCCTGCTCCTTGGCCAATAACCCGCCGGAAAATACCAGCACCGCCCACAGGATACGGCCACGCCCCCGCAACCACAGCACACCGAGCACGCTGAGCGCCGCCAACAGATCGGCGCGTCCCCCCAGCCCGGCGACCGCTTCGGTGTGGATGGGATGCACCGCGAACAATATCCCGGCCAATCCGCCGACCATCGGACCGCCCAACCGCTGCACCAACAGGTGGACCAGCAGCGAATTGACCGCGTGCAATATCGCGCTCAATACATGGTACGGGGTCGGAGACTCGCCCCACACCTGAAATTCCGCCGCCAGCAGTATGGTGGTTAATGGACGATAGAGTCCCGAGCGCAGGCCGTCGAAACCAGCCCAGTAGTCAGAGGTCGCCAGCCTGACCCATTCGCCATCGCGGACCAGGGGGTTGAGCAGGCCGAAATCGTCGAGCGCGAACCCATTGCCTGAAATATTGATATAGGAGAAGAGAGCGAAAAAAACGACGCTCGCGCCGTAGAGCCGCTGTGGCATCGCCTAGCGGCCGTGCAGGTCGAAGCGATAGCCCGCTCCCTGGAGCTGGGTCGAGACCAAGCGCTCTAGCAAGCGGCGGCGCAAATCTCCTTCGAGCGCCCCGTATCCGGCCCGGCCCGCCAGATTCTCCGCCTCGTTGGGATCGCTTTGCACGTCGAAGAGCAGATAGATCTCGCCGCGGGCGTTGAGCGCGGCCTTCCACTCGCGGTCGAGCAGCATGATTTCGCCGGCGTGCTCGGAAATCGCCTCGGCGCGATGCTCGTTTTGCGGATTGTTCAGCAGCGGATGCAACGAACGCCCGAACTGCGGATAGTCGATTTCGCCGCCGGCGGCCTCGACCAGCGTCGGCCCGATATCGATCCATTCAACCGGGGCCGCACACACGGCGGCGCCCACCGCGCCGGGGCGCTTAACCAGCAACGGCACGCGCACCGCCCCATCGAGGAAGTTGGATTTATACATCAGCCCAGCATCGCCGTTCATCTCGCCGTGGTCGGACACCAGCACCACCAGCGTCTCGTCCCATTCGCCGCGCCGTTCGATCGCCGCGAAGATCTGTCCGATCTGTTCGTCGATCAGCGCGACATTGCCCGCGTAGTTGGCACGCATCGTCGCGATGTCCTCGCGGGACAGAACCGGCGCATTTTCGATCATGCGGTCGAGATCGCCCCGTGGGCGGTGCTCGGATCCGGGGGGCGCGGCGCGCGGCGGCGGCATCGTCGCCGGGTCGCACAGCGAGGCGTAGGGCTCGGGCGCATCCCAGGGCTCGTGCGGCCCACCGAAACTCACCCAGCAACACCAGGGCTCAGCGCGATCATAGTCCTCGAGGTACTGCAGCGCCCGCTGCCCGACATAGGCGTCGGCGTAGTGCTCCAGCCCCAGCGGCGAGGGCCGCACCATATGCGGCTTGTCGCGGAAGCGCTCCTCGTAATCGGCCCGGTAGGCCTCCCACACGCCCGCTGCCTGCCAGGTTGCGGTCATGTGCGATAGCACCCGAGCGCTGGCCCTGGGGCCGCCTATTTCGTCGACGTCGTCGAGGCCGTAGGCATTCATCAATCCCTCGCGCTCGCGCAAGTCGCCCTGGTGCGGATGCAAGTGGGTTTTGCCGAAGAGCGACGTGCGGTAGCCCGCCGCCCGCACCCGCTGCATCCAGGTCGGCTGCTCGGGGCTGGACTGGCTAGGCTGGTTCTTCCACACGCCGGTTTGGTGCGGGTAGAGCCCGGTGGCCAGACTCAAGCGCGCCGGTACGCATACCGGCGAGGTCGTTATGCAATTTGTAAAGCGCGTGCCCTCCCCGGCCAGGCGGTCGAGGTTTGGCGTGGGCACCCATCCTCCAACGACACTCAACGCATCGGCGCGCTGCTGGTCGGTCATCAGCAGCAGGATATTGGGACCAGCCAAGTTTTAACTTTCTTGCGGCCCGGAGGGCATGAAGAATTCGTACTGCTCCGGCTTGGCGTAGCCCTCCATATCGGTCAACCGCACGCCCTCGCTGTGGATCGCCGCCTCGACGATTCGCTTGTTGAAATCGCTGATATTCTCACCCGCCAGATAATCGCCCACCGGCATCCACAAGCATTCGGCAATCTCCTCCTCCTGCATGGTGATATCGCGGCTTAAAGGGTGCAGGCGGCAAACGAAGTAGATATCCGACTTACCGTGGCGATAGCCGTGCCAGTGGCGGAAGCAGACCAGAGCGTCGAATGCCGCTTCGACCCCGGTCTCCTCGAGCACCTCGCGCACCACCGCTTCGGCCAAATGCTCGCCCTCGTGCAGCTGGCCGCCGGGCAGCTTGTAACGCGGCGGCCCGCCGGACTGCCGATGGTACTTCTCACTAACGACCAGCAGCTCCTGCGCGTCGTTGAGCACCACGCCGCCGGCGCCGATATAGTGCGAAGCATAGGGCGGGATAAATGCGCCCTGCTCCAGCCGCAAG
Organism: Gemmatimonadota bacterium; assembly: GCA_002724215.1. Classification (GTDB taxonomy): domain Bacteria; phylum Latescibacterota; class UBA2968; order UBA8231; family UBA8231. Next base: position 3,542 of record PBOD01000253.1, on the reverse strand, counting down.
GTCAGCATCAGATAATCAGTGCCGCTGTGGTGGAAGCTGAAGCCCGCTGCCACCGCCACCGGGATCAGCGCCGCCTTGGCGATCGATACCTCCAGCCAGACGACCTTGTAGCCCTCGTCCTTCCACGCCGCCAGCGAGGCGCACAACGCCGCGTCGAAGGCCTTGGGATCGGGATTGAGGGCTTCGGGGTCGGGCAGGATGCCGCCGAAGGGATTCGTCGTCGCTTCTATGGTTTCCATTGAATAACCTTCCGCAAGTGGCCGTTAGAAATAGCAAAGGCCGCAGTATGTGTCAACCGGCGGATCCGTCCCCGCGCGCCTGCAACCAGCGCGCCAATTTTTCTTGGCCGCGGAAGACGCTTACGATACGATGCTCATCGCAGGCTTTTTGGGAAGAGAGGGACGTGTTTCTTGCCGGAAACCACACCCAATCTAACTGGAAAGCCTGTCTCGTTTCAACCCATCAACCCCGATGCATGCAACAAAGCCGACTTTTGCTGTCGTATGTCGTATAGATTATAGGAGAAGAACATAATCATCGACGGCCAGACCGTGGAAGCCGGTCATGCTTGTGCCTACACCGGGAAGCGACATCTGGGCACCGACGGCGATCGCCGGGGCTTTACCGACTTCGCGACGGGGGCCGGGAACCGGTCCGCGCGCAGGGCTGGCCTTCCAGTTCTACTCTCCAACTGGAGCGAACGGCCGACGCCGCTACGAGGCTGGCGCGAGCATTGCGACGATGCGTGCAAGTCTACGCACCTGGACAAAGGGTGCTGGCGATCTCTGGCCATCGGTACCGATGCCGGAGCGGGAAGTCCGTGGATCTCAGACGACCGATGGAGCGAAGAGGGCGAAAGACCCCCACAACGCTTAGCCCGACAGCCGAAAAGGGGCGTTGTAGTTGCCATACATCCACACGGCGCCTCCTCCACGTTGCACCACAATAATTCTGGCCGTATCTATGGGGCTGGTTGCGCAAAAATAGATTTGTCAGTATCTATGCTGGAGACTCTTCTCCCCGATATGCCTGTACTGATTTTGTCGCGTTGTAGGAGGGCCGCTGTGAATATCGTAGAACATTACATCAATACCTACTCAAGTATCGATGCCCGGCGCAATGATTTACTTAGATTAGTAGAGGAAAACCCCGACCGTGCCGATTTTCTACATGAATTACAGGTACACGTTGAGGTTTTGTACGAGATGACAGAACGGATGTGCCAAGAGATGGAGAAGCCAGAATTTGAGCTGTTCGCAGCACAAGTTGGAGAGTCGATTGAAGAAGTAGAATCAGACTCTTAGTAGCCCCGGGTAGTAGAATTTACTGAACCGGGAAGGTATGACAACTCATACTGTTATTTGGTATTGCGGCGCGGATTTGTTTCGCGCCGTTTTTTTATGCACGCTGTTTGTGGATTGCGATTAGCCAAATAGATGAAGTCGTTCGATCGAGACTGAATACGCGCCTCAATCCGGGCTGCACTGCTACTTAGATCTGGTGTCGTGTATTAAGGAGGCTAACAGATAGAGATTAGGTGGTATATATGAAGCCGAGTCAAACAATTTGTGCATTCGTACTGGCTATTTTAACCGTGAGTTCCTGTGGTGGAGATGACGGTCTGCGCAGTGCTGAAATAGTTGAAGAATCTCCCTATAGGATTGGCGTTTATTACTACCCTTGGTATGGGGGCGATTTTCACGGCGGCAGGTATATGCGCGCCCGTCTCGTGCCGCCACAATATCCCACGCTAGGCGAGTACGACGATCGCGAAGCGGGCGTTGTGTCACAGCATTTGGCGTGGAGTCGTCAGGCACATATATCGCTTTGGGTCGCCAGTTGGTGGGGGCCAGACAAGCGCGAAGATCGCACGCTCTTACAGAGCGTGTTGCCGCACCCCGAACTGGCGGATATCAACATCGCGCTGTTTTACGAAACGACGGGGCGCACTCGCAGCTTTAGTTCGTTTGATGCAGTAGGACCCGATATCGCCTATATGGCACAACACTACTTTAACCATCCCAACTACCTGAAAATCGACGGTAAGCCAGTACTTTTTGTCTACCTGACACGGGTGCTGTCTCGCAACGGGACGTTAGGAGAGGTCGTAGAAGCGATGCGCGCTTCGGCTGCGCAGGCCGGACACGAGTTGTATCTCATCGGCGATGAGGTTTTTGGTCAGCCACCGAATTCGTCTAATGCGCTGGGGTTGCTCGATGCCGTGACCAACTACGACGTGTACGGAAGTATGGGGGCAAAGGGCTATGCGGGCCAAGGTGCCGTCGATCGCTACTACAGGGCACAGGCACAGTGGCGCACGTTGGCACACGAGGCCGGTGCTGCTTTTGTGCCGGCGGCAACGCCGGGATTTAACGACAAGGGCGTGCGCGATGGGCATGAAGCTACGTCGCGCAAATTGGATAGCGATGCTGAATACGGCTCGCTGTTTCGCGCGATGCTAGAGCAGGCCATAGAGCATACGGATGATGCCACGGGCAACATGCTGTTAATTACCTCGTGGAACGAATGGCATGAGGATACGCAAATTGAGCCCGTAGGCGAGGCGCCGCCAACGTATGTAGATGACAGCGACTCAGGCGAGGCCTTTAGCGAAGGTTTATCCTACGAAGGCTACGGAGAGCGCTATCTGGAGATTCTACGCGAGGCCGCTGTGCGCTGAACAGAGCGCTATCTGGAGATTCTACGCTAGACGCGACACCACCAATGCCATCGAATCGCTCAATAGCTCCATCCGAAGAATCATCATAACCCATCGGGCTTACCCCTCGGATCAGGCGGCGCTAAAATTGACCTATTTGACCCCATCGAATATCGCCAAAATTGGACTAAACCCATCAAAGACTGGAGGAAAGCCCTCAATCAATTCGCTATCTTTTTCGAAGGCCGAGTCACTACCCGATAAAATCAGTTACACAAAATATGTGACAGACCCGATGGCTGTTTACACTGAATTCTTGACAGACTCATAACAGATAGCCCCGCTACTCTGCGTAGGGGGGCTATCGCCAACGCCATACTGTAACTGCGCGTCCTATGAGTTGATCTTGTTCATCAACTCTACACAAAGCTGACCAGCAGCCTCATCTTCTACTACGGGATCAACCTCAGTATCGCAAACATCATTCCAGTTCAATATCCAACTATACAAGAGATTTATGTCATCGGTCTCCATGATTGCCGTTCCGTCGAGACCGGCGCTATTGTGCCATCGACCCTTCATCGTCAGACCGTCGGGTAAGGCATAGTTCGGATCGTCTGCGGCGCTCAAGAAGCGCTGTATGACTTCGTTTCGATTACGTCCCTCCATACTCCAGTTCACTCGAAATAGCATGATTTATCTCCTCTTTGTTGATGCTTTCTTAGTATGAATGCAGAATAGCATATCTGTGGAAGATGGGCGGCCCAGCCACGTATTCGTCCCATCCTTCCTCCGCGAACTTCGCCGCAGTACAGTCCTGCCATGTATCCCAGAACGCACCTTCCGCGCATAGGTCCTTGAACGTGTGGCGACATATCACGAT
>PBOD01000252.1 GCA_002724215.1 Gemmatimonadota bacterium | reverse complement strand
GAGCTCGGATGAGGGCTACTGGTGGCGGAGATTAGGTCGCGGGCGTTGCGTTGAGTGTTGCAAGGCGAGTGCTGAGTGCTTTGAGGCTGGGGATATGTTCGGCCGCCGCTCTTTCAATTATAGATGCGTATTGCCGTGCGGTTTGGCCGCCGACGAAAATGGCCATCTGGTCGCCAAGAGCGCGGCGCAGCTTGTTCAATTCGGCGCTGAGTTGATGGGCGTCGTCGCCGCAATAGACAATGCTCAGGGCCACGATTTGAGCCTGGTGTTGCAAGGCGACGCTGGCGATTTCCTCGGCAGGTAGATTGGGGCCGAGATAGATGACGCGCCAGCCGGCGGCGCTGGCGGTTAAGCTGGCGAGCAGGGCGCCGATTTCGTGCCATTGCCCAACGGGCGTGGTGACCACCGCGACGGGGGCACCGGGCGCGGTCGCGGCCGAACTGTGCAGGGCGCCGAGGAAGGAGCGAACAACAGTGGTCGCCATGTGCTCGTCGGCTATCCGCAGGTCGCCGTTGCTCCATAGGCTGCCGATTTGCTGCATCAGAGGCGCGATCATCTGAGCCAGTAGTTTGTTGCGGCCCAGGTCGATTTCGGCGCGAAAGAGTTCTGCTTCGAGTCCTTTGGCATCCATCTGGCGTACGGCGGAGAGCGCCCGCTCGATATAGGCGTCCGGATCTTCGGGTGGGGCTGCTGTCGCCGGAGGAGCGGTGCTGACCGCAGGTGCGGTCGGTGTGTCGCGAGCGATAAGGGCGGCGAGTTCCTCGGGCGAGAAACGGGCGATTTGGCTGATGCTGTGGCCGGCCCGGGTCGCCTGGTGTAATTGTGCGAGGCGCTCGATGTCGGCTTCGGAATACAGCCGGCGGTTGGTGTTGGTCCGGGCGGGTTCGACCGCCTGGTAGCGTCGCTCCCATACGCGTATGGCGTGCGAACTCAAGCCAGTGCGGCGGGCGACGATGCGCATGGGGTGAATTTTGTCATCGTTCATAGAGCTCATAATAATGAGGGTATGTGCAACTGTCAAACACAAATGTTGACAAGAAATAGACGACCCTGGCGCGATCAGGGCTTGCCCCGGGGATTCGCTCGCGAATCTCCTGTTTCAGTTTAAATCTCCTAAAAAAACAATATGTTGTATTGGTATGTATATATTGTGTTTATATTTTAGCGATAAATATTATACAAATAGTTGACATTTAGTAGAAAATAGCTTATTGTTCTGAGTGTGATTAAGACCTTACGATTAAATCGTAGATTAACCTGAGGAGTATTGCACATGCCTACTATCGACAAATCACCCACTCCGTCCGCTGACAAGGACTGTCTCGATCTCTATTGGCGGGAAATCAAGGACAACAAGCCGCTCAGTCGCGAAGAGGAATGCGACCTCTTCGCGCGATTCCGCGCTGGCGATCGGGCGGCCTACGAGCAATTGATCCAGGCCAATCTGCGCTTTGTGGTGCGGGTGGCCCGCGAATACTGTCCCGAAGACGGACCCTTGCTGATGGATCTGATCGCCGAGGGCAATATGGGGCTACTGCGCGCGATCGACCGCTATGACGAGACGCGTGGTTTTAAATTTATTACCTATGCGGTATGGTGGATCCGTCAGGCCATCCTCAAGGCCGCGCCGCGCGCCAGGCGCGCGGCCAAGGTGCCGATGAGCCACGTCAACGATATGCATACCGTAGAAAAGGAGATGGCGGTGTTGAGCCAGCGCCTGGGACGCGCGGCGACATTCGCCGAGGTCGCTGCAGTGACGGAGATGAGCCCGGAGCGCATGGTCAATGCTCTGGCCGCCGGCAAGCAGGACATGTCGCTCGACGCGCCGGTCTTCGAAGATGAAGATCAGCCACTTTATGCGGCCTTACCGATCGACGACACGGGTTTCAGGGCATTGGAAGAGGAGCGCGTAATGCAATCGCTGGCGCGGGGGCTCGAGACGCTGGATGAGCGGGAGGGGTGGATCATCAGAGAATATTTCGGCCTCGACCGCGAAGAGGGCCGGACGCTGGAGGAGATCGGAGCGGACATGGGCATAACCCGCGAGCGGGTGCGCCAGCTGCGCAACCGTGCCCTGGGCAAGATGCGCGCGCTATTCGACGAGTGGCAGGTCGAGATCTCGGCCAATTGAGCGGCCGCATAGCCCTGGTGCTGCTATTGGCCATGGGCGGACGGGTCGCCGCAGAGGAGACGACGATGAGCTATACAGAGGCGCTCGAGCGCACGGATCCCCTACGCAGCGGTCACCTGGCACCGGGCAGCGACGAAGAGCGGCAAGCGCTGGACCGCTTCGCCGACTTCATCGCCGAGATGACGTCGGCGTCAATGCGCGAAAAAGTGCAGCAGGTCTACGCCGCCGACGCCTATTTCAACGACACGCTCAAAGAGCTGGTCGGCGCCGCGGCGATAGAGGATTACATGGCGCACAGCATGGAGGCGACCGAGTCGGTGCGCGCCGTCGTCGACGACATCTCTTCGTCGGGCGGCGACTACTACGTGCGCTGGACGATGGACATCCGCTTCAAGAATTACAACGACGGCAAGGTCGCGCGCTCGGTCGGCATCAGTCACCTGCGTTTTGACGGCGACGGCAAGATCGTCCTGCATCGCGATTACTGGGACGCAGCGGGCGGATTATACGAATATTTACCGGTGGTCGGCGGGTTGATACGGTGGATAAAAGGCCGTCTGTGATCGTCCTGCTGGTGCATCTGGCGGTCACGCTCTTCATGACCGGTCTGATCTGGTTCGTCCAGATCGTGCACTATCCTCTCTTCGCCAGGGTGGACAGCCAGGTCTTCGCGCTGTACCACGACGCCCACACCCGGCTCACGACGTGGGTGGTCGGGCCAGCGATGCTAGTCGAAGCGGCCATCGCCATATTTCTGCTCGTATGGCGGCCGGCAGGAGTGTCCTTCCAGATGTCCTTGCTCGGGGTCCTCGCTCTCGCAGCCATATGGGCATCGACCTGGCTGTTGCAGGTGCCTCAGCATCATATCCTGGCCTCGGGTTTCGACGACGCGGCACACTCGTTGCTAGTAGACAGCAACTGGATCCGCACCTGTGGCTGGACGCTGCGCTCGCTACTGGCGCTGGCGCTGATAGCCATAGTCGTGCACCGGTCGGGCCGAGCTGTTGATACTGTTATACCTGATGTTGTTATAAAGGAGAGATAAAAATGCCGCTCTACCGCCATCCCGAAGCTACAGGCGCCGCCGATGAACTTACCGTGATCGAGGATCCGCAGATGACGGTTGCCGACTCCGATACGGGTTTGCCGCAGCCCGGCTACGCTTTTATCGATCCCCTCACGATCAAAGCACATCCGCTGATTATCGATGCACTGGTCGACCGCGCCGAGCGCGTCTGGTCTCTCGATGAGCTTCTGGCTGCCGCTGCTTAGTTTCGGGCAGATGCGATAGCCGCCAGCGGATCGTTGTCGGCTGTTAGCTCTTTGAGGGAGGTTGCTCCCTCGACATCTTTTAATTCCAGTGTGAAACGACTCCAACGGTGCCGCAGTGATACCTTGGCCCCGGTTTCCAATTCTATCCATTCGTCCCAACTGGTCTCAAGGCCGCCGACCGGAATAATCGATACCCACATCTTCCAGGCCCGGGGTAGGCCAGTGGGCCCGACCAGCCACAGATAGGCGTCGCCCGGCGTATTGCCGCCCTCGGTGTAGGTGACCAGCAGGCCGTCGCTGCCGTCGGGCTGGACGACCAATTCGCGCCGGGTACCCTTATCGAAGAGCTTGGCCAGGGGATTGAGCCAGAAGGAATCGTTGATCCAGTACCCCCGCGCTGCCTCGATCAACTCGTCGGCGACCTCCATCCTCGTGCCGTCGCGCAGCGCCAATCCCGTATGGTGCCACAGGTCGAGTTGGACCTCTGTGTTGTCCCACTGCACGCGCGCCAGGCCGCGCCGGCGGTCCCATAGATGGCGCCGCTGGGCAAAGGTCCAGCGCACGGCTCCGGTTTGCTGCCAGGCGGCGATATCGACGGCGCTCTGCATTTGTCGCGCCAGCGCGTCGGCGCCAGCGCCGGTCTGGCCTGTGGGCAGCGGCTCATCGAGGGCGAAGTAGGCGCCACCCGCCGACAGTAAGACCAGTAGAATCAGCAGCACCGCCAGGCGCCAGCGCGGGCGCAGCAGTTTCACTGCGCGGCCGCCTCTGTGGATGTGGCTACGCGCCGCTTGGTGAGTAGATAGTGCGTCACGCCCCATTCTTCGCCCGCGTCCAGACCCCAGAGCTCCTCGCACGACATGAAGAAGATGCGCCAGCGCTGGAACCAGACCGCAGCCTGGTTGGCGCCGTAGTGCTCGTTGAGGATTGGCAGGATCTGCTCGCGGCACCGGTCCATATTTTCGAGCCAGTGGCGGGCGGTGCGGGCGTAGTGGGTGCCGTTGAGATACCAGTGGTCGGCGACGACCAGATCGCGTTGAAAATGGTGGAAGAGGTCGGCCGAGGGCATCAGGCCGCCGGTAAAAAAGTGCTGGGACATCCAATCGTCGCCGTCGCGGACCTCGAAGAGATAGGGGTAGCGGCGGTGGCAGAACACGTGGAAGAAGACCAAGCCTTGCGGCCGCAGCCATCCGTCGATATGCGCGAGGATCTGACGCCAGTTGCGCAGGTGTTCGAACATTTCGATGGAGACGACGCGGTCGAAGCTTTCCGCGGCGGCGGTGAACTCGTTGGCGTCGCAGGTGACGACCTGCACATTGTCCAATCGACGCTCGCGGCAGCGCGCCTCGATATAGCGGCGCTGGCCGTGCGAATTCGAGACGGCGGTGATGCGGGCTTGCGGGTAGCGCTCGGCCATCCACAGGGTCAGCGAACCCCAGCCACAGCCCAGTTCGAGGATGTCCCGGCTGTCGGCGAGCTCGGCTCGTTCGCCGTAGAGGGCCAACATCTGCTCTTCGGCCTGGTCGAGGGTTTCGCCGCCGGTCGGATAGTAGCAGCAGCTGTATTTGCGGCGCTCGCCGAGGATCTGGGAGAAAAAGGTCGGTGGCAACTCGTAGTGCTGGTCGTTGGCTTCCTCGGTGAACAGGGCCACCGCCTCGCGGTCCATCGCGGCGAGGAAATCGCGTTTGGCGCGATGGGCCGCTTCGCTGTTGGGCGGGGTGATCTCGCCGATACGGTGGCGCAGCAGGCGGCGGATGCCGACGCGGATCAGGGCATCGGGGATCAGGCCGCTTTCGGCCAGGCGGATGGCGTTTTTCACGGGCGTTCCTTTCGCGGAAACCAGGGCACGAAGGCACTGGTGCGCCGCTGGTAGGCGCGGTAGTCTTCGCCGCGGCTTCGCAGCGCTTGTTTTTCGGTATAGGGGATGCCGGTGACAAAGAACAGCAGGTAGAGCATCGCCGCAGGTGCGGCCAGGCTGGCCAAACCCCAGACCGAATAGGCGGCCATAGGTACATATGCCCACCAGTGCAGCCACTCAAAGAAGTAGTTGGGATGACGAGAATAGCGCCACAGACCGCTGGCGCAGGTGTGGCCGCGGTTGTGCGGATCGCGGCGGAAGCGGGCGAGCTGGCGGTCGGCCAGGCTTTCGCCTAGGAGCGCGACGGCGAAAATCGCCGCGCCGAGCCCGTCCCATATCGATAGCGGCGATGGATTGTGCGCGACCAGCAGGAAGGGCAGTGCAAAGGCGACCACCAGTAGGGCCTGGACCTGAAAGAACAGGAAGAAATACAGGGGTGCGCGGTCGCCCCAATTGTGGCGCAGCATCTGGTAGCGGCCGTCTTCTGCTGCGCCGCGGATCCTGTCACAGAACAAGTAGAGCGCGAGG
>PBOD01000251.1 GCA_002724215.1 Gemmatimonadota bacterium | reverse complement strand
TCCAATCATACACTAGGTGTATGATGCGGCAGACAGGGGCCGCCGGGCCTAATATCAATAAATCTTGATATTGACATTTATAGATATTGATGCTATAATCATTTAGATCGCATGACGAATCTGCTCAAAATCCACAAAGCTCTGGCCGATGAGACCCGCCTGCGCATGGTGCGGCTATTGGTGCGCGGCTCGCTCAATGTCAATGAGATGATCGGGATTCTCAACATGGGGCAGAGCCGGGTGTCGCGCCATTTGAAGATTCTGGCCGAGGCGGGGCTGGTCACCAGCCGTCGCGAGGGTACCTGGATATACTACCAGAGCAGCGGCGGGGCCGATGCCGACCCACTGGTCACCGACGTATTGGATTGGCTGCAACGCCACGAGGACGGGCTGGCTTTTTACAGCGAGGATCTACAGGGGCTGGAGGCGGTCGTCGAGCGGCGTCGCGAGCAGACGCGAACCTTCTTCGACAATATTGAGGATCCCGACCAGCTGCAGTACCACTGCATCAACGGCAGCGTCTATCGCCAAGTCGCGCTCGACCTGTTGCCGGCTCGGGCGGACCGGGCATTGGAAATGGGCACCGGTGCCGGTTTGCTGCTATCGGCCCTTCTCGAACGAATCGAACGAGTGATCGCGGTCGATTCGTCGACGACCATGCTCGATATGGCGCGCAAAGCCGCGGGCGCCGACGCGGTGCGCTGCGATTTTCGCCTTGGCGACCTTGGGCACCTACCGGTCGCCGACGGCGCGGTCGATCTGGTCGTCGCCTGCATGGTGCTGCACCATCTCTCCAGCCCGGCCGACACCATCCGCGAAGCCCATCGCGCGCTCGAGCGGGGTGGTAGCATTGTGGTCGTGGATCTTCATCGGCACGAGGATGAAGCGCTGCGCGAGAGCATGGCTGACCTCTGGCTGGGCTTTACCCCGGACGAAGTGCGGGGATGGCTGGAAGACAGTCAATTCGAAATAACCGGCGCCGCAGTGGTCGGCGCGTCGGATTCCCTTCAACTCATCACTTTCCAAGGACAAAAAAAATGACGCAAGCCGCAGAAAAGACCATCGACCTGCAGGGGCAGGACTACAAGGTTGCCGACATGTCGCTGGCCGAATGGGGCCGTCAGGAGATTATTCTCGCCGAGCAGGAGATGCCCGGGTTGATGGCGCTGCGCGAGGAGTACGCCGACGCGCAGCCGCTCAAGGGCGCGAAGATCGCCGGTTCGCTGCACATGACGATCCAGACTGCGGTGCTGATCGAGACGCTGACCGCGCTGGGTGCCGAGGTGCGCTGGTGCTCCTGCAATATCTTCTCCACCCAGGACCACGCCGCCGCTGCCATTGCCACCGCCGGCGTGCCAGTCTTCGCCTGGAAGGGCGAAACCGAGGACGAATACTGGTGGTGCACCGACCAGACCCTCAACTGGGGCGACGACGGGCCGAATATGATCCTCGACGACGGTGGCGACCTGACCAAGTGGGTCCACGAGAAGCACCCCGACTTGCTGGCCAATATTCGCGGCGTCTCCGAGGAAACCACCACCGGCGTGCACCACCTCTATCAAATGCTCGAAGCCGGGACACTCAAGATTCCGGCGATCAATGTCAACGACAGCGTTACGAAATCGAAATTCGACAACCTCTATGGCTGTCGAGAGTCGCTGGCCGACGGCATCAAGCGCGCCACCGATATCATGATCGCCGGCAAGGTGGTGGTGGTGGCCGGCTATGGCGATGTCGGCAAGGGCAGCGCCGCCGCGATGAAAGGTCTGGGCGCACGGGTTATCGTCACCGAGATCGACCCCATCTGTGCGCTGCAGGCGGCGATGGAAGGCTACGAGGTCAAGCGGATGGACGACGCGATTGCCGAGGGCGACATCTTCGTCACCACTACCGGCTGCAAGGATATCATCCGCATCGATCACATGGAGCGGATGAAGGATGGCGCGATCGTCTGCAATATCGGCCACTTCGATGTCGAGATCCAGGTCGCGGAGCTGCAGGGCTTTGCCGGTATCGAGCACATCGAGATCAAGCCCCAGGTCGATAAGTTCACCTTTCCCGACGGGCACAGCATCATCCTGCTTGCCGAGGGACGGCTGGTCAACCTCGGGTGCGCCACCGGGCATCCCTCCTTCGTGATGTCGAACTCGTTCACCAATCAGGTGCTGGCGCAGATTGAGCTCTACAACGACTTCGAGAAGTATCCGGTCGGCGTCTACATGCTGCCCAAGCATCTCGACGAAAAGGTTGCCCGTTTGCACCTGAAAAAGCTCGGCGTTGAGATCGACGCACTGAGCGCGGACCAGGCCGGCTATCTGGGCATTGCCGCCGAGGGGCCGTACAAGCCCGAGCACTACCGCTACTAAGGCGATCCATCCAAGTTCCAAACGGGGGCTGCGGCTTTTAAAGCTGTAGCCCCCGTGCGTTCGTAAGCGCCCTTTGTTTCGTTTCCTGGCCGCTGCAAAACGAGCATCGGCCCGACACCGGCGTACTCCGCGCGGGGTGTGCAACCTGCGTTAAGCGGTGGGTCGTTCCAGGGGCTTGAGATCGCGGATCGGGTTGTGCGGCTGCACGATCTTGTTGACCAGATAAAAGAGCAGCGTGAAGACGGCGACGGCGGTGTTGAGGTCCCACACTACGGTAACCAGTGTCGTGCCGGCGACGATCAGCATTTCCTTGTGGGCGACAAAGACCGCGGCGGGATCGGTTGCGGGCCGACCGGCAAAGCGGCGCACATAGGCTAGGACCGTGTCGAGGTCGCAGACATCGTAGCCGGCTTTGAACAAGATGCCGGCGAATACCGCCTGTGGGATGGTGGCGATGAGGTCCTGCAAAAGCACCATTTCGACGAGTACGAAAATTCCGATAAAGACGCCGACGATTCGCTGCGAACCGCCCTCCTTGACCACGAGCACCGAGCGGATGGTGGCCTGGGCGCCGGGGATACCGCCCAGCAGCGCGACGGTACCGTTGGCGACGCCCTGGGCGACGAGTTCCTTGTCCTGGCGCGACTTCTCGCCCGTCAGTCGGTCGACGACCAGCGAGGTCAGCAGCGTATCCAGATAGCACAACAGCGCCAGCTCGAAGGCAAAGGGCAGCGCCAGTAGCACCAGCGCGCCAGACCAGTCGCGTGGCCATTGCGCCGCTACCAGGTCGGCCAGGGCGCCGAAGTCGCTAAAGCCTCCGGCGAGGTCGATGGTGCCGACCGGGAGGTCGAGCGTCCGGGCGGCAGCGGTCATTGCGATCAAGACGGCCAATGTCCCAGGAGGCATGAAGCGGCCCAAGCGCGGACAGCACCGTCGGATCAGGGGCGGATAGGCGAAGAGAAACACCAGCGTGCAGGCGGCAATGGCACAATTGTAGGCGATGGAACCGGCGAAGGCTCCGGCACCGCCGAGGCCGAAGAGCTTCTCGGTCTGGCCGATCCAGATTAGCAACGCGATGCCGTTCATAAAACCCGATATCACCACATTGGGCACCAGGCTGATAAAACGCCCGAGCCGCAACGCCGCCATCAGCAACATCAACGCCCCTGCCAGCAGGAAGACCGCGTTAATAAAGTGATCCGGCGCCACGCCCGGCAGTTCGGACGCCAACTGATCGAAAGCCACGGCGATGACGGTGGCGGCGACCACGCTCATCGGCGCGGTGGGACCGGAGCACTGCACCCGAGTGCCGCCCAAGAGCGAGGTGATGAGCGCAATGACGCCGGCTGAGATCATGCCGGCGAAGGCACCCCGGCCCGAAAGGATGCCGAAGGCCGCACCCAGGCTGAGCGCGACGAAACTGACGGCCAGACCGACGACGAGGTTGCGGAACAGTGCCGCCGGTCCGGACGATGATGCTGGATCGGACATCAGATCCCTTTATGGGTGTGATTATCGCCAGTGGGGAGACCATAAATCTCCGATTTTTGTCGACATTGTCAATATTGCGCCCAGGCGCGGGCACGCGATGCCAGGGGGCGCTCTTGTGGGTCGGGACACGAGTTGCCCGCGCCGGGTCCGCTGGGTAGATTGGGCGCATTATGCTGCAGATCGCCTTCCGCATCCACATTACTTCGCCGCTGCCTGCGGATCTGGGGCATATCCCCTTTGCGCCGGAGATCGACTTCTCGGCCCTGATGGCCGCTGCTGGCGCCTCTGGCGCGTTAGATCCTAATTCGATAGAAGTATATGCCGGGCATCGGCGGATCGAGTACGCGCTGGGCGACGACTTGCTCTACGGCGAGCGGGGCACGCTCGAATGGGCGCTCGCAGACGCTGGGTGCCGCGACTTTGAGGTGCGCTTTAGCGTTGCCGACCGCCGTCCTCCACTGGCGGTGCGGGCGCGGGTGCCGCTGGTGGGCATCGGCGATCTACTGCGCTACAACGCCGGCGTGCCGCGACCGATCGCGCTGGGCGGATCGGGGCGATTGGTGGACCTCACCGGTGATGGCCGAGCCGATCTGGTCGGGTGCTGGAACTACTACCACCGGCCGGGGACGCCGATCAGCGGCGTCGTGTGCTTTCCGCGCCGCGACGGCGCAATGCAGTATGGCGATATGGCGCGGTTGCGCTATGTCGAGCCAAGGGGCGCGGAAGATCTGCATCATTTTCCCGGCACCTATGTCCACGCCGATTTTGCCGACATAGACGGCGACGGGCTCTGCGATCTGGTCTTCGCCGACCAGCGCGACGGTAGCGTGGGCTTCTTTCTGAATACGGGCAAGCGCGATGGGGGCGGTTGGCCGATTTTCGTTCGCGACCAGGTCGTGGCCGTACCTTTCGCCAAAATCGACGATCTGCAACTGGTCGATGTGGATGGCGATGGCGCGCTGGATCTGGTGGTCAATGGCCACTGTCTCCGCAATGAAAACGCCGCCGGGTGGCCCTTTGTGCCGGCCGATCCCGTCGACCTCGGCGCTGGTGCAGCCCCCGCTCTGCTCGATCTCGATGGCACCGGGACGCTGGCACTGGTGCAGTTGGAGCAGGCGGAAGGCGCGCCTTTTGCGCGCCGGCTGCTGTGGCGGCCGCAGGAGGAGCCGCTGACCTTCGGCGCAGCGGGAGATCTGGGCTTGATCGGTCCAGAGGACTGCTGCAGCTGGGTGCGCGCGGTCTGCGACGGGAATCGCCAGGGGCTCCTATTGCAGTGTGCAGCGTACCAGGAGCTGCGGTTTTATCCGCTGGAGGGGCCCCGGCGCTTCGGCACTCCGCAGCGTCTTGAGTCGCTGGCGGCGGTTGCTGCGTGGAGCGATCAGGCCTGGCCCTGTCTGTGCGACTGGAATGGTGACGGGGTCCAGGACCTGCTGATTGGCGGCGGCTACGGCTGGCCCCGCATCGTGCGCAACGAGGGCAGCGACCAGCGCCCCGCCTGGGCCGAGCCCGAGTTGCTGTTCAGCGAGGGGGCGCCGATCCGCGTATTGCGCGATGACCTCCTGCACAGCTGCCACTGGCACAATATGGGCTATCCCTATCCGGTCTACGCCGATTGGGACGGCGACGGGTTACCCGATCTGCTGCTGCCCAACGAGACCAATCGCATCGTCTGGTATCGGAATATCGGCACGCGCGACAAACCCGCCTTCGGGCCACGGCAGTTTTTGGCCGTGGACGGCTTTGTGGATTCGGAGCAAGCGCGCGCCGCCTCGGGGCGCCTCTGCGCAGAGGAAAATGTGCCCAACCAGCCCTATCCCCGCGACCCGCGCGCGCCCTTCTTCTGGCGCACCGGTGCGGCTTTTGCCGATTGGAATGGCGATGGACTGCTGGACCTGATTGCGCACAGCCACGAGCGCCGGGCGACGCTCTTTGAGCAATACATCGCCGGTGATGGCGCGCGGCGTCTGCGCATGGCGGGGCCGGTGCGACTGGAGGACGGGCGGCAGATCGATGACTCGATCGTCGGGCGCGACAAGCACTGGACCGAGTCGTTCCGGGCGATCGATTGGGACGGCAATGGCCTGATCGACCTGATCTATAATCTGGCGGGCAGCGGTGAGATTTACCTGTTGCGCAACGTCGGCACAAAGCAAGCGCCGCTCTTTGCGGAGCCGCGGCAGATGGCGTGCTACGGTGAGCCGATCGCCTTTACTCTCCACGGCCCCAACGCCTGGCCGGGCGACTACAACGGCGACGGCAAGCCCGATCTGCTCGGCTGTGTCGAGTGGAGTGTGTATCCATTCTACGCGCATGCGGCGCTGGAGATGGCCGAGCACCCGCGCTACGAAATCGGCGATGTGCGCATTCTCGATTGAGGAGGAATACTCATGACATACAAACTGGCGTATAGCGGGCTGTTCTGGCGCACGCCCGATTTGGCGCGGGAACTGGCGGCGTTACAGGCGGCCGGCTGGGACGGCTGGGAGGCGCGCCAGCCGCTGGACTGGCTGGGCACGCCGGGGCGGGTGCGCAAGTTGTGCGAGCGCTTCGGTGTGGAGCTCGCCGCCGTCTGCGGTCCCAACGCCACGCTGAGCGTCGAAGATCCGAGCCACCAGATCAACAAGCGCAAGATTGAATTTGCCGCTGATCTGGGGGTAAAGACCTTTATGACCAAGGGGCCGGGGAGAGGAGAGCGGACCGGTACGGACGCAGAGCTGGACCAGATGGCGGCGGTGTATGAAGATCTGGCCGTCTATGGCGAAAAGCTCGGCGTCAGGGTTACTTTCCACCCGCATATCAACCACCTGGTCAATAGCGAGGGCGAGTGGAAGCGCTTTATGATGCGGCTCGATGTATGCAAGCTGTGCCTGGACATGTCGCACGCAGTACACTGGGGCTACGATCCGGTGCAGGCGGTGCGCGATTTCACGGCGCGGATCGCCTATGTGCATCTGCACGACTTCAAGGACGGCAAAACCGTGGAGTTGGGGCAGGGGCCGATGTGCGATTATCCGGCGTTTATGGCGGCGCTGGAAGCAGCGGGGTACGCGGGCTGGATTACGGTGTGTCCGGGGGAGGTGGCGGGAACGGAGGAGGGGAAGATGCGGGTTAATCGCGAGTACATGCGGAGTATTGGCTATTGAGGGTTGGGGTGAATGTCCCTTCGATTTACGATTGCTCGAACGTGCGTCGTGCTTAAGTGCCGTTGGACTTTTCTACGCCGCGAGCAAGCCTCCTTCCTTGAGCGCATAAAAAGGCCCCGGGAGATTCGAATCCCCCGGGGCCTATAAGTGTAATAAACGCTCGTATGCTCAGCCGGCCATCTCGGCGCGGATCTCTTTGACCCACTCGACGCTCTGGCGCACATTTTCGGCTAGGCCGTCCCAATCCCCGGCCTCGACAAGTTCCTTGGTGATCAGTTTGGAGCCGGCGCCGACGGCGGCGACTCCGGCTTTGAACCAGCCCTCGAGGCTCTCGCGGGTCGCATCGACACCGCCGGTGGGCATGATTCGGGTCCAGGGGCAGGGGCCGAGCACCGACTTGACGAAGGCCGGGCCGCCGACTTCGCTGCCGGGAAACACCTTGACGATCTCGACACCCAGCTCTTCCGCCTGGCCGATTTCGGATACGCTGCCGCAGCCTGGCGAGTAGGCGATCTTGCGGCGGTTGCAGAGCCGGGCGACCTCCTCGTTGAGCAGCGGGCCGACGACGAAGTTGGCGCCGTTGGCGATGTAGAGCGCGGCGGTGGGCGCATCGCAGATCGAGCCGACGCCCATGATGATGTCGATGTCGTTGGCCATGACGTGGCGCACGGTTTCAGTGAAGACGTGGTAGGCGAGGTCGCCGCGGTTGGTGAACTCGGCGCAGCGGGCGCCGCCTTTGGCACAGGCTTCAACGATATTGATGGTGGTTTCGGGGTCTTTGTTGTAGAAAACGGGGACGATCCCGGTGTCGTAGATGGCGTTGAGGACGGCCATGCGGTCGTATTGGGCCATTGCTGTACTCCCTGGTTTTAGCGGTGTGCGTTCGGTCTGATCGAGGGGGCGCATCTCTACAAATGGCCCCCATTATTTTGCACCTGTCTGGGTTAAAGAGGCTATAAAAAAGATGCCTACTGTTTTATTGGTGTCAAGAAGCCAGCGGGAAGGGCTGCGGCTGTTCCGGGAAATTGTGGTAGCGGTCTTCGCCGCGGATGAGGATGGTCGGGTACTTGCCGCCGAGTGAGTTGAGCTCGGGCTGGGAGACGTGGGGGGCGATATAGCGCAGGGTCAGGCCGCAGCGGCGTCGGTCGGACGTGTTGGGATTGCTGGCGTGGAAGAGCTGGCCGTCGTGAATCGAGATCTGGCCGGCTTTGAGCTCGAGATCGAAGGCCTGGCTGGTATCGACGAGCTCATCGGGAATCTCCTGGTTCACGCTGAGCAGATTGCCGGCGCGCTCGGATTCGCCGTGGGTGGCGATGCCGGTCTTGTGCGAGCCGGGGATCACGCGCATGCAGCCGTTCTCGGCATCGGCGTCATCGACGGCGACCCAGGCGGTGTGGGCCTCGGGCGGCTGCAGGCCCCAGTAGGTTACGTCCTGGTGCCAGGCGACGAACTTTTTGGCCTCGGGGTCGGGATACTTGCAGAAGAAGTGGGTCGATAAGAGCATGATGTCCGGGCCCATTAGCTCCTCCATTGCGTCGATGATGCGGGGGTCGGTGGCCATCTGCCAGATGAATTCCTCATCGAGGTGGCGGGCCTGCAGGCCGATCTGGCATTTTTCGCGGCCCTCGCGCGCTTCGATCTCGTCGAAGCAGGCTCGGTAGTGGCCGATTTCGCTTTCCGAAAAGAGATCGACGCGGGTGAGAAAGCCCTGGTCTGCGTAGGTTTGGGCGGTCTGGGACATGGGGTCCTCCGAGTTTTGTATGGCGGTGGCGCAGTGCATATAATATTGCACAAATCCCCGCAGGGTGACAAGACGGACAACCAACCGAAGGAGCGTGTAATGGGCGGTGTGCAGATCAACGAGGAACTGCTGGCGGACAGCGCGTATTTCGCCGATGAAAGCCGGCGCGCCGAGTTGAGGGAGATGTTCAAGTTTGACGGACGGCGGGTGCTGATGGGCGAAGGGGCGCTAGATATGTTGGCGGAGGAATGCGCGCGGCTGGGCGCCGGGCGGGTCTTCCTGATCCACGATCCGGGCATTCCGGTCCTGGCCGAGCGAGTGCGCGCGGTCCTGGGCGAATTAAAGCTGGTAGGCGATTATAGCGATATCGCCCCCAATCCTTCGGTCGCCAGCGTTGACGCCTGCGCCGGGGTGCTGGCCGCGGTCGATTTTGACGTAGCGGTGGCGTTGGGTGGCGGCAGCACTATGGATACGGCCAAATCGGCCCTGTGCGTAGCGGCGTGCGGTGGTTCGGTGCGCGACTACTTTGGCTTCGACAAATTCGACAAGCCGCCACGGGCGCCGCTCATCGGCATTCCCACCACCGCGGGTACCGGCAGCGAGGCCAGCCGGGTGACGGTGGTCGCCGACGAGTCTGGCAAGCAAGCCCTCTACGGGGATTATCTGCAGCCCAGGGGGGCACTCGTCGATCCGCTGTTGCACGCCGATCTGCCGCCGCTGTTGACCGCGATTACCGGGCTCGATGCGCTCGGCCACGCGCTGGAGTGCACGGCTTCGCAAAAGAGCAATGCGGTCGGCGATGCGGTGGCGCGCGCGGCGCTGGTGGCGGGGTGTCCAGCGTACGAGGCGGCCGTTGCCGGCGGCAACGGTGGCGCGCGCTACCAGATGGCGCGCTGCGCGCTATTGGCGGGGCTCTTGCTGAGTCCGATCAACACCGGCGCCGGGCACGCGCTCGGCTACGGGATCGAGAAAGTATCCTTCGAGCGCGGCCAGCCCGTACCGCACGGCACGGCGGTGGCGCTGGTGTTGCCGGGCGTGATGCGGCACAATGCGCCGGCGGTGGCCGACAAGTACTACTTTGCCGCCGGGGCTGCCGGCCTCGACCTGGGTGGCAAGAGCCGCGATGAAGGTATTGAGGCGGCGGCGGCCTGGATCGACGGTTTGCGGCGGCGGCACACCCCCTTCGGGTCGCTGGCCGACGCCGGGCTGGGGGCGGACGACATCCCGCGGATGATCGAGATCGCAATGGGGGTGCGGCGCCTGCTCGATCCCAACCCCGTGCCGGTGGAAGAGGCCGACGCCGAGGCTATTTATCGCGGGGTACTCGGCTAGTTCGCCAGGCTCGCGGTAGCTCAGTAGTTCGAGGATTGACACGGCGGCGCGGCGCACAATCGCGTCGTCGATCGCCAGCAGGTTTTCGGGCTCGCGGCGACAGCGGCATTTATTACATTTGGGAAGAATTTTACACCCACAGCGAAAGGAAGCGCGAGATGGCATTTGATTCGGCCTTGCAGCGGCAGATCATGGGGCGTTTTGCCACCGGAGTTACCGTGGTTACCACTGCGGCTGGCGACGAGGTTTCGGGTATGACAGCCAATGCGGTCATGTCGCTGTCGCTAGATCCCCCGCTGGTAGTGGTTTCGGTCGATAGGCAGGCCACCATGCACGATTTGCTGCAGCGCGGCCAGTGTTTCGCCATCAATATCCTCAGGCGCGAACAGGAGGATCTGTCCAACCGCTTCGCCCAGCGCGGTCCCAAGGATTTTTCCGACCTCGAGACCAAGACGGCCGAGAGCGGGGCGCCGATTCTCACCGCTGCTCTGGCCTATGTCGATTGTCGGTTGGTGGAAATTGCCGCGGCGGGCGACCACGACATGTTTATCGGAGAATGCCTGGCCGGCGAAGCCGGCGATGGCGCGCCGCTGATTTTTTTCGGGGGCCGCTACGGCGAACTGAGCGAGGCAAGTGCAAAGGGTGAATAAAGATCGAAAAAAGGAGTTACTATGGCCGACAAAGTGACCAAGAGCGACGAGGAATGGCGGTGCGATTTGACCGCGGAGCAGTATTACGTTACCCGGCAGAAGGGCACCGAGCGGGCTTTCACCGGCGCGCTCTGCAATAACAAGGAGCGCGGGGTCTACCGCTGTGTGTGCTGCGGCAACGAGTTGTTTAGCTCTGAGACCAAGTACGAGTCGGGTTCGGGTTGGCCTAGCTTTTGGCAGCCTTTGGCCGAAGATCGGGTCGCCGAAGAGGTGGACAACAGCCACGGGATGGTGCGGACCGAGGCGCTCTGTAGCCAGTGCGACGCCCATCTCGGGCACGTTTTTCCCGACGGCCCCCGGCCAACGGGATTGCGCTACTGCATGAACTCGGCGGCATTGCGGTTCGAACGCGAAGAGTGAGCCGCCGCGAAAGATGGTGTGTTGGTGCAGTAATTCCGCGGCATGCAAGAGGGCAGGTCGTCAGGCGCGGGATTGCAGATGATCAACCTCGTTCCAGCACCATGCCCTCGCGTTCGATCCGCGCGAACATCGCGCGATACTCTTTCGAGCCGTCGTCGTCCCAGTACTCAGTAGCGATGGGCGCCGCATAGCTCATCGGAGGTAGGTTGCGGCTTCTATCCGGTCTGACCATGAAGATCGAGTGGGCCGGATCGGCGATGGCGTAGAGGCGAGTGCCGTTTTCAAAGCGAGATTTGATAATCCATCGGTTTTTAGCGGGCAATTTCAGCGCTTTTAGCCGCTCTAGGGCTTCGCGGTCCAGCGTCAGCCCCAGCCCTGGTTGCTCCGGTACCCGCACGAAGCCATTGACCGGATCGAGGCGCTCCGCGACCACATCGGCGGCCCAGGTCTCGTAGTCGTTGTGGCAGTGGAAGGTCGCGGTGGGAAAGGCTGCCATCATGTGGCAGACCATGGCGCGGGTGATGGCGCCGCCGACGTTTTGCAGCATAAAGGGCTTGCCCGCGGCAGCGAAGAGTCCGGCCTTTTTCTGCGCGTCGCCAATGCGCGCGTGCCCGAGCATGTAGATATCAGCTGCGCCCATTAACACCTCGTAGGTGGCTCCGAGCGGGAAGTGGTGCAGCACGATCGGCAGCTGCGAGCGTTTGCGGAGGTCGATATAGCCCTCGATATCGCCGGGCGGCAGCGCATCCTCGAAACAGCCAGCGATCGGATATTCGGCCAGCCGCGCCAGCAGGTCTGGTATGTGGTCGTCGGTGCCGTGCATGGTGAAGTCGTAGTGGACGCGAAAGCCCGGCGGAGCCACCTCCTGCATCGCCGCAGTCTGGTCGAAGACATTCTCGAAAGGCGAGAGGTGGTATTTGAGCCAGGTATAGCCCAAATCGGCGTAGCGCAATACGGCTTCGGCCATGTGGTCCGGGTGGGTCGATACTGTCCACGCGCCGACGGGAATCCACGAGCGGTACTTCTGACCGAAGAGCTGGTAGACCGGCACGCCGGCGGCCTGGCCCATCAGGTCGTACATCGCCGTGCCCAGGGCCAAAGAGGTCTCGTCGCCGATCCACTCGAAGGGATTGCTGCCGAGATACTGGTCGATGACCTCCTGCGGCTCGGCGCTGCCGCCCTCGCCGAGTCCGCTGAGTCCGCTATCGGTGTGAGCGACGTAGACGGTGCGGCGGGTGGGGCCGTAGTAGTGGTCGAGCGGGTAGGCGATCCAGTCGCGATAGGGGACGGTGATCTCGTGGACCTCGATCTCGACGACGTGCATGTCAGCCCTGGACCGGCAGTGGATCGGATGCGTAGTCGCAGTTGGCCCGTTCGATGTCGCTCTTGCGGTGCATATAGAGAATGACCCCTAGAATTTGAGGACGATTTTGAGCGCCCGGTGTGGCTCGGGCTCGTCAAAGGCCATGGTGAATGCCTGTTGAATTTGCTCGAAGGGCAGGATGTGGCTGACGACCGGGGTGACATCGATCCGGCCTTGGACGATCCAGTCGAGGGCCGGGCGGTAGTCGCGGTCGGGGTTGGGGCCGACGCTAAAGTGTACTTTGAGCTCCTGGCGCAACATGTTGAGCATATTGACTTCGACCAGACCCTGGTGCTGGGCCTTGTCGGGTACGCCGAAGCAGATGACCTGGGCGTTGCGGCGGGCCACGGCGGGGACCAGGTTGATAGATTCGGGCAGGCC
>PBOD01000250.1 GCA_002724215.1 Gemmatimonadota bacterium | reverse complement strand
GCCCATACCCCCCATCGACCAGTGGATATCCTGCAACACGCCCTGGGCATCGTCGGGTGGGCGCACGCCCAGATATTGCTCCATGCGCTGGTTCCACACCGCGGGCAAATCTGCGATCTCAACCCGGTCTTCGAAGAGGTCGCGCTCCAGCTCGAAGCGCAGCAGGATGTGCAGATTGTAGGTCACTTCGTCGGCCTCGACCCGAATCAGCGAGGGCTCGACCTGGTTGACCGCGGCGTAAAAGGCATCGACATCGACGGAATCCAGCTGGCCCGGAAACAGCGCCTGCAGCCGCGGCAGATAGTGCACCCAGAAGCTGCGGCCGCGCCCGACCATATTCTCCAGCAGCCGCGACTGCGACTCGTGGATGCCCAGCGAAACGCTGTCCCCGGCTGGCGCGCCCGCCGCTTCTGCGGGCAGGCCCTGTTCGTAGAGTCCGTGCCCGGTCTCGTGAATGGTCCCAAATAGCGAACCGGGCAGCCAGTCGAGATTGTAGCGCGTAGTCAGCCGCACGTCATCGCGGCAAGTACCGCCGCAAAAGGGGTGCACCGCAATATCCAAACGGCCCCCCTCCAGATCGAAGCCGAGGTCCGCCATCACCTGCCGCCCCAGTTCCTCCTGGGCTTCGATCGCATAGTCCTGGTCGAGTATGCCCCTGGCGGGAAAGGCCTGTTTGGCACTGATTTTTTCGACCAGCGGCACCAGCTTCTCGCGCAGCCGCGCAAAGAGCGGATCGATCTCTTCGGTCAGTGCATAGGGCTCGTACTCGTCGAGCAAGGCGTTGTAGATGGTGCCCTCGTAGCCGACCCGCTCGCAGACCTCCTTCTTGAGTTTGACGATTTTCTCCAGCCAGGGCTGAAAGAGCGCAAACTCCGCCTGCTGCCTGGCCTCGACCCAGGCTTCGTGCGCCAGCGATTCGGTCTGGCTCAACTCTACGACCAGTTCCTTGGGCACCTTGAGCGCCCGGCTCTGCTGGCGGTCGATCTCGCGCACGTTGACCGCCGCGTCCCCGGTCAGTTCCCGGCCCTTCAGTTCCTCGACCAGCGCCACCAATTCGGGGGCGGTCATCATCTGGTGGCCAATACCGGCCAGCGTCCCCTGCGCCCTGGCTCGCATAGCCGCACCTCTGGGCGGCATATAGGTCTCCTGATCCCAACTCAATAAGCCCTGTGCGTGGCCGATATCGTCTATCTCGAGCACTTTTTGCATAAATTTTTCGTACGCGTCGCTCATTGTAATGTCTTTCCTTGAATAGTGGTTGTTGCCCCGTATAATAATCCGTAAACTTTGCGCCAAATCCACTCTGAACGCGGAGACGAAAATCTCATGCAGATCGCCCACGCCGAAACCATCGCCCTCGACATCCCCTTCTACGCCCGCCGCGTTACCCGCGCCATGCAGCGCGCCTCGACCCACGATGAGCGGGTCTGGGTCGTGCACCTCGAATCCGACAACGGCCTGGTCGGCTGGGGCGATATCCAGGGCGGCCGCCCCAATATCGACGGCCTGGTCGGCCAAAACCCAGCCGCGATCATGCATCGCGACGAGCTCGGCTTCGCCTCCCAGACCGCCTGTTTCGACCTGGTTGGCCAGGATCAGGGCGTGCCGGTACACGCGCTGCTGGGCGTCAAGATCCGCGACCGCTGCCCGATCTCGTGGTGGGATATCGACATGCCAGCGCGAGACTGGGCCGCCGAGGCCCGAGAAGCCGTCAAGCGCGGCTACACGAGCTTCAAGATGAAGGCCCGCCCCTGGCGCGATATCATCGCCCAGACCGCCGCCGTCTCCAAGGTCGTGCCCGCCGACTTCAAGTTCGACGTCGACTTCAACGGCTTCCTGCTCAACCAGGCCAAAGCCGAAATCATCCTGCAGCAACTCGACGAAAACCCCAATGTCGGCATCTACGAAAGCCCCTTCTATCTGCATACCAACCCCGGCGACGCCCGCATCCTGCGCGAAAGGGTGCGCAAGCCCATCGTCGAGCACTATCAAGACCAGTATCTGCGCAACGACTGCTGCGACGGCTTCGTCATCGGCGGCGGCACCAGTGAGATCCGTCGCCAGGGCACCCTGGCCGCCGCCCACAACAAGCCCTTCTGGCTGCAACTGGTCGGCAATGGCCTGACCACCACCATGGCCGCCCATATCGGCGCGGTGCACTCGCACGCGCAATTGCCCTATATCACCTGCCACGAATTGTGGGTCGATGACCTGATCAAGAAGCCGATCGCCGTCGAGAACGGCTATATGCCAGTCCCCGACGCGCCGGGCTTAGGCGTCGAGATCGACGAAAAAGCCCTGGCCAAATACCGCGTCGATCCCGATCAGCCGACCCCGACCCATATTTACAAGGCTAAAAAGCGCATCCTGCGCGTCTCTTGGCCTGGCGTCGGCAGGAAAAAGCGCGTGTGGGAATTCACCAGCGAACCCAACTACCAAACGTCCTTCTACGCCGGCAATATACCCGGTTTCGAAAAGGACGTCGATCTCGAAGTCATCGAAGACGACAAGAGCGCGGCCTTCAAGAGGCAGCACAAGAAACTGGAAGAACAGGGCCGATAAGTGCTATTTTCCTGCCAACAGCTGTGCGACAGGCTCTCGCGCGGCTGTTGGCAGGAAGTTTATTTTCCCATTGCCTCCCTCCGTCTTCCCAATCCCTGTGGATTTTATTCTGCCGCGTGCACGCCCAATGGCCCGGAGGTCCGATCGTCTATACCGGGCATCCGCTGCCAACGCCCATCTCAATCACCCCTTCTGCGCCGCAATATCCCCATAGGATGTCAAATCGTAGCCGATCCCCACATAATCCAACAAATTCAACAGCGCCCGCAACGCGACCCCGAAACCATCGACCCCGCTAAAGCCGCCAAACTGCCCCCCACCCTTTAGATGCGGCTCCAGATCTAAAAACACTCCCGGCACCCCCTGCTTCTTCAGCTTGCGCGCCAGACCCGGAATCCGCGCTTTGAAATTGCGCAGAATCTCCTCGTGCCCCGAATCGCCCTCGTCGGCCGGCACGAAATTCTTGAGGCGCTCTTCATCGACGAAGCCCGTCCATTTGAGCCCGGGGTCGATCTTGTAGTCCTTGATGTGCAACCAGCCGATTCCCGCCTTCATCGCGCGGTACTCAGCAATGGTCTCAACCGGCGTAAAGTTCTGACTCGACAAATTGCCACCGTCGAAAATCAAGCACAGATTGGGGTGGTTGACCAGTTTGTCGAGTTTGCGCAACAGCCGACCGTTTTGGCCGATCAGGTTGGCTTCGACCTCCAGTCCGAAAATCGCGCCCCCCTTGCGGCACACTTCGGCGATCTCGTAGAGCCTTTCGCCGGCCTGATCGACATAGCCCCAGGGATCCTCGCCGCGCGGATGGTAAAACGAAAAACCGCGAATCAACCGCGTCTCGAAGGCTCCCGCCAGATCCACCGCCCGCTGCACGTCTTTTTTTAAATACTTGTCAAAGGGGATATAGGCATTGGTCGAGCCGTCTTCGACATCGAGCAACTTGACCTTGCCGATGGGGGAGCCGATCGAGGAAACCCGCACGCCGAATTCACGGTGCAATTTGCACAAGCGGGCAATTTCGCGCCGGGTCAATTGCATGACATTTTTAACGCCCTGACCCGCGTCCACAAAGCGCAAGCTATAGTAGGACATACCCAGCGCCGCCAGCATCGTCAATTGGGCTTCGGCCTTCTTGTCCAGCGGCCCTTCATCGGCGAAACCGCTGATCAGGACCTGGGGTTTAGCGCTCATATTCATCCTCCTGGTAAAATTTGCATAAGTATAGGATTTGACAAAATTTATCGCAATATCGGACACTCTTGACAAATCTCGGACGGCCTCTTTTTCTATACAGATCTGCCGGTAATACACCCCTGCCCTGAGATGCGACAATGAAGCCGCTGCACCGCCTCAACATCATTCCCGCCCTGCCCGAGCCGCTAGCGCCACTGTGGGAATTCTCGTACAATCTCTGGTGGAGCTGGAATAAAGAGACGATTCGCACCCTGCACCAGATCGATCCCGAAGCCTGGGTCGACAGTGAGCGCGACCCGCTGCGCTTCCTGGCCGCGCTCCAGCCCGCGCAGCTCGAAACCCTGGCCGCCGACCAGCAGTTCACCGGCCGTATTGAACACATCATCGCACAATTCAAGCGCTATCTGTCGCATCCGACGTGGTTCGGCCAAACCCATGGCCAGAGCCGGCTGCAGGTCGCTTACTTCTCGGCCGAATTCGGCCTGACCGACAATCTGCGCATCTACTCGGGAGGCCTGGGCGTCCTCGCCGGCGACCATCTCAAAGCCGCCAGCGATCTCGGCGTACCCCTGATCGGGGTCGGCCTGCTCTACCGCGAAGGCTATTTCCACCAGGCCCTCAACGGCGATGGCTGGCAAATCGAACACAATCCAGAAAACGACTTCTACCAGATGCCGGTGCAACCTGTCCGCAGCGATCGCGGCGACCACCTCACCATCGAAGTGCCCTTCGCCCACGGCCCGGTACTGACCCGAATCTGGCTGGCCCGGGTCGGCCGCATAGGGCTCTATTTGCTCGACACCGACCTCGAGGCAAACGCGCCGCAAGACCGCGAAATCACTGCCCGGCTCTACGGCGGCGACGAGCCCATGCGCATCCGCCAGGAGATCCTTTTGGGCATCGGCGGCCTGCGCGCACTGCACGCCGCCGGCGTCGAGCCCAGCATCTGCCACATGAACGAGGGCCATTCGGCCTTCCTGGCCCTGGAGCGCATCCGCCGCCTGATGGCCGCAAATAGCTATTCGTTCGCCACCGCCCGCGAAGCTAGCGTCGTCGGCAATGTCTTCACCACCCACACGCCTGTCGCCGCAGGCAATGACTGGTTCAGCGCCGACTTGGTCGAGGAGCACCTGGGCCACTTCCGCGAATTGCTGGGTCTATCGCGCGAGGAATTCCTCGGCCTGGGGCGTCTCGACCCCAACGATCACCACGCCGCCTTCTGCATGACCGTGCTAGCGCTCAGGCTGGCGAGCGGCGCCAATGGCGTCAGCCGCCTGCACGGCGAAGTCAGCCGCCGCATGTGGCAGGGCCTGTGGCCCGACTTCAGCGAACGCGAGATTCCCATCGGCCACGTCACCAATGGCATCCATCTCCACAGCTGGACCTCGCTGGAAATGGCCGATCTCTTCGATCGCCACCTAGGCGATGCCTGGCGCTTGGTCAACACCGACCCCGACGACTGGTCCCCGGTCCACACTATTCCCGACCGCGAGCTGTGGGACACCCACCAGTACCGCCGCCGGCGACTGATCGAATTCGCGTGCCACCACCTGCGCCACCAGCTCGGCAGTCAGGGCGTCCCCCCGGCCAAGGTCGAGCAATCGCTCACCCGCCTCGATCCCCACGCGCTGACCATCGGCTTCGCCCGCCGCTTCGCCACCTATAAGCGCGGCAACCTGCTCTTCCACAATGTCGCGAGACTCATGGCGCTCTTCGCCGACCAGGACCGCCCGCTGCAGATCCTCTTCGCCGGCAAGGCCCATCCCAAAGACAACGCCGGCAAGGACCTGATCCGCCAGATCGTCCACCTCGCGCGTGAGGAGCCCTTCCACGGGCGAATCTTCTTCCTCCAGGACTACGACCTCAACGTGGCCCGCTACTTGGTCCAGGGCTGCGACATCTGGCTCAACAACCCGCGGCGGCCACTAGAAGCCTCGGGCACTTCGGGCATGAAGGCCGCTGTCAACGGCGTACTCAATGTCAGCGTGCTCGATGGTTGGTGGGACGAAGCCTGCGAGGCTCACCCCGGCTGGGCGATTGGCCGCGGCGAGGACTACGCAGACGAGCAATACCAGGACGAGGTCGAATCCAACGCACTCTACGACCTGCTGGAGACCGAGGTGATCCCGCTGTTCTACCAGCGCAATGCCGAGGGCATCCCCCGCGAGTGGGTCGCTCGCATGAAGGAGACCATCGCCCAGCTCGCCCCCGTCTACAACACCCACCGCATGGTCCGCGAATACGTCGATGGACTCTACCTACCCGGCCAGACCCGCTGCGAGGAATTGGGCAACGATCGCGAGCGAGTCCAGCAACTGACCCGCTGGAAAACGCACGTGCGCTCCAAATGGACCCAGGTCCAGATCGGCCCGA
Source organism: Gemmatimonadota bacterium (assembly GCA_002724215.1). Classification (GTDB taxonomy): domain Bacteria; phylum Latescibacterota; class UBA2968; order UBA8231; family UBA8231. The sequence continues at coordinate 6,843 of PBOD01000250.1, read as the reverse complement.
TCGCCGCCGACTTCCCCGGCCAGCTCAAGGTCGGGATGCAGGTGCCCCTTAGGGCCGAGGTGTCGCTGGGCGAACTCGCACCCGCAGACGTGCGCGTTGAACTCTGCGTCGGCCGTCTCAACGCCCAGCAGGAATTCGTGCAGACCACCACTCACCCGCTCGAACTCGCCGAGAGCAATGGCGAGGGCACCCACTATTTCACTGGCACCTTCGTCTGCACCGAGTCGGGCTCGCACGGCTATACTCTGCGCGTGGTGCCGTCGCACCGCGATCTGAGCGATCCTCTGGAAATGGGATTGGTGCGCTGGGCTTAGTCGAGTAATTCGATCTGGACGCGACCCGAGGTCATTTCGATCAACGTCGCGCGCAGTTCGTCGTAGCGCTCGACATCCACGTGCAATACTATCTGCACGTGGGCACCGAAGTCCTCGGCCTCGACCATTGCGCCGAGAGCTTCGATCTGCCTTTTGCAGACCTCGTAGGCGTCGTAGGCCAGCGTCACCACAACGCCTACCATCTCGACCTTATCGACGCGTTCCACCGCCGCAATGGCCGCCTGCGCCGTCTCGGTATAGGCTTTCACCAGGCCGCCGGTGCCCAACTTCGTCCCCCCGAAGTAGCGCGTTGCCACCACCACTACATCGCCCAGGCCACAGCCCTGCACCACCGCCAGCATCGGCTTGCCGGCCGTGCCCGCAGGCTCGCCGTCGTCGCTCATGCCGTGGGTGACGGTGGCACCGTAACCAGCGGCGAAGGCATAGCAGTGGTGCGAGGCGTCGGCAAAGCGCGCGCGGACGGATGCAATACAGGCCCTGGCCTCATCGACGGTCGCCGCGACCCTGGCAGTGCCGATAAAGCGGGAGTTTTTGACGTGGACTTCGACTTCCGATTCAGAAGCCGGAATAGGATAACCAGACATGAAACTGCTGCACTACGACAGCCCGTGCTTCCGCTTGGCCGACCAGATCGTATTGTAAAGTAGCAAGGTAATCGTCATCGGCCCGACACCATTGGGCACCGGCGTGATTGCGCTGGCCTTTTTGCGCACTTCCCTGTAATCGACATCCCCGACCAGTCGCCAGCCGCGCTCGCGCGACGCATCATCGATTTGATTGATCCCCACGTCGATCACCACCGCGCCCTCCTTGACCATATCGGCGGTAATCCCGCGCGGAAAGCCCGCCGCCACCACCAGAATATCAGCCTGCCGGGTGAAGGAGCCCAGATCGCATGTCGCCGTATGGCACAGCGTCACCGTGGCATTGGCGCCGTCGGCCTTGTGCCCGAGCAAATTGGCCACCGGCCGCCCCACTAGCGTGCTGCGCCCCACCACCACCACGTGCTTGCCCTTGGTCTCGATATTACTGCGGCGCAAAATTTGCAGAACTCCATGCGGCGTACAGGGCCAGAAGCATTCCTCCTGCCTGACCAGCCGTCCCAGATTCACGGGATGCAGCCCATCTACATCTTTCTCGGGATCGATGGAATTGAGCACCTCTCCCTCGTCCTGGTCTGGCAATGGCAATTGCACCAGAATGCCGTGGACCGCATCGTCCTTGTTGAGCTTATCCACGACTGCCAGCACGTCCTGGGTAGACGAATCCGCCGGTAAATCCACCTGCACTGAGTGCAAACCCAACTCCTCGCAGGCCTTGCCCTTCGAACGCACATACGACAGCGAGGCGGGATTATCGCCTACCAGCACTACCGCCAACCCCGGGACGACGCTGTGCTCTTCTTTCAGGCGCGCTATATCCGCCTGCATCTCTGCGCGCATCTGGGCCGAGATCTCCCGGCCATCGAGTCTCTTCGCCACTATTTTTACTGACCTCCGCCGGGTTGCAAAACGTCCTTCTTGACCACTCGTCTGAGCGCCTCGGGCACTTTCACTACACCACCCGGCTGCTGGTAGTTGTCCAAAATCGCGATCAGCAGCCGCCCCATCGCGCAACCCGTGTCGTTGACCAGGTGGCAAAAGCCGCGGCCATCCGGCCCCTTGTAGCGAATATTGAGCCGCCGCGCCTGATAGTCGGTGGCGTTGGTATCGGTCATCACCTCCATAAACTCGCCCGAACCCGACATCCACACCTCCATATCGCGCTGCCTGTGGCTGGCCAGATAGCCGGCGTCGCCGTGGCACTTATCGACGATGCGATAGGGCAGTTCCAGTTGCTGCAACAGCCATTCGTTGATCTGCCCAAATTCCTCGTAGACGGCCTCCGACTGCGCGGGCAGGCACACCGCGTTCATTTCGATCTTGTCGAACTGATGCACCCGCTTGATACCCTTTACATCCTTGCCCCACGATCCTGCTTCAGAGCGAAAACAGGCCGTATTGGCGAAAACCTTGACCGGCAATTCGGCCGCGTCGAGGGTTTTGTCCATAAAATAGCTGAAGTTAGTCGGCTCCGAAGATCCCACTAGGAACAGCTCGGTCCCCTCCTCCACATTGTCAGTATTGATCGCGTAGACCTGATCGCGCCCCTCGGGAAAGTGCGAGGTGCCATAGAGCGCGCGCTCGCGCACCAATAAAGGCGGCACGAACATCTCGTAACCGCGCCCGAGCAATTCGTCGATCAGCAATTGGCCCAGCGCGTACTGCATCAGCGCTACGTCTCCGCGCAAATAGGCGAAGCGCGAGCCCGAGACCTGACCGCCCTGCAAAGTGTCGATCCCGCCCAACTGCACGCCCAGCTCTGCGTGGTGCAAGGGCTCGAATTCCTGGTCCTCCGCGTGTAGCGGCCGCCCGGGCATATACGCCGCGCTGGTCTCCCCTCGCCCCAACTTCCCCTCGTCCAAATATCCCGTCCCTGGAATCCACGCCTTCTCCTCCACATTCTCCTCTTCCCCCGCCCCCTCAGGCATATCCGGATGCGGCCAATTGGGAAACCAGTCCATAATCCCCTGCCACTCCGCCGTCAGCTTACCCAACTCCTGCTCCATCGCCCGCCCCTTCTCCCGCAACTCCTGTCCTTTCTGCCGCGCCGCGTCCGGGTCGCTCCTCCCCAACTGCGCCAACTCCTTCTTCTCCCCATTTAGCGCGTCGATCCCCTGCTGCAACTCGCGCCGCTGCTCATCTAATTTTAACCAGCGATCGACATCGGCCTTATCAGGATCTACCTTTCTGACCTTAATCGCCTCGCGCAGCGCATCGGGATTGGCTCGCACTTCTTTCGCGTCAATCATTCTACTACCCTCAGTCTGAGATAATATCCTAGCTAAAGCGACTCACAATCGGAGGATGGAGCTCACCCAATCCGTCATCTCCGTCATTGATGTTTAAAAACGCAGTTGCGATGAATTATCGCAACACTCCATCGCTCCCTCTATCCCAACCACTTATAAAAACTGACCCTTCTTCAATTACACCTACTTTTCTATATTGATTGCACAAGGCGCCCGTAGAACGCCCGTGTCCGCACAACCCGATCTCAGCATCGATTTCAACCCGCTGCGGCCGCGACAAAGTACTCATCGATCGGATCTCAATCGCCCAAACCTGCCGGCGGTGCTCTGCCCTTTGTCCACCGCCGGTACGCATGGCCTCTACGAGCACTGCGACCATTTCGAGCAGCTAAAAGGCAGCGAGTATACATGACGCGCAGCGCACACCCCTGATGGAAGATGGTCTCGCGCTATCCGAACTGGCGACCGATCCCATCGACCAATTCGCGACCTGGTACGCCGAGGCACGCCATAGCGACACCATCCTACCGCAGGCCATGACCTTAGCCACCATTGACGCGCGCGGCAGGCCGACGGCGCGGATGGTGATCCTCGACGATTTCGGGCCACAGGGCTTTGTATTCTACACCCATTACCAAAGCCATAAAGCGCGAGATCTGGCCGGCGCACCCCACGCAGCGCTGGTCTTTTACTGGGCGGCGCAAAACCGCCAAGTGCGGATAGAGGGTCGGGTCGAAAAAGTTTCCGCCGCGCAATCAGATGCCTACTTCGCACGGCGACCGCGCGACAGCCAACTCTCCGCCTGGGCGTCTAGGCAGAGCGCGACCTTGCCCGATCGTCAGACGCTGGCGGCCGAGATACGGGAATTAGACCGACAATACGCGGCAAGAGAGATTCCCCGCCCGCCGCACTGGGGCGGCTACCGGGTGCAGCCCGACCGCTGCGAATTCTGGGCCGAACGGCCCGACCGGCTGCACGACCGCTGCGACTACCGCCTCGGCCCCGACGGGGCCTGGACCCTATCCCGCCTGGCGCCCTAAGCGCGCCCGGTGCTCTTTTCGAGCCAGATCTCGCGACCGCCGTAAACCTCGAACACGGCTTCCAGCATCAGCCGCACCGCCTGGCCAAAATAGCGACCGCGCCGCCAGGCCACGCCGATCTCGCGCTCAAATGACACGCCCTTGACCGCAACGGTTACCAGCGCGCCACCGGCGATCGACTCGCGCACCGCCAACTGCGGCAGAAACGAGATCCCCAACCCCGCCTCGACCAGCTTGCGCATCGCCTCCGGGCTGCGCAATTCCATCACCGCCCCCAAAGCCAATCCCGCTTCGGCCAATTTTTCATCGACGACTTTGCGCGATACCGAATCGGCGTGGAAGAGGATCAGCGGCTCTTCCACTACCTCGGCTAGATCGACCTCGCGCCGGTCGGCGAAACGGTGGTCGGCGCCGACGACCAGCGGCATCTCGTCGCGGTAAATCGGCACGGTATCGATTTTGGGATGGCCGTACGGCAGGTGGATCAGCGCGAACTCGGAACGGTTCATCAAGAGGTCTTCGACCAGATAGCGCGAGGGGGCGACCTGGGTCTTGAGCGCCACCCCGGGATAGCTGCGCATGTACTCTTTGAGGATGTCGGGCAAGAGGTAGATCACCGCCGCGTCGATCGCCCCGAACTGGAAACCCTCGCCCGGCTCGAGGTCGCGTCGTTCGAGCCGCTCGCCGGCTTCTTCGAGCAAATCCTCAATCTGCACCGCGTAGCTCAGCAGCATCCGCCCCTCGGTGGTCAGGGCCACGTGGCGGCTGTCGCGATTGAAGAGCTGGACACCCAGGCTGCGCTCGAGGTCGGCGACCCCGCTCGACACGGTCGGCTGGGTTACGTGCATCTCGCGTGCGGCCTGGGTGAAACCGCCGTTGCGCGCCACCGCCAAAAAATAGCGCAGGTGTTGCAGATTCACAGGTCAGTGGTTGGGGCTGGCCTGCACCTGCGCGATGGCCTCGCGCAACGCGACGCGAATGGTGTCCTCATCGACCAGTTCCACGAGCACGATGGCCATCTCCTGGACGTAGTGCGGCGGCAGCTTATTGAGCGCCAGCGCGAAAACGTCCTGGATATCGATCGCATCTAGTTCCAGGTTCGATTCGGCAAATAACGAGGGCATAATCTGGGCCACGCGCGCCTCGTTGCGGTTGCGGATCTGGTGCAGGGGCGTCTTGCCCACGCAAAGCTTTTGCTCCCGTTCCGACATGCTCTCTGCTCCTCGCGAGACGACCCGGAGTCACTCGTCACAGGTGAACTTGAGACCGCAGTGGTGGCAGAGCGCCTCACAGGCCCAAAAGTCCAGCCGCCCGCCACAACCCGGACAAATATTGGAATGGCGATCTTCGAGATTGGTCGGCTCTGCCCTATCGGGTTTGCCCTCCCGCTCTTTGCGCTCTTCCGCACTGACCATATAACCTTCCCCTTTGCGCCTGGCCGCCCCCGCACCGGCTGTTATCTTATAGGCCCATGTACAATCTAATCTTCGATTGCGACGGCGTCCTCGTCGATAGCGAACACCTCAGTTGCGGCGCCTGGCTGCCGGTATTGGCCCGCCACGGGGTCGAGGCCGAGATCGCCGAGATCGAGACCATGATCGGCAAGTCCGATCGCGCGGTGCTCGACCACTTCAGCGCCAAGACCGGCATCGACTTCCCGCCCGAAATCCTCGCCGAGCGCCAGCAGGAGTACTTCCGCCAGGCTGCGGCAAATCTCGAGACCTTCCCCGGCTTGCCCCAACTCCTCGCCGACCTCGCCGACATCCCCCGCGCCGTGGCCTCCTCCGGCCACCCCGACAAAATTCGCTTCTCGCTCGCCCGCGTCGGCCTCGACCGCCATTTCGACATCCTCTGCAGCGCCGTCGAGGTCGCCGCCGGCAAACCCGCACCCGATCTCTTTCTGTTGGCCGCCGAGCGCCTTGGTGCCGACCCACAATATTGCGCGGTTGTCGAAGATTCGATCTTCGGCATCGAGGCAGCCCGCCGGGCGGGCATGCGAGCCATCGGCTTTACGTCCAGCCATCCGGCGGCCGATCTGCATACCGCCGGCGCCGACGTGACCTTTGCTCACTATGCCGATTTCCCAGCCCTTTACGCAGCGCTGTAAATTTCAGTGTATTTTTTCTAAAGTTCGACGCTTTCACGCCGATCTTTATTAACAGATGGACTTCGGTCCATATCCTTGGGGCACACCTCGTCGGGCGCGCAAGTTCTCGACGAGGTGTATTTTTATAGCCTTACTTTCAGTATGCTGAGTGTCCGGCGCGATGTAAAGAATCGACCGCAGTTGCAGTACCAACAAGACCGGTCTCCACTCTCCGCAGCAACTCCTGTTCGTATTCGTCGAGAATCTTGGCGTAAACCTCGTCGCTGATAAAGCCCGTCACCTGTATACTCAGATTGTTCTTAAAGCGTCCCACCGGTATGTACATCCGGCTCTCGGCCCCCGCCTTGCGCTCCCACAACGCCGGATCCTGCGCCGCCACGTATTCGGCGCGGTCGCGACTGCCGTCGGGTCGGCGGAGAAAGAGCGATACCAGATGGGGCGAGTTGCGGTCTGCCCCGTGGTGGAGGCTGCCGAATAGCCTTGAAACGATCTTCGAATTCGCGCAGCCCG
>PBOD01000249.1 GCA_002724215.1 Gemmatimonadota bacterium | reverse complement strand
GGGCCGGGCGATTTCGGGGCGCTGGCAGACCAGGCGGTTGTCGGCGTAGCCCGTGGTCGGATCGCGGACGGCGAAGTGTTCGATGGCGTTGGCGACGGTGGCACTGTCGCATTGGCCGAGCTGGGCGGTGAGTTGGGGATCGGGTTGCATGGAGATGGCCTTTATAGGTGGACGCCGACTGCTTGAGCGGCCGCGACGATGGACCGCCAGGTGTCTGCGGCAATGGGAATCCCCTCGCGTTGGCGCTCTGTGCGGGTGGCGGCTTCGGGGTCGCCGGGCATCTGCACTTTTTCATAGCCCGGGGCGGGAGGAATCGCACGGGTGCGCTGGCCCATTTCGTCGGCGCGTTCGGCATAGTCGCCGAATGGCTGGAACAAGTCGGCTTTGAAGGCGAAGAAGGCCGTGCCCTGGTGCCGCAGGATGGGGCCGCCGCGCGCCGGGTCGACGAAGGCGTCGGCGCCGGTGAAGATACGGCCGAGGAATTCCGCAGCGAGCATGATCGCGTAGCCCTTGTGGCCACCGAAGGGCAGGTGCCCGCCCCCGTCGAAAAAATCTGCGGGATCGGTGCTGGGTTGGCCGTTGCGGTCGACGATTGCGCCGGCGGGCAGGTTCTGGCCGCGGTTGCGGGCATTGTCGATTTTGACACCAGAAAGGGCTGAGGTGGCGAAGTCGAAGCTCAGTGCCGACCCCGCGCCGCCGGGGAAACCCATGGCGATCGGATTGGTGTGGAGAAAAGACCTGCTTCCGCCATAGGGCACAGCGGCAGGCGCCTCCTCGCCGTAGCCCCCGGCCCAGACCATGCCGATCATGCCCCGGGCTGCGGCCATTTCGACGTAGTGGCCGAGGCGGCCAATATGGTGGGCCTGGACCAGGCCAACGCAGGCCATGTCGCGAGCTTCGGCCATGTCGAGGCATTGCCGCATGGCGAAGAGCGCGGCGGTTTGGCCGAAGGTCCAGTGGCCGGTCACGCGGGCCGAGTTGGCTCTGGCGGATAGCACTTCGGGCCAGGCGGTGGGGATGATCAGACCGTCGGCGATGGCGTCGACATAGCCCTTGAGATGCCATACGCCGTGGGTGTCGACACCGCTGAGGTTGGCCAACACCAGGTGTTCAGCCACAATTTCGGCGTTGCGTTCGTCGGCGCCGGAGGCCATGAGCACCTCGCGCACCAGGGCGTCCAGTTCGGCGGGGGTTTTGACGATCATCGGTTCAATCCATGAAGAGGCCACCGTTGACGTCGATGGTCTCGCCGGTGATGTGTCGAGAATCGTCGCAGGCGAGAAAGAGTGCGCACTGGGCGACATCTTCGGGCTGGCCGCTATGGCCGATGGGTATCGAGGCTTTGAGCGCGTCGTGCTCGGGCGCCGAGGTCATGGCGGTGTCGATAACGCCCGGGGCGATGGCGTTGACGCGTATCCCGTCGGGGGCCAGGTAGCGGGCCATCCCGATAGTCAGAGTCAATACCCCAGCCTTGGCTGCGGCGTAGGGCGGTCCGGCGGCGAGCCCGCCGGTTTTGGCAGCGAGTGAGGTCATATTCACGATGGCGCCTGTCTGGCGGGCGCGCATGTGGGGAATGGCGGCCTGGGTGCAGAGAAAGGGACCTTTCATATTGATATCGACGATGCGGTCCCAATCCTCTTCGCGGCAATCTTCGAAGGTGGTGTACTTGAGAAATCCGGCGTTGTTGACCAGGATATCGAGCTGGCCGAAGTTGGCGATGGTGTGATCGACGCCGGCGCGCACCGAGGCGCTGTCGGCCACGTCCAGCGCCAAGCCAAAGGCCCCGGCGCCGATTTCTTCGGCGGTTGCGCCGGCGGTAGCGGGGTCGATGTCGGCCAGCGCCACCCGTGCGCCTTCGCGGGCGAAGAGTTCGGCGATCGCCCGGCCGATGCCGCGGCCAGCTCCGGTAATTAACGCCGTGCGACCGCGTAACTTATCCGTCATAGTCGTTCCCCTTATTTGTTATTGGAAGATCAGCACCATCGAAAGTACGCCCAAAATCACGCCGATCAAGCCGGTGCGGCTGATGGGCTCGCGCCAGACGTAGTGGGCAAAGAGATTGTCCAGTACGACCACTGCGCTGCCGTTGAGTGGGAAGAACAGGGTGCCCTGGTAGAGGCTCAGCGCAGTGAATGAGGTGCCGAGGGCGACCAGGTTAAACAGCCCGATGCCCAAGCCCATCTTCAGTTCGCCAGCGCCGGGTTTGGCGCCGCGCACGGCGACGAATAGCGCGCCGAGGCCGCCACCGGTCAATGCGGTAATACACAGTACGTGCATGCGCAGGGGATCGAGGTCGGCGTAGTGGATCCAGCGCATACAGCAGTGGGCGATGCCTTGGAGTACAAAGACAACCACGATCAGCAGCAGCGGTCCGGCAGACTGGTGCCCGGCAGGCACCTTGGTCATAAGTGCCAGCGAGGCTAGGGCGAGGACGATGCCGAGGTATTGCAGGGCCGAGGCGGATTCGCCCCAAACCAATATGCCAAACACTATGGGTACCAGGATTGACAAGCGGAAGGAGGTCAGGACCACGCCGACACTGGCGCGCTTAAGAGCGTGGGTCATGACCAATAAGGAGATGATAAAGCTCAGGCCGGTAGAGCCGCCGACCAGCAAGACCGGGCGGCTGAAGGTCAGGGTATCGGACCACCAGAAATAGGCGAGCAGACAGGCTGCGATGGTTAAATAATTGGTCGATATAACCGCCGGTGCGCTCAAGCCGCGGTGCTGGGAGACCTTCCACATTTGGCCGAAGCCAAAGGAGAGCAGAATAGCGGCTATGAGCCAGAACAAAGAAGAGAATCCAGTGGAAAGTGTTGGTGTGGGGTGCGGAAAAAAGGGGCTGGGCCCGAGATCAGGAGGCAAGGTAAAAGGTATTATTCGCTGAGGCAAGTCTTATATTCTAGTCCTGATGAAAGGGGGGAGACTGAGGCACAATGCACGAATCGGGGCGAAAAAAATCAGCGGGGCGAATTCGGGTAAATCTCACCGGGCGCTATTGAATTTATGGGGATAGTGCTCTGGATATGCGCGGTACTGCTGGGCGGGTGCGCCAGTCAAACCGCGGTCGACAAGCAGCCGTGGTCGGTGGCCGCTGCCGCACATTTGCGGGCGCAACTCGACCGCGACCGCGAGGTTGTTGCAGTCGATGAGGGGCTGTTGACGCGCTTCTACCTCAAGCGCGACGACCGCCCGGCCTGGTGCGGTCCGACTGGACCTAAGTCCCAGGCCGACGCGCTATTGCTGATGCTGCAGCAGGCCGCCGACGACGGGCTGACGCCGGCTGATTATGCGCTGGGGAGGATCGAAGCCGAGCTGGCGCGTTGGCGTCGCGCCGGTGCCAAACCCGGCCTGGCGGCGATGATGCGCTTTGACGCGTTGTTGACCCGGGCCTTTTTGGCCTACGGCGGCCATTTGCAGCGCGGGCGCGTCGATCCCCGCGCTATCCATCCGCAGTGGCAAGCGCCATTCCCCAAAGCCGATATGGCCGGGTTGTTGCAGACCGCGCTCGACCTCGGTCAGGTCGCGGAAGCACTCGCGGGTTTGCGCCCGCCGCAGCGGGGCTACCGGGCGTTGCGCCAGGCGTTGCAGGACTATCGCGGCATCGCGGCTCTGGGCGGGTGGCCGGCGGTGGAGCAAGGCGGTGGGGAGCCGCTGGTCGCGCGATTGCGGGCAGAGGGCGATCTGGCCACCGGAGAGGGCGCTGCGGTAGACCTGCGCGCGGGTATTGCGCGATTTCAGGAAAGACACGGTCTCGAGCCGACCGGGGCGCTAAATGAGGTCACGCTGGCCGAACTCAATATACCGGTTGCCGCGCGGGTGGCGGCGATTGCATTGAATATGGAGCGTTGGCGCTGGCTGCCGCACGACCCGGGTACCCGCTATATCTTGGTGCGGATCGCCGATTTCGAACTCGACGCAGTAGCGGCGGGGGAGACCGTGCTCAATATGCGGGTCATCGTCGGCAAGCCCTACTGGCGCACGCCCGTCTTTAGCGCCCGACTCACCCATCTGGTCTTCAATCCCTTCTGGTATATCCCGCGCAGTATCGCCGTTGCAGATATCCTGCCCATTGTGCGCCGCGACCCGGGCTATTTTGCGCGCAGGAACGTGGTGGTGACCCAGGGCAGTGGTGTGCAACAGGCCAGTGTGGATCCCGACACGGTGGATTGGGCCGGCCAGACGGCCGTCAACTTCGCCTACGCCTTCACCCAGGCTCCGGGGGCAGACAACCCCCTGGGCAAGATCAAATTCCACTTTCCCAATCCCTACCACGTCTACCTGCACGACACGCCGCACGACGAGCTTTTCAACGAGCGGGTAAGAGCGTTCAGTCACGGCTGCATTCGACTTGAAAGACCCCTCGACCTGGCCGCTTTCGCCCTGGCGCGGGAGGGCAATTGGCCGCGGGGGCGCATCGCCAGTGCGGTCGCCAGCAATATTAATCGGGAGGTGTCCCTGACACGGCCGCTGCCGGTCTACCTGCTCTACTGGACGACCTGGGTCGACGAGCAAGATCGGATACACTTTCGCCGCGACGACTACGACGCCGATGCGCAATTGTTGCAGTTGGTGGGGTCGCAGGGACGGGGTTGGCATTATGCTAAGCCATAGGCATATTCGAAGTATGGAAAAGACGGGTTTGCAGCGCGCGATTGCGCAAGGGAGGGCATGGCTATGAGGGACGTGATCGGACTCATCCTGGGGGGAGGACAGGGTACCCGGCTCTTCCCCCTGACCCAGTTTCGCTCCAAGCCGGCCGTGCCCATCGGCGGCAAGTACCGGTTGATCGACATTCCGATCAGCAATTGCATCCACTCGGATATCAATCGCATCTTCGTCCTCACCCAGTTCAATTCCGCCTCGCTACACCGCCATATAAGCACGACCTATCGCTTCGATTCGTTCACCAATGGCTTTGTCGAAATCATGGCCGCCGAACAAACCCAGGATAGTGCTGATTGGTACCAGGGCACCGCCGATGCGGTACGCCAGCAACTAAGGCATCTTCTCTCTCACAAAGCTGACCTGGTGCTAATCCTGTCGGGCGACCACCTCTACCGCATGGACTACCGCGCCTTCGTCGAGGAACACCGCGCGCGCGGTGCGGATGTGTCGATCGCAGTTAAGCCCGTGTCGCGGCAAGAGGCGCCGGCGCTGGGGATCCTGCAGTCCGATATCAGGGGACAAATTACCGCCTTCCACGAGAAGCCGCAGCAAGACGCTGAGTTGGACCAATTGCAATTGGCCGAGCCGCCTGGGGCAAACCCGGAAGAGCGGTTTCTGGCATCG
>PBOD01000248.1 GCA_002724215.1 Gemmatimonadota bacterium | reverse complement strand
GGTGGGCGGGGTCGATTTGTGGTTGTTAGGTCTGGGCGGCAACGGCCATATCGCCTTCAATGAGCCGGGCAGCGCCTCCGATAGCCGCTCGCGGGTGGTTACGCCCCATCCCGAGACAGTGGCAGCCAATAGCCGACATTTTGCCGATCCCTCCGAAGTGCCGGCACAGGGGCTGTCGGTGGGCGTGGGCACCATTATGGACGGGCGGAAAATTGTCTTGATCGCCACCGGCGCGCACAAGGCCGAGGCGGTGGCGCGGGCGGTGCAGGGGCCGCGCACACCCGCTTGTCCCGCGAGTCTGCTCCAGGATCACGCCGCTTGTACCTTCATGCTCGATCGTGCGGCGGCGCGGGGGTTGTCCGCGTGATACTGGTGATCAACTGCGGCTCCTCGTCGCTCAAATTCAGTCTCTTCGATGGGGAGGAGCGGGTACAATCGGGCCTGGTAGAGCGCATCGGCGAGGTGGGGCCGGAGCTGGTAGTGGGGGAACAGCGGTGCCAAGTGGTGGCGGGCGACCACGGCGAGGCCATGCAACGGGTGCACGAAGTGATGGGCGTGGACAATGCGATAGAGGCCATCGGCCACCGCATTGTCCACGGCGGCGAGCGCTTCTTCGCGGCGGAGTTGGTCACGCCTGAGGTCGAACGGGGTATCGAGGACTGTGCGGCGCTGGCGCCCTTGCACAACCCGGCGCACCTGGCGGGGATTCGCGCCGCCCGCGAGTACTTCCCGGAGGTGCCGCAAGTAGTGGTCTTCGACACCGCCTTTCACCAGACCTTGCCCGAGCGCGCCTATCTCTACGCGCTGCCCTACGAACTCTACGAGCAGGAGGGCATCCGCCGCTATGGCTTTCACGGCACCTCGCACCGCTACGTGGCACAGCGGGCAGCTGAGCTTTTGCAAGTGGAGCAGTTTACCGGCATCACCTGCCATCTGGGCAATGGCTCGTCGCTGGCGGCGATCCGCGACGGGCAGTCGGTGGATACTTCGATGGGTTTGACGCCGCTGGCCGGGGTGGCGATGGGCACTCGCTCGGGCGATGTTGATCCGGCGGCGGTTTTCCACCTGGCTCGGCGCCGCGAGTTGTCGCTGGAGCAGATTGAGACGATGCTCAATCACGAAAGTGGGCTGTTGGGGTTGTCGGGCCGCTCACAGGATCTGCGCGAAGTCGAGCAGGCGGCGCTGGAGGGCGACAAGCGGTGCCTGCGGGCACTGGAGGTTTTCACCTACGGGGTGCGCAAGTACATCGGCGCCTTTTTGGCGGTGCTGGGGCGCATTGACGCGGTGGTTTTCACCGGCGGCATTGGCGAGAACAGTGCCGCGGCCCGTCGGTGGATCTTGCAGGATATGAAGCATTTGGGGCTGGAATTGGATTCGGCCCGCAATCGGGCGCACGTAGGGCGCGAGGGCGAGATTTCATCTTTCGGCGCCAAGACCAGGATTTTGGTGGTGCCCACCAACGAAGAGCTGGTTATCGTCCGCGAAACGCGCGATGTCTTGGTGGGCTCGGCAGGAGCTACAGACCATGGCTGAACCAGGGGGATTGACGACCGTTGAACAAAGAGCGGTGCAAGCCTCGGCATTCGCCGAGATCTACCCGCCGACCGAGAAGATCAAGACCATTGTGGTTGAGAACTTTCCGGCGCTGGGCAAGCTGGCGGCGATGCGCTTTATCGAATGGGTGCAGGACCATCCCGGTGGTGTGGTCTCGCTGCCCACCGGCAAGACCCCCGAACATTTTATCCGCTGGGTCGAGCGCCTGACCACCCGCTGGGACGAGGCCGAAACACGGCGCGCATTGGAGGATGCTGGCATCGACCCTGGGCGCAGGCCGGATCTGCGCAGTTTGCACTTCGTGCAGATCGACGAATTCTATCCCATCGACCCGCGCCAGGACAATAGCTTCCACGCCTACGTCAGTCGCTTCTATATCGACGGCTTTGGGCTGGATCCCGACCGCGCGCTGTTGATCGACTGCAACGAAATCGGATTGCGAAAGGGCCAGACCCTCGCCGCGGTATGGCCCGGGGGCGATGTCGATCTCTCGCTGCGCCACCGCGCCGCCCGCAGCGGGCTGGAGCAGGTCCAGCAGGATGCGCTGCAGCGCATCGACCAGTGGTGCCAGGAATACGAAGAGCGGATCCGGCGCCTGGGCGGCATCGGCTTTTTCCTGGGCGGCATCGGGCCCGACGGGCACATTGGCTTCAACGTGCGTGGCTCCGATCACTTCTCGACCACGCGGCTTACCGGGGTCAACTACGAGACCCAGGCGGCCGCTGCCGGGGATTTGGGCGGGATCGAGGTGGCGCGCAAGCGACTGGTCATCACCATTGGCCTAGGCACCATTGCCAGTGACCCCGACGGCGTAGCGTTGATTGTTGCCGCCGGCGAGGCCAAGGCTGCCATCGTTCGCGCCGCCGTTGAAGAGCAGGCCGACGTGCGCTACCCGGCCTCGGCACTGCACCAAATGCCCCAGGCGCGGTTTTACGTCACCCAGGGTGCGGCCAAGTTGCTGACGGAGCGTCAGCGGTTGCTGCTGGAGCAGCGCCGCGAGATAGATGACGAGATAGTGGAGCAGATCGCCGTCGATCTGGCCTGCGGTCTGGGCAAGAAGGTCGTCGATCTGACGGCGGCCGATTTTGCGGCCGACGCGCTCGGGTCGGTGGTCCTGCATCGCCGCCCCGAAGCGGCCGACGCGCTGGGGCGGCTGGTGCGCGACCGGCTGGTGGGCAAGATCGAGCGCGGCACGCGCACCCTGTCGAGTACGCGCTTTTTGCACACCGAGCCGCACCACGACGACTTGTTGCTGGGCTACCTGCCCTATATCGTGCGCCACACCCGCGACGCTTCCAACGTCCACTACTTCGTCTGTTTTACCGGCGGCTTCACCGCGGTGACCAACGGCTTTATCGAGGCCCATCTCGAAAAGGTGCGCCGCTTTTTGCCGACCCCTGAGTGCGCCGGGCTTCTGGCCGAAGGCTACTTCGACCCCGCCTACGAAAATGGCCGCAACCGCGATGTCTGGCAGTATCTCGATGGGGTCGCTGCCGATGACGAGGCGATGCGCGACGAGGGCGCGGCGCGGCGCTTTTTGCGCAACCTCATCGCGCTCTTCGGCAGCGAGGGTGTCGAGGAGAAGATCTGGGAGCTGGAGACCTATTTCCAGGAGCAGTATCCCGGGCAGAAGGATGCGCCCGAGGTGCAGGCGCTCAAGAGCATGTGCCGGGAGTTTGAGGCCGAGTGCATCTGGGGCTATATCGGTTGGGACTGCGCCAATGTCAAACACCTGCGCCTGGGGTTTTACACCGGCGATATCTTCACCGGGGAGCCGACCGTTGAGGGCGACGTGCTGCCGGTGCTCGAGCTGCTGCAGCAGGTAGAGCCCGATGTGGTCAGCGTCGCGCTCGATCCGGAGGCCAGCGGACCGGATACCCACTACAAGGTGCTGCAGGCGGTCACCGAGGCGCTGCGCCGCTATGAGGCACAGAGCGGGCGCTCCGACCTCAAAGTCTGGGGTTATCGCAACGTGTGGTTCCGCTTCGAGCCGGCGGAGGCCGATATTTTCGTACCGGTCTCGCTCAATATGCTCTCGGTCATGCACAACGCCTTTATGAGCACCTTTGTCTCGCAGCGCGACGCTTCGTTCCCCAGCTACGAGCACGACGGCCCCTTCTCCGAACTGGCGCGGCGGGTGCAGGTCGATCAGTACCAGAAGATCAAGACCTGTTTAGGCCGCGAGTGGTTCCAGGACCACCCCAGCCCGCTGATCCGCGCCACGCGGGGGCTCGTGTTTCTCAAGGAGATGGATCTGGCCGGATTTTACGAGCGCAGCCGCGCGCTGAAGCAGGCGGCGGAGAATCGCTAAGGAGTTTCCAGAATGCTCAGTTCGAAAATACAGGATACGCTCAACAATCAGCTCAAGTGCGAGTTTCAATCGGCTTATACCTATCTGTCACTGGCTGCCTATTTTGAAGACCTCGACCTCAATGGATTCGCCCACTGGATGAAGATCCAGTATCACGAAGAACTGATGCACGCAGAGAAAATTTACACCTATATCAACGACCGCGATGGGCGGGTACAGTTGCAGGCGCTGGACTCGCCCAAGAGCGAATGGGATTCGCCGCTGGTGGCCTTCAAGTTCGCGCTGGAGAGTGAGCGGGCGCTGAGCGCGCAAATCTACGAGGTGGTCGACGTGGCGCTGGGAGAGCGCGATCACGCGACCCATACTTTTATGCAGTGGTTCGTCAACGAGCAGGTAGAGGAGGAGGCCATCTTTCGCGACATTGTCAGCGATATGGAGCGGGTGATCGAGAGCCGGGACGGTCTGTTTTTGATGGACAGGGATTTGGCGGGCCGACAGCCGCAAAAGGGACAAGAGGGTCCCGGCTAAACGGGACAATCCCCATCACCAACGCTGCGCATCCGCGCAAAGGGGAACGATGAAGATCGCCGTCACCGGCAGCAGTGGCCGCATCGGTCGCTACGTAGTGCGCGAGTTGTCCAGCGCCGGACACGAGGTCTCAGAGCTCGACATCCGGGATGCGCCAATGCGGGTGGATCTGACCGACGCCGGCCAGGTCTACGGCGCGCTGGCGGGTTGTGAGGCCGTGGTGCACATGGGCGCCTGGCCCAATCCAGGCCACGTGCCCGACACCTGCACGTACTCCGACAATACAGCCGGGACCTTCAATGTCTTCCAGGCCAGCGCCGATCTCGGCATTAAGCGCGTGGTCGCGGCGTCGAGCAACCAGGTCTACGGCTTGGCCGGGGCGCCGCCGCTCTACGCGCCGGTAGATGAGGCGCATCCCCTACGCCCGGTCAACTGCTACGCGCTGTCGAAGATGGCTGGCGAACAGGCGGCCGATTACTTCTGCCGCAATTTCAATATCGAAATCCTCTCTTTCCGTATTCTCGGTACGCGAACACCGGCCGAACTTTCCGGGGATATCGCGCAGATCGCGGCCGATCCCGCAAGCAGTGGGCGGCTACTGTGGACGCGCACCGACGCGCGCGATGTGGCCCTGGCCTGCCGCCTGGCGATCGAAGCGGACGCGGTGGAGCCGGGGCCGTACAATATCGCCGGGCCGCGGGTAGTGCTGGATGTGCCGACGCGGGAGTTGGTAGAGCAGTATTTTGGCGGTCGCACGCAGATGCGCGACGGGCTAGAGGATTTTGTCTCGCCGCTGAGTTGTGAGAGGGCACGGCGGGTTTTCGGCTATGCACCGCACTACGCCTGGTCGGTGCTGCAGCAGCATCTGGAGGACGCGTGAGCGAAGAGCGCACCGAGATTCTGGTCGTCGGTGGTGGCACCGGCGGGGTGGCGTCGGCCTTGGGAGCAGCGGCGTTGGGCCGGCGGGTGGTGCTGACCGAGGAGACCGATTGGCTCGGTGGTCAGCTGACCGCGCAGGCGGTGCCACCCGACGAGCACCGCTGGATCGAGTCGTGCGGTTGCACGGCGCGGTATCGGGCCTTTCGCCAGGGCGTGCGGCAGTACTACAAAGACTACTATCCGTTCAATTTGCGTGCGATGCGCGATCCGCATTTGAATCCGGGCGCTGGCAGCGTGTCGCAGCTTTGCTGCGAGCCGCGGGTGGCGCTGGCTGTGCTGGAGGCGATGTTGGCGCCGGAGGTGGCACGCGGGTGCATCGACATCCGGCGCAAATGGAAGCCAACGGCGGCGGAGTGCGAGGGCGACCGGGTCGTAGCGGTGCGCTTTGTCGATCTAGATGCGGGGGCGGAAAAATGGGTCGGCGCCGATTACGTGCTCGACGCCACCGAACTGGGCGACGTGTTGGCTCTGGCCGGTGTGGAATACGTTGCGGGCGCCGAGTCCCAGGCGCAGACCGGCGAGCTGCACGCGCCGGCTGAAGCCGATGCCGACAATGTGCAAGCGCTGACCTGGTGCTTCGCCATTGGCTACGACCCGGAGGGTGACCACACGATCGACAAGCCGGATAATTACGAGTACTGGCGCGACTACGATCCCGGATTGACGCCCGACTGGCCGGGCAAAATGCTGAGCTTCACCTATACCCAGCCGATCACCCGCGAGCCGATCACCGCGACCTTCGACCCGCAAAATGGCGAGGGCAGTTTCTGGCGCTACCGGCGGCTGATTGGCCGCGCACACTGGGCGGCGGGGCACGAGCCGCACGAGGTCACGCTGTGCAACTGGCCGCAAAACGACTATCTCGAAGGCAATATAATAGACAGGGGTGACGAAGAAGTGGCGCGGCATCTGCAGGCGGCGCGCGAGCAGTCGCTGAGTCTGTTCTACTGGCTGCAGACCGAGGCGCCGCGCCCCGACGGCGGCGCGGGATTCGCGGGTTTGTACCTGCGGCCCGATATCACCGGCACGGCTGACGGCCTTGCCAAAGCGCCCTATATACGCGAGTCGCGGCGGATCTGCGCTGAGTTTACGGTGACCGAAAACCACATCGGGCACGAGGCGCGGGGCGCTGACGAGGCCGCTTTTTTCGACGATAGTGTTGGTGTGGGTTGCTATCGCATCGATTTGCATCCGTCGACCGGTCGCGACAACTACATTGACATCAGTTCGCTGCCCTTTCAGATCCCCATGGGCGCGCTCGTTCCCGTTCGGGTAGAGAATCTATTGCCCGCCGGCAAGAATCTCGGCACCACCCACATCAGCAATGGCTGTTATCGCCTGCACCCGGTGGAGTGGAATGTCGGTGAGGCGGCGGGGTTGCTGGCAGCTTACTGCCTGGATAGGGGTCTGGCGCCGCAGCAGGTGCACGGCGACCGGGCGCGGGTAGAGGATTTTCAGGCGCTCTTGCGGGATCAGGGCGTCGAACTCGAATGGCCGACGACGCATCCGGTATAGGGCGTCGCATGGCTAAAGAAGGCAAATTATGGCCAGGATGAAATTCGGCATTATCGGCTGCGGCGATATCGCCGCCCATTCTTTCGCCCCGAGCTTGACCCATTCAGACGCGGTCGAGCTAGCGGCGGTGTGCCGCCGCGACCTGGACCGGGCGCGGGCCTTCGCCGACGAGTTCGGGGGCTGCGCCGCCTACGATTCGGCTGCGGCGTTGCTCGCCGACGAGAATGTCGAGGCGGTGGTTGTGGCGACGCCGACCGACACCCACTGCGAATACACCGTCGCGGCTGCCGCCGCCGGTAAGCACGTGCTGTGCGAAAAGCCGATGGCGCGTGGGACGGGCGAATGTCGGCAGATGATCGAAGCCTGCCGCGCCGCAGGCGTCGCGCTGGGCGTGGCCTACCGGCGCCGGCTATTCCCACAAGTGCTCAAAGCACGAGAGTTGATTGGCGCGGGTCGGATCGGTCGGGTGGTCTGCGTGCGCACCCACTACAGCGGCTGGACTGCCGTCGAGCCGGGCGCGTGGCGGGTGGATCCGGAGATCGGCGGTGCGATGATGGAGATGGCGGTGCACCGGTTGGAAGTATTGCTCAACTTCGCAGCCGCGCCGACGGAAGTTTCCGCTCTGGTCGAGACGGTGCACCACGACTGGCCGGTCGATGACACCGATGCGATACTGCTCAAATTCGCCGACGGCACCATTGGCGTGCATTCGACGGTGCTGTGTTCCGAGCCCCGGCGCGATATCGCGCATATCGATGGCACCGAGGGACGGATCATGATCGATTCGCTGGAATTTGGCGCCTCCAGTCTGGGGCTCGAGACGGCGCAGGGGCTCGAAGAGATCTCGGTAGAACCGCTGCAGGCACCCTATTTCGATCGACCGATGCTCGAGGATTTCGCCGCTGCGGCGCGGTCGAGCCGCGCGCCGATCTGCGATGGGCTCACCGGTTTCAAGGTGCAGGCGGTGGTCGATGCCGCCTTCGCCTCGGCGCGCGAAAAAAAGACCGTGGCGGTAGAAGCGTGGCGGGACTAGCCCCGCCGCCGCTGGGGCGATGTTGGCCCACCCGACGCATCGACACGGTGGTCGGGGATACGACCTATAATTTATAGCAGGATAAACTGATGGAACTGGCGCTAGACCAAGTACCGCTGCGCGTCGAAGTGCTCTTTCTATCCACGGTATTGGGGGTGCTGGCGCTCTTTGCGATCGCGGTGCGGGCGGCGGCGGAGCGGACGGAGGGCGTTGCCGTCGGGTTGTGGACGGTGCGGGCAGTGGCTGGGGCGGCGATTTGGCTGGCGGCGACGGGCCTGGTGGCGCTGACGGGCGTGCTGCGCGACTTTTCGCTGCCGCCCAGGATCTTTTTCCTGCTGGCGGTATCGCTGGCGCTGACCTTTTCTATCGCCTATTCGCGTGTCGGCACGGCGCTGGTGGCCGGCATCGGCCCGGTCGGGCTGATAGGTTTCCAGCTCTTCCGCCTGCCGGTCGAGATCTTCCTGCACGGAATGTACCAGGCGGGACAGACGCCGGTGCAGATGACCTATGCGGGTTTGAACTTTGACATCTTCTCGGGTCTGACCGCACCGGCGATGGCCTGGCTGGTGTGGCGCGGCAAGGCGGGCCGGGCGATGATCTGGGGGTGGAATATCTTTGCGCTGCTGCTGCTGGTGAATATCGTTACCATTGGCATCTTCTCGCTGCCGACCGAGTTCAGGATCTTTATGAACGAGCCGGCCAATACCTTCGTCGCCTACGTGCCCTATGTGTGGCTGCCGGCCGTGCTGGTGCAGGCGGCGCTGTTGGGACACTTGCTGATCTTCCGCTGGCTGTGGGTGCAGCGGGTGGAGTACTAAAATGGACAGACCCAATATCGTTTTCATTCTCAGCGACGATCAGGGCCCGTGGGCGGCCGGTTGCTACGGCAACGACGAGATCCGCACCCCGGCCATTGATCGCCTCGCCGCGACGGGGACGCGCTTCGACAATTTCTTCGTTGCCAGCCCGGTTTGCTCGCCGAGCCGGGCGACCTACCTCACCGGCCGGATCTCGTCGCAGCACGGGGTGCACGACTGGATCCGCGAGGGCAATGTGGGCGCGGGCGCCGCCGCCTATCTCGAGGGCGAGGTCGCCTATACCGATATTCTCGCCGAGTACGGCTGGACCTGCGGATTGAGCGGCAAATGGCATTTGGGCCACAGCCAGCTCGCGCAACATGGTTTTTCGCACTGGTATGCGCACCAGTTAGGCGGCGGGCCCTACAACGACGCGCCGATGATCCGCAACGGCGAAGAGGTCACCGAGCCGGGCTACGTGACGACGGCGATCACCGACGACGCGCTCGACTTTATCGACCGACACGCTGCTGCGCCCTTCTATCTGAGCGTGCACTACACCGCGCCGCACAGCCCGTGGACTGGGCACCCGCAGGACATCGTCGATTCCTATGCCGACTGTGCTTTCGCGTCCTGTCCGCAGGAGCAGATCCACCCCTGGGCAGTGGGACATCCGCTGAGCGAGAATTGCCTGGGCAACCGCGAGATGCTCAAGGGCTACTTCGCGGCGGTGACGGCGATGGACCGGGACATCGGGCGGATTCTCGACAAATTGGCAGAATGCTGTCTACGCGAGAATACGCTGGTGGTCTTTGCCAGCGACAATGGTTTCAGCTGCGGCCATCACGGCTTCTGGGGCAAGGGCAACGGGACCTATCCGCCCAATATGTTCGAAAATTCGATCAAGGTGCCCTTCGTCATCAGCCACCCGGGCCACATTCCCGAAGGAGCCGTGCAACAGGAGATGGTCAGCGCCTACGATTTCATGCCGACCTTGCTCGATTATCTCGGGTTGCCGCTGCCTGAGGGCGTGGATCTGCCGGGGCAGAGCGTCTTGCCGCTGTGGCAGGGCGAAGATGGGGCGGGGCGGGACGAGGTGGTGATTTACGACGAGTACGGATCGACGCGGATGGTGCGCACTGAGGCGTGGAAATACGTCCACCGCTATCCGGACGGCCCGCACGAACTGTACGACCTGGCCAACGACCCGGACGAGCGCGCGAATCTGGCGAACGATTCTGCACAGGGGGCGCGGATCGGGAAATTACAGGGCCGTTTGGAGGCGTGGTTTGCGCGCTTTACTGCGCCGGGGCGGGACGGTAGGGAATACGATGTGAAAGGCCACGGGCAATTGCGGCCGGTGGGGGGACGATGGAATAACGGCGACCAGCCATTTGCGCAGGAGTGAGCCGATAAACTGCGTGGACGCCGATTTTACATCTGCTCGTCGTCGAGATAGTCCATCTCCGGTTGCAAATTCCAGCGAATCGAGTCTGGTGGCTGCACATTTCTGCCCCAGCCGGCGAGAATCCGCATGTCGCTGCGCAGCTGTTCCATGCGCGCGGCGATGGCGTCTGGATCCCAGCCGGCGAGGACCTCGGCCTCGAGCGTTGCGACCGTTTCGGCATGCGCCGGGTCGGCGGCCAGGTCATTGAGTTCGCGCGGGTCGGCATCGAGGTCGAAGAGCTGGCAGGGTTGGCCGTGGTAGTAGTTGAGTTTGAAATTGTCGCGGCGCACCATCCGCTGGAAAATGCCCTCCGGCGGGAAGGGGCCGCCGGCCCCGGCGGCGTCCTGGCAGAATTCGGAGAAGGCGACATTGTCCCACTCGGTATTGTCGGGATCGGTCAGGAGCGGCAATAGGCTGCGCCCGCGCGAGTGCGGCAGCGCCGGACAGTCCAGTGCCTCGATCATCGTCGCGTTGAGGTCGAGCGAGGAAGTCACCTTGTCGCAGCGCCTCCCTTCGGGCAGATGCCCCGGCCAGGCCAGGATCGCCGGGACCTTCGCCGAATCCTCGTAGAAGGTCTGCTTCCACCACAGCCCGTGCTCGCCGACCTGCTCGCCGTGGTCGGACATGTAGACGACGAGGGTGTTTTCCTCCAGATCGTTTTCGCGCAGGGCGTTCAGGATCTGGCCGATGAGCACGTCCATGCGGTAGACCAGAGCCCAGTAGGCGGCGCGGGCGCGCTCAATCTCCGTTGCGCTGACTTCCTCGATGTTGCAGGCGCTGCGCCACCGTTTTATATGGGGGTGTAGGTGGTCGCCGAAGGGCTCGGGATTTTGCGGCGGGGGCACCTTGCCGAAGTAACGCTCGTAGTCTTCGCGCCGGGCGACGAAGGGCTGGTGTGGCAGCATAAAACCCACCGACAGCGAAAAGGGCTCCGTCGGCTGGCCGGCGCGCTTTTGCACGCCGAGGCGGTCGAGGTAGTGTACGGTCGCGGCGGTCACGTCTTCGTCGTGTACCTGATAGGCGCTCTGGCCGTGGCCCGAGAGCTCGAGGCTGATGCGGGCCGGTCCGGCGGTGCCTTCGAGCATGCCGTGATCGACGCTTCGGCCGCCGGGCTGGTTGGGGCCGTGGTCGCCGACCAGGCGCTCGGCGTAGCCGTGCAGTTGATCGGGCCCGACCGAGTGCATGCGGCCGATCAGCACCGGGCGGTAGCCGCCCGCGCCCATCGCGTGGGCGAAGGTCGGGATGCCCGAGTCGAGTATGTGCGAGTTGGTCCAGACACCGTTTTCGTGTGGGTAGCGGCCGGAGAGCATCGACATGCGCGAGGGCACGCAAATCGGCGAGGGACAGTAGGTGTGGTCGAGGACGACGCCGCGGGCGGCTAGGGCGTCGAGGTGCGGGGTTTCGACCAGGGAGTCGCCGTAGCAGCCGGTGACATAGGGGTTGTGTTGGTCGGAGTGGATGTAGAGGAGGTTGGGGCGGGTTTCGTCGGACATGGTTGGGCCTTGGAGAAGGGGCGGATATCGTGGTAAAAGTAGGAGGCGGGTTTGACGGGGTCAATGCTAGAAAGCTTGCGGGTTATGGGCTATTTTTTCATGCTTATGTCGCGTTTGGACGGGTCGGCCCTCCGGGAATTGGTGCATGACTATCGGTAAAGAAGAGAGGATCCCAATGACTGAGATAAATAAGGTGGGTATTACTGGGGCCAACGGTACGGTAGGTAGGGTGTTGATGGAAGGGTTGGCAGATGGTTATGAGTTGACGGCTTTTACCCGGCGCGAGGTGGATTTTCCCTCGAAGATTGTCCATTTCGACAAGGCGGGGGAGGTCGCGGGAGCGTTTGCGGGATTGGACGCGGTGATCCACCTGGCGGCGGATCCGAGCCCGATGGCGGCGTGGGAGCAGGTGCGCGATCACAATCTGGAGGCGATGTATCAGGTGATGGAGGAGTGTCGGCGGTCGCAGGTGCGGCGGATAGTTTTTGCCTCGACCAACCACACCCAGCACGGCAACACTATTTTGACCACGCCCGAGACGCTCGATCCGGCGAAGAAGGTGCGGATGAAACTGGGGGATAGGCCCAATCCCGATTCGCTCTACGCGGTGTCCAAGCTCTTCGGCGAAAATATCGGCAAGCTCTACAGCGAGCGCTTCGGGATCGAATTCGTGGGCTTGCGGATCGGGTGGATCGTGCCGGAGAATACGCCGCTGGTGATGCAGGGAACGCCGGCTGAGGACTATTTGCGGGCGATGTTTTTGAGCCACCGCGATTGTGTGGCGGCGCACCGCCGGGCACTGGAGGTGGAGACGAAATACACGCTGGCCTACGTGGTCAGTTCTAACGGGCGGCGGGTGTTCGATCTGGAGGAGACGCAGGCCGAATTGGGATGGGCGCCAGAGGACGATGCCGAGACCTTTTTCGGCGGATAGGGCTTGCGGGATTACGGCGACATTGCGCGGCGCATCGAGGCGCTAGGAGATCGGGCACAAACCCGGTTACTCGGTGAGGTCGGGGGGTATCCCATTCACGGCGTGTCCTGGGGCGATGAGGGCCAGCCGCTGGTCTGGTTGACTGGTGGGGTCCACGGCGACGAGCCGGCCGGGGTCGAGGCGGTATTGCGCTTTTTGGAACGCGACGCGTGGCCGGAGGGGCTGGCCTTTGCAGTCGTCCCCTGTGTCAATCCTCACGGCTGGGTCCACAACCAGCGCGAGAACGCCCAGGGTTGCGATATCAACTGGTCTTACGCCCGTGACGACGTGGTTGAGGTGCAGGTAGTCAAGGACATGGCGCGGGGTCGGTGCTTCGAGTTTGTTGTGGATTTCCACGAGGATTGGGAGAGCCCGGGGTTCTATATCTACGAGATCCGGCGCAACGGGGTGCCTATCGCCCAGGACATCGCGCGGCAGGTGGCGGAGATCTGCCCCTTGAACGACAGCGCGGAGATCGAGGGACAGCCGGCGCGCGGCGGCGTGGTCTATCCCGATATCACCGAGGAAGAGGCCACGCGCGGTCGGGGCATTCCACTGGAACTGTTCCGCCACCACACCGATCACCTGCTTACGACCGAGACACCGACCGGCCTCGATATGGAGACGCGGGTGGCGACGCACCTGGCGGTGCTGGACGCGGTGGTCGCCGAACATCGGCGCTAGCCGGTCTGTTTGGCTATATTGTCTTGTGGGGATACGCCTAAAGAAGGTGATCCAATGGGCAAAAAGAACAGGAAGAGTGACGCGGGCAATAGTCGGGCCCAATAAGAATCCGCTCAAATGCTGGAAGCTCAGCGATATGGATATCGAGTTGCGGGATATGTGGGTCGAGTACTCCAAGGACGAGGCCTTCCTATACACCAATATTCCCGCGGTGCCCAGATACACGGTCGAGGCCGATGACAAGCGCCGGGCACGGCTCAACCGCATCTGCTACGTTCTCGACCAGATTCCTTACAAGCATGTGATTCCGGGCAAGATCAAGCGGCCCAAGCGCAAAGAGCAGGGCGAGTACCAGCGCCCGCCGCAGAGCAATTTGCACTGCGGCGCCGAAAAATATTGAGGTCTTTTTGCATCGACCGGTTTGCAAGACGCATCCATACTTATGAGCGCACCGGAACAAAGCGCAGCCGCCAGCGACGAGGTCCAGCTCGTCGAGCGGGCGCGCGCCGGTGACCTCGAGGCCTTTGAGGAGTTACTCGGTCGCCACCAGCAGCGCGTTATGCGGGTGGTGCTGTCGATACTCAAGGAGCCGATGGATGCCGAGGAAGTGGCGCAGGACGTATTCCTGACGGTCTTTGAGAAGATCGACCACTTCCGCGGCGACTCGAGTTTCAGCACCTGGTTGCATCGCGTTGCGGTCAATGCCGCCCTCATGCGCAGGCGCAAGAGCAAGGCCGACCGCAGCGTGCCGCTCGACGACGTCATGCCGTCCTTCGACGAGCGGGGACATCTCGCGGTGGATATCGCCGACTGGTCGCAGCAGGCCGGCGACCCAGTTCTGGCCAGGGAGGCCGGGGAGGTGATTGAGGCGGCGGTGGAAAAGCTCGACGAGATGTACCGGACGGTTTTCGCGCTGCGCGACGTCCAGGGTTTCTCGACCGAGGAGACGGCCGAGATCCTGGAGTTGAGCGTGCCGGCGGTGAAGTCTCGGTTGCACCGGGCGCGGCTCTTTTTGCGCCGCGAGTTGGCCGAGTATTTTGAAAAACGCGTCTGAGAGGAATCGAGATGGAGAGCTGTAAGCAAGTTCTGGAAGCCCTGGCCGAATATCTCGAAGGGGATCTCACCGCCGAAGACCGGATGCGTTTCGAGCGCCATATGCAGGACTGTCCGCCCTGTGAAGCCTTTCTCAAGACCTATTGCAAATCGGGCTATCTGGCCCGCGAGATGCTCAAAAATCGCGAAGTGCCCGCCGAGCTCAACGACCGCGTCCGCGCCTTCCTCAAAGATCGTCTGGGGCTTGACCAGTAATACCTTTCGCCGTTCCTTTCATCCCTATGAAAGAGCGACATCGCAAGGGCAAAAAGCAAGATCTGCCCGCCGCTGAATCCCCTCCAAAAAGTTCACCGTTAGACCGCTTCTGTACCTACGCCGACGGCCCGCAGGGCCAGTGGACTGTGCCGGCGGCCGTGGCGCTGCTGACGCTGTTCTTAGGCGTCTGGACCTTCGATGCCAAGTTGTCTTTGAGCGGTGACAACACCGAATTCATCACCCTGGCGCGGAGCATGGCCGCCGGCGAGGGCCTGGTGCACATCAACTCGCCCGATCCGCAGCCGGCGACCAAGTATCCCTTCGCCTTTCCGCTGCTGTTGGCGCCGTTTGAGTGGTTGTTTCCGGGCGACTGGGTGCCGATGAAGGTCTGGGTGCTGGTGCTCTTCGCAGCGGGGATGGCGGTGCTCTACCAGTTGGTAAAAGAAAAAGCGGGCGCGCTACCGGCACTGGCGACGGTGGTGTTGAGCCTGGCGGCGGGCAAGAGCTATCTGACCCACGGACCCGATGGGATTGTCTACGGCCCGCTGCTTTTGCACTATTCGCACCAGGTGATGTCGGAGGCGCCCTATCTGACCTTTTCGCTGCTGGCGCTGTGGCTGGTAGAGCGGGGGATCGCGCGCGAGGGGATCAAGGGCAATGGGTGGTTGATCGGCGGTTTCTTCTGCGCGCTGTGGGCCTATTATATCCGCACTGCTGGCATCACGCTGGTGGCGGCGATTATCGTCTATTTGCTGTTGCGCCGCGATTTTCGCCGTGGCCTGGTCTTCGCCGCGGCGGCTTTTATCTGCTGGCTGCCGTGGACTTTGCGCAATCGGGCGGTCGGCGGCGGGGGCGTGTATATCAAGCAGTTATTCATGGTCAATCCCTACCATCCCGAGCGCGGTCTGCTCGACTTGGGAGGCTTTGTCGAGCGCTTCTTCGGGCAATTGGGGCTTTATCTGACCAGAGAGCTGCCCAATACGCTGGTGCCCTATTTCACCGGGGCCGAGACGCTGTTTCATCCGGCCTCGTTGCTGTTGATCGGTTTAGCGGTCGCGGCGACGGTGCTGTGCATCAAGCGCGGGGACCATCAGCTCTTGCTGATTTACGCCGCGTTTTTTGTCGGCGTGGTGCTGTTGTGGCCGTGGCCGGGCGACCGCTTTCTGGTACCGATCGTGCCGGTGTTGGTGTTTTTGCAAGTGTGGGTGGTGTTGCAACTACGCGACGCGCTGGTGGCGCGCGGTGGCGGCGCAGGAGACGCCGGCAAATATCTCGTCTGGGTCTTGCTGCTGATTTATGTCTTACCCCTGCCCGGCGGCGCCAAACGCCTCGCCGACTATTCGCAGGCCGACTATCCTCCGCAGTGGAGCCGCTACTACCAGGCTGGCCAGTGGCTCAAGGCCAATGCGTCCGAGGATGCGGTGGTGCTCTGCCGCAAAGGCTACTGGATGTATATCATCTCGGGCCGCCGCTGCGTTGGTTTTCCCTTTGCGGCGCCCGACGAGGTGCTGGCGCACATGGAGCGCGAAAACGTGGACTACGTGGTGCTCGAGAGTCTGGGCTTTCCGCAGACCGTGCAGCACCTGGTGCCGGCGGTCAACGAATACCGCGACCGCTTCGAAGCGCTGTGGCAGGACCAGACCGTGCCGACCTACGTGCTGCGCTTCCTGAAGTAGCTTGCCTCTTTTGAAGGGGCGTATCTATACTTGCTAGGCGCCGCTCATTCCCCCCAGTCCAGTCGGTACCCGTGATTCGACGCCTTTCGTTGTCCGTCCCGCTGTCCTACCTGCTCTGCAGCCTGGTTTTCACCTACCCGCTGGTCCTGCACTTGACGACCCACGTGCCCGGTGAGGTCGAGGGCGACGTGCCGGTCTACATCTGGAACCTGTGGTGGATGCAGCAGGCGCTTGCGGCGGGGATCTCGCCACTTTTTTGCGATTATATCTTCGCCCCGCACGGCGCGTCGCTGGCCTTCCACGCCTTCGTATTCCTCAAAGCCTTTATCGCGATTCCGCTGCAGTGGTTCACCACGGCCTGGACCGCCTACAATCTGCTGATTCTGGGCACCTTTGCGCTGTCCGGCTGGACCATGTATCTGCTGGCGCGGCATCTGACCGGCGATACCCGCGCCGCGTGGCTGGCGGGATTGGTCTACGCCTTCAGCCCCTATATGCTGACCCGCGGTACCGGGCATCTGAACTATCTGAGCGGCGAGTGGATGCCGCTCTACGCGCTATGTCTGATCCGCCTGTTGGAGACCCGCGAGCGCAAGTGGGCTCTGGGTGGCGCCGCGTGTCTGTTGCTGACGGCCTATTGCGAGTACTACTACCTCATTTATTTGACGTTGTTCACTGCATTTTATCTCGGATGGTGCTTGCTGCAAAACCGGGGCGAGATTCTCGACTCGTCCTTCCTGATGCCCTTCGCGCTGATGGGCGGTGTGGCCGCGGTGGGTTTCGCGCCGATTTTGTGGGTACTCTTCGGCACGGCGCAGAGCAGCTATATCTATGGTGGATGGGGGGCTGCGGCCAAATTGGGGGCGGATTTGCTGGCCTTCGTCACCCCACCGCCGGGGAGTTTGCTCTACGGCGATATCGGCGCTGAGCTCTACGGGGCTTTTTCCGGCGGCAACGCGGTAGAGGGCACGGTCTTCGCTGGCTTCGCGGTGCTGGGGTTGGCGGCGACCTGTATGTTGCGATTGCGCGGCGATCTCGGGGTGCGGCCCTGGTTGTGGCTGACGCTATTTTTTTTCTTGCTGTCGCTGGGGCCGCTTTTGCACGTCGGCGGGGAATTCGTCTTCGGCTTCGGCCCCGTGCGCTTCGCCGTGCCGTTGCCCTATGTCGTCGTGCGCTATCTGCCGCTGATTAAGGGCGCCCGGGTGGCCGCCCGCTTCGATATCATGGTTGCGTTGGGATTGGCAGTGCTGGCCGCCTATGGTCTGCGCTACTGGCTACAACGGGCGCGGTGGCCGGCCCGGCGGACGGCGGCAATTGTCTTATTGATTGGCCTGGAGTACCTTAGAGTGCCCTATCCGGTGGCTCCGGTCGACATACCCGGCGCCTATGCCGAGATCGCCGGCGACCCCGGCGACAAAGTGGTGCTGGAGGTGCCGTTGGGCTGGCGCACCGGCTGGGGTAGCACCGGTCGCAGCCTCGACCGGCAACAACTCTACCAGATTGTCCATGGCAAGCGCCTGCTCGGCGGTTTTGCCTCGCGGATGCCCGAAGACGAGCTACAGCGCATGGCGGCGTTGCCCGGGCTCGGCGTGTTGCTGGCATTGCAGGAGGAATTGCCGGCGCCCCATTCGCCCACCGCCGCGCGCCGACCCTTTATCCGGGCGCAAATGCGGGAGCTTTTAGAGCACTTGCCGGACTTCGTCCTCGCGCGGCTGATGCGCGACGCGTCCGTGCGCAATTTTCTCGCCGACACTTCTGTAGAGCGGCAGATCGCGCAGCGGGCTCCGCTGTCCTCGCCCTTGCGGGGGTTGGTCGATGCGGTGGACCTGGGCTATGTATTTGTGCACCCACCCTATAGCGAGTATCCGCCGATCCGACGCTATCTGGAAACGGGGCTGCCGCTGGTAAAGTTTTACGAACGGGACGGAGTTGTGGGCTATCGGATCGCCGAGTAGCCGAAATCAGGGGAAGCGATTTTTGGATTCAACCGACCAGCCGATGCTCTATATCGTCATACCTGCACTCAACGAGGAGGATATCATCGAGCAGACGCTCACGCGCGTCGAGGCCGAGGTAGCCCTGTCGCACGAGGTGATCGTGGTCAACGACCACTCCACCGACAGCACCGAGGAGATAGTGCGGCGCTTCGGTGAGCAGCATTCCAACGTGCGTGTGGTCAACAACGAGGGCCCGCGCGGCTTCAGCAACGCGCTGAAGGTGGGCTACGCTGCTGCCGGCGACGGCGCGATCGTGACGATGATGGCCGATTTGTGCGACGACCCGCAGACGCTGGAGCCGATGTACGAGAAGATCGTCGAGGGCTACGATGTGGTGTGCGGCTCCCGCTATATGCCGGGGGGTGGCAAGCAACAGGAGGACAGCGAGGTCAAAGGGGCGCTGTCGCGCTTCGTGGGGCTGTCATTGCGGCGCCTGGTGGGCGTGCCGACCCACGATGCGACCAATGCTTTTAAAATGTACCGCAGCGAGATCATCAAGAATATTCCCATCGAGGAGGCGGGTTTCGCCTGTTCGATGGAGATTACGGTAAAGGCGTTTTTGCGCGGGGCGAAGATCGCAGAGGTGCCGACGGTGTGGAAGGGGCGGACGGCGGGCAAGTCGAAGTTCAGCATGCTAAAGGGCGGCAAGGATTATTTGCGGTGGTACGTGTGGGCGGTGTTGCTGCGGAAGCACAAGTTCTAGCTGCGGGTGGGCAAGTAGGTCGCGGAGCCGCACAGGATGTGCGGCGAGAATGAGCGAAGGGGCGTACCCCGATCCGGACCGTCAGCCTAGCAG